>NZ_JACJSF010000105.1 GCF_014698035.1 Desmonostoc muscorum FACHB-395
CTCAAAGAGAAAAAGTAAGTCTAATTATTTATTTTGTTCGCGGACAGTTTACGCGAACAAAATCTTCCTTGTTTTACCCTCTATTTCTCCTTAACCGAGCAGTATTGATAGGGAAACAGTTTAAAATTTATTTTTTAAGCTTGAATTTTTAAGTTTGTATTGTCTATTTATCAGTCAACTTATCAACATTTGTCTTGATTAAAAAATCTTGAATTCGGTTGATAAAATCTTCCAAATCTGCGATTAAATTGTCCATGCCAGCAATCTCATGTTTACGACTCAGTAGCTCTAGTTTTTCTGCTGATTTCTGCATAATTGTAACTCCCATATTCCCACTAGAACCCTTGAGATGATGAGCTTCCCATGCAATTTGTTGAAAGTCTTGAGCAGCGAATGCAGTTTTGGTAAACTCTAAATGACTTTGGCTATCTTCTTGGAACAGTTGCAAGAATTCTAACTCCAACTCTGTATCGTTATCTGAAAGTTGATGTAAGTATTCCCAATCAATTATTTGGTCGATTAAATTTCTATTTTGACTATCTTGATTAGTAGATGTGGGTTCTGGAATCATAACTGCCTCAGAAGTAATAATTATTTCATTCCAACGCTCTAGTACTACTGCTAAATCTTTTTTATTTACTGGTTTACTTAAATAGTCATCCATCCCTGCATCTCTACAGTTTTGTTGGTCTTCTGCCATAGCGTTAGCAGTAAGAGCAACAACCACAGGTTGCCGATGGCTAGCAAATGAACTTGCTGACCGACGACGAATTTCTCTTGTCGTTTCCAAACCATCCAAAATTGGCATTTGGTAATCCATGAAAATCAAGTCGTAAGGAATTTTATCTAATATCTGTAAAACTTCTTGACCATTGGCGACAACATCAGCTTTGTAGCCTAAATTCTGAAGCTGCTTGAGGATGACTTTTTGATTAACAAGATTATCTTCTGCTAGCAACAATTTTAACTTGGGTTTAGTGGAATCATTTATTGGTTCTACCTGTATTGGCACAAACGTTTGCTCAATTCTATAAACATGAGAGTCATCTAGTTTTGTTTGGCTTCCTAAGATATTCACGATCGTTTCAAATAACCGCGATGGCTTCACTGGCTTGACCAAATAACTAGTAAATCCTATGTTTAGCGCCCTTTGCACTTCATCTGTTTGATTAGTATGGGTCAACATAATTAAAGGGATATCAGCAATGATAGGGTTTGCCTTAATTTGTATCCCCAAATTCATCCCATCTATTTTGGACATTTGCATATCAATCACAGCTATATCATAGGGAACTCCCTGCTCGACACTTTGCTGTAAAGCTTGTAAAGCCATAGTTGCAGAACTAGCCTCATCTACGTGCATCCCCCAACGGGTAGCTTGATGATAGATAATTTTACGATTAGTTGCATTGTCATCTACGACTAACAAGCGCCGTTGATTTAAAAGCTCACGTTCATGATTCTGATAAACAGGTTGATGCTGTTTGGTGAAAGGTAACTCAAACCAAAATTTCGATCCTTTATCTATTTGACTTTCGACCTGAATTTCTCCTCCCATCAAATTTACTAACTGTTTACAGATTGCTAATCCTAAACCTGTACCACCATATTTACGTGTAATAGAAGCATCAACTTGGGTAAATGGTTGAAAAAGTTTACTTTGGTCTTGTAATGCCATGCCAATCCCCGTATCTGTAACGGAGAACTGGATCATAGGTGTAGCGTAATTTTCTGATTGCAATTCTGCTCGTACCACCACCTCACCAGTGCTGGTAAACTTAATAGCATTACCTATCAGGTTCATCAGAACTTGCCGTAAGCGATTAGCATCTCCTTGAAGATAAGTAGGGACATTGCGATGAATCAAAGCGGCAATTTTCAATCCCTTATGATGGGCTTGAGGAGCCAACAATTCTAAAACTTCTTCAACACAAGTGGATAAATCAAAATCCAGGGTTTCAAGCATCATTTCCCCAGCCTCCAGTTTGGATAAATCCAAAATCTCATTGATGAGATATAGAAGCGCGTCCCCACTGACACTAATTGTTTCTGCAAAATCTCTTTGTTCTGGTGTTAAAGAAGTTTCTAATAGCAAACCAGTCATTCCCAAAACAGCGTTCATGGGAGTGCGAATTTCATGGCTCATATTCGCCAAAAAACTACTTTTGGCTTCCGAAGCCAATTCTGCTTGTTGACGAGCAATTTCAAGTTCTTGTCGTTGCAGGGTTTCGGCTTCTAGTAACTTGGCTTGAGTTAAAGCAATGCCTATTTGGTTAGCTAATTCTCTTAAAAGTTCAATTTCCCAGCTTATCCATTGTCGAGAATGACTACATTGATGGGCAATGAGCAATCCCCAAAGTTCATGTTTGAGCATAATGGGGACAACAACGTTAGCCTTAACAGCAAATCTTTGTAGTAATTCAATGTGGCAAGGTTGGATATTCGCTTTTTCGATATCAGTAAAAGCTTGTATCCGTCCTTCACGGTATTTCTGAATATAATTTTCTGTGAAACAAGGGTCGAAAATGTTCTCTCCCAGAACTTTGGGAAAGTTGGGGAACACTGCCTCTTGCAGCGCCGTTAACGAATAATTTGATTCTAGTTGGAAGATTAATACCCGGTCTGTCTTTAGAAGCTTTTGCACCTCTGTAACGCTGGTTTTGAGGATTTCATCAATTTGTAAAGATTCACGAATTTTTAGGGTGACATTGGCTAACAATTTCGATCGCAAGTTTTGTTGTTGCAATTCATTCTCTGCTGTTTTAAGCTGCTGGTAAGCAGTAGCTTGTTGAATTGCGATCGCCATCTGGGTCGAAAGCTGTTGCACTAGAGAGATTTCTTCAGCTTGCCAAATTCGAGGAGCAAGACTTTCAACAACGTTCAGGAGTCCCCACAGGTTGCCATCTTGGATAATTGGAACCAAAATTTTGGCTCTAGTCTGCAACGTTTCCAGTAGTTTTCGATGGCAATCACTCATCTGTACTGTGTAGATATCACACACAACTCGAATTCCTTCATGGTGATATAGATCAAACACATCAGTAGCACAACAGGTATCCTCAATCTGTTTACCCCGGTAAGAAACATAACCATTCTTTACTGAGTCTGCCACCACAACCATGCTCCAGTCGGGTTGAAACTGCAAGATCATCGCGCGATCGCAATCTAAGAGCGATCGCACCTCTTGAACTGTTGTGTCGAGAATATCCTGTAGATTGAGCGAAGAATGGACTTGGCTAGCAATAGTTGCAATTAATTGTTCCCGCTCTGCTTTTGCCTTGAGTGTAGCTGTACGCTGCTGGACTAGCTCCTCTAATTCGGCGTTGCGATTTTTCAGCAGTGCTAATTTCTCTGCTTCTAATCGATTTACCTGATATTCCAATACTCCAACTAAATTAGTTAACTCGACTGGATTGAGTACTTTCAGAATACTGGTCTGAGTGACGATTCCTAATAACTCTCCTTGAGTTCCAGTCACAGCTATCCGCTTGACTAAGTATTGCCGCATTAGCTCTTGAACTCTCCACAGAGAGTACTCAGGGCTGACTGAGAAAACTGGCGTACTCATCACAACCTCTGCCTGGAGATGTCCAAAATCCAGTTCTAATGCTTGAAATTGGACAATATCTCGCTCTGTCAGAATCCCAATTGGTACTTGTATGACTTGACCTTGTGCCACTCTTTCTTTTACAAGTATCACTGAACTCACCCGATTTTCTGCCATCAGACGAGTAATAGCTAGCATAAAGACGCTTGGAGCAGCGCAAATCACTTCCGAAGTCATCACATCTTCCGCTAGGCGCAGGTGCAGCAAGTCTATTGGACGTGACAATTGCTGCAAACTTTCATGAGTCAATAGTCCAACTATTTCATCTTGTTCATTAAGCAGGGGTAAGTGGCGAATCCGATACTGCTGGAGTAGATTGACAGCTAAGAACAGATCGGTAAATGCAGATTGGTGTAAGCTAATGACTGGATGTGCCATTACATCAGCGATCGCCAGATTCTCTAGTTTTCGCATTTGAGAACTGAGTCGAACCACGTCTCGTTCAGTAAAAATCCCTAACAACTGATTCCCTTCAACAATCAACACGCAACTTGATCGCGCCTCAAGATGCCTGGCTTCAATTTCCATATCTGCTTCTCTTGAAGATGAACACACAGTGCGACTACCACTCATCTGAGCGATCGCCGCCATCACAGATGTACTTGGCAAAACGATCAGTGGGTTGCGAACAATCGCTGACTCCAAATCAGCTTCTGTCAAAGCAGTGGAAGATATGAACATTCTTACAAGGACATTTCAAATTTTTCAACTGACACTTTATAATGCCCGTTCTACTAACCTATTTAACACGGGCACTAAAATATAAAAGAAAATAAACTGAGATAAGTAAGTTGACACAATAAAATCAAACTATGTAAAGAAAAATGAACTAGCCTAAAACCCTTCTAGCTATTGCCTTATCCCAACGACAATTATTTACGCCAACTTACTTAGATTCAAGAAGTTTACTTCTTTTCTATTTGGTAATCCTGTAATAGATATTCGCCATTGAAATGAATCAGGTGAGTTGAATCTTCAGCAACCCAAACATCTGTTTCCCAAGCAACCTCTGCCAGATATGCCACCATTGCCTTACGGCTGAGAAATGTTGTTACCATCACCAGAGGGATTTTGGCATTTCTGAATAAGACTTCAAGTTCTTTCTTCCGTTTAGGATTAATTGGTCCATGTGAAGTTACAGCTTCAATCAGCACCAACCAGTTATTTGTTGTGAAGTGAATAATTACATCTGGCATTTTGCCATGAGAATCGATGTTAACGCCTAAATCTGTCAATGCTGCTGCATCAAAATGGGCGAATTTTTCATCTGTATCGCCAACATAGATGAGCTTTCCATTAGGTGTAAAACGAGAGCCAAAATCATTAATAATTTTTTAAATCAGAATATTTTGACCACCTGGTGATAAAGTTTTAATTTCTCCATCAATTACTATCGGAATACGAGACATTTCCCGTTCTTGAGCATACTGCTTTTTCAAAGTTTCAACTGAAGCAAGATAGGTACAGATGCTTTTTTCCCATTCTTCAGTACCGTAGGTTCGTAAGAGTTCGAGCGCACTGTTCTGAATTTGATATACAGTTTTTGGACTATTAACAGGGCGACTTAAATTATCTGGATTAGCAACTATCAAAGCTGCATCCAGAAATTGATGCACTGTCTGGCGGCGAACTGTTTCCCTTGTGTTGCGCTTATAAGTTTTGCCATAATGTTGAGCCATAAAGTCCATTATTGGCGTAATTCCCATCAAAGGGGAAGTTGCGAATTGCCAAGAGTCTGTCGGTTTTAAGCCAAGCAATGCTAAAAGAGTTAAAGCTGACCGTTCGTTCAGTTGTGTTCGGGGAAATTCTAATTGTGTCAATATTTGTAGCGCTTCATCAATTCGAGACTTAGTTACAATTGGATTATTCTCTGACAGATTCGACATACTCTGTAGTTGATTTTCTATAAGTTCATCAATTTCCCGCAAACAAGGAAACTGCTCTGTAATCTCTGTCCCTAAAGCTAATAACTGTTCCAAATTAGGGTACTTTAATTTTCGCAAATCTGTTGCATTTACCTGAGTATGCCCATTGAACAACCGAAAAAAAGCATCAACTAGGGTTGAATTGAGATAAACAGCAAGCCCACGAGCCAAGGTAAGGCTAAGTCCCCGTCCATCTTGATGAAAGTAATTCAAGTGATTTTCAAAACCGACATAGGCATAATTAAATTGATTGGCATCATAAACCACTGCGACAACACGCCTTTTCTCTTCTTTCGATGAAAATCTTTTGCATAAGACATAATGCTCATTTGGGATCAAAAGATTGGCTGTTTTTTCTAGGGCAACTATCGCTTGAGGCTTTTTGGTAATTTTTGGGTGTTCTACATATCCATTTGCTAAGTTCACCGGATAAATTAAAGGAACAGTATTGTTTTCTGCATTTGCTCTTAAGTACTCTTTTGCTCTAAAATCTACTACCCGTCCGGTTGAAACTGTTAGCCCTAAATCTTTCAAAGTGCAGGGAAAAATTTCAATTCGCTCAACAATTTGCTGGCTAATCTTATCTGGAATAATATGAATAAACTGCTCTCGATCGTTGGGATTAACTAAGGCTGTATATGGTACAGATTGTGACATTATCAAGTCATCATTAGCCCCAGAACTGGTATTGATGATGACGCTGCTAGATTTTTGCCTTTCTTTTATAGCTTGGATGATGATAGTTTCCTGCAAAATATCATCGTCACTAAATGCTTCTTGCCGCGACTCAAAAAGATGTACTTGTTGTAAAGCCATCATCTCTAAAAACATTTTGCGGAAGTCACGGAAATACGGCCCGTTGCAAAAACTGCGCGGGGTAATCGCTACAAACTCCCCACTTGGTTTTAGAAGTTGCGCTGTAGCTGCCATAAAACCAGTGTAAAGATTGCTAGTTTCCAAACCTATGGAATGCAGCAATTTCCGCACCTTAGAATTAGCATTAATTTTTAAATAAGGCGGGTTGAGAATAGCATGGGTAAATTCTGTTGCCTTTGCACTATTCAATAAACCAATCTGAAGTAGCCTGACTGCATCTTCGATAAAATCAGTCTCACGAATTTCGTAATTAAAGGAAATACCTACACGTTGACATTCCTTCTTACATAGCTCTAGAGTCTGATGCAAATATCCAATTAGAAAAGGGTCAATTTCATAAGCTACAACACACAAACTTGACGTATGTTGTCGATGCTGGCACACTTTTGCTACAAAAGCAGCTAGTAGTGAACCAATTCCGGCTCCAGCATCAAGCAAAGATATTTCAGGTAAATCAAGCCTATTAAACATTCCAGCCATCAATTCTGCTACTGAGGCGGGAGTGAGAAACTGACCCATCGATGCTTTTTTGTTTTGCCTGAGCTTTAAACTTGCTACAATCCGATGAAGATCGACTTCTGCAAGTAAGTTTGCACTTGATAGTTCTGTAAGGCTGGTAAAGCTCAAACTACTGTTATGACTTGTTAATAATGCTCTACTACTAGATGGGACAATCACGGTCTATCTTCTTAATTGCTATCAAGTTTATATAACAATACGGTTCAGTTAAGACTAAAACTTTGCGATCAAAGTCAATTTTTTAACGTAGACGCTTCGGCTTGCCGCAGGCTACCGCAAAGGCGCAGAGGACACAGAGAGAAAAGAGAAATGCTTAACTCAAGCGTATTGCGTTATAAGCCAATACAGTTCATTTAAGGCTAAAAATCTTTGCCAAAGTCAATTTTTTTAACGAACCGCAAAGGGCATAAAGGGGGAAAGGTTTCAAGTAATTAGTGCAAGTTTATTTAATCAACACTCAAAGAAGTCCTGCTGATTCATATAATCGTTTAAGCATTGCTGAAATCCTGGCACCATAGTCTAAATCTGCTGACCATCGCCCTGATAGTTGATCGATTAATGTTGCAATTCCACGTGTGACAAAGCGAAACCTTGGATCTACTACTTCTTGTACCAAAGGTTCTAAACTGGCGTAAGCTTTCAAATGTTGAACGTGTGCCCTCACTCCAATTCTGGCACTTGGAAAAGATGCAGCCTCTGAACCACCACCGATCGCACCTAAACCTGCAAAGTTATTTTGCTCAGGTTTAATATCACCACCAAAGCGTAAAAATCCAGTTTCTACACACATTTGGCAAAAGGCAATATCATAGTTTACTCCCTCTATCCCTGCTTCTTCCCGATAAAGTTTGGGAATATCTGGAAACTTTGCCAAAGCATTTTCGTTATTGTTTCTGAGGAATAATTGCAACTGTATTTCGGAAGTATTACCATTTGACATTACTCGTTCCAATTGACCAGGACAAACGATCAAATTGGAGCGCAAACTGACAGTCCGAGTTGCAGCGTCCCAATTAACGGCGACATTAAAATCTCGGAGTTCTATTGCTTTAATATAAACTATTTTGCGATAGGTAATTCGATTAACATTAGCGGCTTTTGAAAGATCAATTCGCAAACGATCTACTAAATCAATGGGGATGTAAGCATTGCCATTAACTAATACTCCTTGCTCTGAGTAATTTTGTCCATTAATATTAATATTAATTGGTGGATAATTTGCTTCGGTTGGAGTGCCAGGAGTAGGATCGATCGCACGGCTCCAAGTTGCCAATCCATCAGCAATTCCTAAAGCAAAATCGCGGCGACGAGTTTGCAGCAAAGCCCGATCCTCTGGATTGCTAAGAAAGCCTACTTGCATTGCCAAAGCTGGAAGCGTTGTCTGGCGACAGAATGCTAAACTACCTAATCCACTATCTGTATCTGGCTTGACTCCCCGATTTGGTAATTGGGGGACGCGGCGCAATAATCCCACTAGCAACTGTTCACCATTGCTTTTGCGATCGCTATTATTCGCAATATAAAAGACGCTAGCCCCACGCACAGAAGGGCTGTTAGCTGCATCAGATTTAATCTCTAAGGCAATATCACCCCGACGGCCGCGAGAATTGATCCAGGTGATGGTTTGGGCGGCACTCAAGTCATCGGGAACTGCCAAAATTTCCAAATTCCGCGCCCTCAGTTCGGTGACAATCAAATCCCGCAGTAGAATCATCTCTTTAGCTTCAGTTGTACCACCTGCGATCGCACCTAGATCGATCCCTCCAGCTTCTCTGCCTCCATGAGCGGCTGATATAAAAATACGTCCCATTTTCAGTATTTCCTCTGATAAAATTAAATGTAAGCAATTGTATAGATCATTCTTGGTCTAGCAACAAGAATATAATAGCTATCAGTTGGTAAACCCACCGCAGTGTTAACTACCAACTCATGACTTAACAAATAGACTAGAATGCAAATCCCCCGCTTGCACCCAGATACAATTGAGGAAGTTAAACTACGGGCCGATATTGTAGATGTCGTCTCGGAATACGTAGTTTTACGCAAACGTGGAAAGGATTTTGTCGGTTTGTGCCCCTTCCATGACGAGAAATCTCCTAGTTTCACCGTCAGCCAGACTAAGCAAATGTACTATTGCTTCGGCTGTCAAGCTGGAGGAAATGCCATCAAGTTTGTCATGGAGTTGGGAAAGCGTTCTTTTGCCGATGTGGTGCTGGATTTAGCACGCCGTTACCAAGTACCTGTACAAACCCTCGAACCCGAACAACGCCAAGAATTGCAGCGTCAGCTATCTTTGCGTGAGCAGTTGTATGAAGTTCTGGCAATGTCCGCCCAATTTTATCAACACGCCCTGAGACAATCCCAAGGGCAAAAGGCACTTCAATATTTGCAATCTAACCGCCAACTAAAAGAAGAAACTATACAGCAATTTGGTTTAGGTTATGCCCCCGCAGGTTGGGAAACTCTCCATCGTTATCTAGTGGAAGATAAACATTATCCAGCGCAGATCCTAGAAAAAGCGGGATTGATTAAGCCGCGCAAGGAAGGAGGCGGTTATTATGATGTATTTCGCGATCGCTTGATGATTCCCATCCGCGATGTTCAAGGGCGCGTCATTGCCTTTGGTGGCAGAACTCTCACGGATGAACAACCGAAATATCTGAATTCACCAGAAACGGAACTTTTTAGTAAAGGTAAAACATTATTTGCCCTTGATCAAGCTAAAAGTGGGATTTCCCAACTCGATCAAGCGGTGGTGGTAGAGGGGTATTTTGATGCGATCGCTCTCCACGCTGCTGGGATTAATAATGCCGTTGCTTCCCTCGGTACAGCCTTAAGCTTAGAACAAGTCCGGTTAATTTTACGCTATACCGAATCGAAACAATTAGTACTCAACTTTGATGCTGATAAAGCCGGAACCAATGCCGCCGAACGTGCGATCGGTGAAATTGCCGAACTAGCATACAAAGGCGAAGTTCAGCTAAAAATTCTTAATTTAGCCGATGGTAAAGATGCTGATGAATATTTGCATAGCCACACTCCAGAAGACTATGGAGAACTGCTAAAAAATGCGCCACTTTGGTTAGATTGGCAGATTCAGCAAATTATTCAAAACCGAGACTTGAAACAGGCTACTGATTTTCAGCAAGTAACTCAGCAATTAGTCAAATTACTTAAAAATATAGCTAACAGCGATACACGAAATTATTACGTTTCCTACTGTGCAGAAATACTCAGTTTGGGAGATACCAGACTTATACCTCTGCGAGTCGAAAATCTGTTAACTCAAATTGCTCCGACTGCGGCTGCATACACTAAACCTGTATCAGCGAAGCAAGCATGGGGAAGTAGTAAAGTTTCTCAATCCCCAATTCCTACAGAACGCAGTCTTTTAGAACACGCAGAAGCCTTATTATTGCGAATTTATTTACATTGTCCTGAACAACGTCAAGCGATTATTGCCGAACTAGAGGAGCGAGATTTGCAATTTAGCCTTTCCCACCACCGATTTTTATGGCAACAGATTTTAGAAATCTCATCCGGTGATGGAGAGACGAGAAATTTTGCGTCTCAACCAGATTTAATTTCCCGCTTGCAAGACCATTTTTTAGAATTTAGCAGCGAGATGGGGTTAATTTCCCATTTATTTCATGTGAATGAAAAAAACCAAAAAGAAATACTTCGGACTCCGCAAGTAGTTCAAGCTGCGATCGCTTGCATGGACTTGGTTATGTTGGAAAAACGCTATCGCCATTTTTTGGAGCTATGGCAACAAACCGATCCAGAAGCTGAACCAGAGCGTTATCAATCTTATTATCAAGCTTTCTACACCGAAAAAATCAAGCTCCAGAAAATAGACCGACAACGGCTCTTTTCCATCACAGAGTTGCTGTAGCTTTGCTCTCCTGAAGTTACCCTCGCAGAAATAACGCTAGCCATGCTTAAACTCACAGTTAAAACAGCCGTTATTGAAATGCTCGCTTGTCTTCAAATATTGTCGGAAATATAAACGATATAATTCACAGGCAGGAGTACTGCGATCGCCTTCTAAATTAATTAGCCCCATACTTTGTAATTTATATGCCAATACTGGCTCTAATTTCACATAATTTTTAGCGTTAATTACTTCATAAAAAGCATTTTTTAAGGCTGATTCATCTCGTAGCGCTAACACATATTGCTTTAAAGACTCGTGATAAATTCCTGCTTCTGTGGGTGCTTCTTGCAATAGCTTTTCTAAATCCCGTTCTAGTCCCCCTTTACCCACTAGGTGATAAAAAGCTAATCGCACCAAATAAGGATATCCTCCTACCAGTGCCATCAAACTCTCGACTTTAGCATTTGTCCAATCCAAGCCGTGACGTAGTGCTAAATCCTGCACCTGCTCTTTTGTAAAGGGAGGTAACTTAATCGGCAAACCAATATTAAATGGTGATTGAGTTAGTTTTATGGGAACAAGAATTTCCGTTGAATAAACCAGAATCAGCCGCAGTTTTTGCCAAATTTCTACCCTTTTAGCTTGTTCATACCACGATCGCACTAACGGTAACAATTCTCCAGCAATTTCCTCATATTCAAATACCCAATCCACCTCATTCAATACCAACACAAGGGGAGTTTCCAGCGCAGACAGTAAATAATGTTGAAAATAGATAGAGCAACTTACTTTGCTACCCATATCTTCATCCCAATAATCATTGAGTTTTGGTTCTAACTGTAACTCTCGGCTGAGATTAGCACAGAACCAGCGCAAAAATTTATCCAAACTGGTAAATATTACTTTATCTGCTTGCTGAAAATCTAACGTCACGGTGCGAAAGCCTTGATTGTTAGCGCGTGCAAGCAACTGTAAAATCAGAGAGCTTTTCCCCATCTTCTTGGGTGCTTGGATGCAGATGAAACAGCCAGGTTTAGCTATTTCTGCGTAGGCAATTTCCTCAATTGGCGGGCGAGGGATGTAAAATCTGGAATTAAGGGATACTGGGCCACTAGGAAATTCTAAAGATATAGCCGTAGCTGCTTTGTTGAATTCCTTAATTAATTGCTGATGTGCTTTGCTAAGACGGTGATTTTCTACAGTCTGACGGAAGTTAGATTTATTTATCGGTTCTTTACAAAAATCACTCATTACTTGCCATAAATGAGCAGCAATTTTCCTGACACGTTCCTCGCCATAGTGAGCTTCACAGGCAATATTCGTGTAAGTTTTTCCTTCCCATGAAGAACGCAATATAATCTCTTGGAGCGTTGTTAAACCCGTTGCTTGACTGGCTTTTAGTAGCAATACTACTTCATCTATAGTCATTACTCATCGGCTCCAATTCAGCATGAATTTTATCACACCATTATGTTTTGGAAATCAATGTAGTCTACCTTGTATGAATAGCAGCCAGCCCTTTCCTAAAAAAGCTACAAACAAGGCTTGACAATATTTTTGTATCCTGAAACATTTGACGTGACTCAATCATAGAATTTTTTTTACAAAATTTTTCGAGTTTTTAAGTGATTATATTTGATTTGAACTACTTTTTTTAGACATATCTTAGAATGTAGATGCACACAATGTAGCTATTTTTTCTAAAAAATGGCTGCGGCGATCGCAACAGAGGTTACATTCGTCCGTTTACCTTTTTCTAAATTCCATCCAAATTGATGATATCGGCTGATATATTTCTAACCGAAGTTACAGCCTAATCAACCAAGTAGACGATTTATCCAAAATGGATCGTCAGGGTGCTAAGACAGCGTAGAGAGAGAGCTACAGGATATCTTCCTCACCGTACCAGCAGCTATGCATATCGAAGAACCCGCTACCCATAAACCGGAAGCTCCACTTTCAGTACCAGATTCGCAGAGTTTCCCAGAATCAAAAGACTTATCTCCAGAAAATTTAGATCCTTGTCAATGCTCACAAGCAGCCTTACAAATGGCATTAATCGCCAGTGGCTTGGGGTTGTGGGATTGGAATCTCATAACCAATAAAACCTATTACGATCCCCAGTGGAAGGGCATTCTGGGGTATGGATTAGACGAAATCGCTCATGAGCATAAATCCTTTGAGCGACTTGTACATCCACAAGATTTACCGAGAATTCGCCAGGTGTTGCACGATTATCTCCAAGGATGCACGCCTGTGTTTGAAGTTGAATTGCGAATGTTGACTAAATCCGGCGAATGGAAATGGATTTTGGCTTGTGGCAAAGTATTTCAGTGGGATGAATCCGGTAAACCAGTGCGAATGGCGGGGACACACAAGGATATTAGTCAGGATAAAGCGATCGCTACTCAACAATACCAACTACTTGAACAACTCCAAAGAGAAATTGCCCAACACCAGTCTACAGAAGACCAAGTTAGAGAAAAATCACAGCAGCTAGAAACTACTCTCGAAGAACTCAAATATACCCAAAGGCAGTTATTGCAGAACCAGAAAATGGCTAACCTCGGTCAACTGGTGGCGGATATGGCTAACGAAATTAACAACCCTGTTAGCTTCATCTACGGCAATCTCCATCCTGCGAGTCAATACGCTGAAGATTTAATCAGAATCATTGAACTTTACCAACATTACTATCCCAAACCTACCCCAGTCATAGCCTTACATCTGCAATGCCTCGACCTTAGTTTCGTGAAGACAGACTTTTTAAAATTACTGTGGTCAATGCGAGCCGGCTCAGAGCGCGTTAAAGAAATTGTTTTTGCCTTGCGGAATTTTTCAACCTCTGACGAAGGCCAAATGAAAAAGGTTAACCTGCACGAAGGACTTGATAGTGTTCTGAGAATTTTACAACATCGGCTCAAAGAAAAGCCTGACAGAGCCAGGATTGAAGTAATTAAAGAGTTTGGTGAATTACCCTTAATCGAGTGTTACCCCGGCGATTTAAATCAGGTATTCATGAATATCTTAACTAATGCCATTGATGCCTTAGAAGAAAGGATGAAATATGATTATTCCTTTCCTCCCAAAATCTTTATTCATACAGAAATTGTTAGAAGTCATTTGTCATTAGTCAATAGTAATGATATTTGGCCAAATAACAAACAAATAGGAAAAAAACACAAAGTTATAATTCGCATTTCTGACAATGGCCAAGGCATACTTCCCCATATCCAAAGACAGATGTTTGAACCATTTTTTACCACCAAACCAGTAGGTAAAGGTAAGGGACTTGGACTATCAATTAGTCGGGAAATTATCGTTGAAAAACATCAAGGTAAAATTAAGTGTAATTCTAAATTAGGTCAAGGTACAGAGTTGATAATTGAAATGAATACAACAGCAAGACACTATGCTGCGATTAGAAAACACGCCAGCTTTTAGGTAAAAATAAATTCATGAATACGAGAGTTGCCAACACGCCCAATACGGTTCGGTTAAGGTTTTTTGATGAAAATTCTAGATCACAAAGACGCGATAAATCGCCGTCTCTATGAAAGACTGATTATTGTAGAGACGGCGATTCATCGCGTCTCTTGTCTTAACCGAACC
Organism: Desmonostoc muscorum FACHB-395; assembly: GCF_014698035.1. Taxonomy (GTDB): domain Bacteria; phylum Cyanobacteriota; class Cyanobacteriia; order Cyanobacteriales; family Nostocaceae; genus Nostoc; species Nostoc muscorum_A. The sequence goes on from NZ_JACJSF010000105.1 coordinate 14,417, forward strand.
GTATTGCAACAGAATCGGTTGCTCATTTTATCCCATTACCATGATGCGCCAAGGCTGCCATTCCATATTCGGAAGCACGTAACTCCTTATCAGAGATTTCTGGCTCCTTGGTATAGACCGAACTCAGTAAGATATTCAGAACTCCACTTTCTTCGGCTTGACTAACAGCGCGATGTGTAATCAATTCACCTACATTCAGAATCACGTTGTCTTCTGGGTCAAGAATGACACGGGTAACTGGACGACCCAGAGCTTGTTCAATCCGTTGCTTCTTCATTGCCCGTGTGCCGCGTCCTTGTAAGTTTTCTGCCTTCGCTTTCAAGGCTTGCCAAAAAGTGTTGAGATTCTCTTGAGCAATACTTGCCCCGTCGCGCAGTTGAACTTTGTTTTCTAACCATCTGTCACTTGCGGTAGAACCGACTGCGGTTGCCAGAGTCAGACCAACAGCGTTCAGCAATTCTGCTTCTTTACCGTAAGTCTGGGCCCGATCCAGAAGGGATTCCGTCACAATTTGCCCAGATGCCGCAATAATTAAGCCATCGTTGGCACGCACTGTTTGTACGACTCTACGCCCTCTTGCCTGCTGGATCGCCACATGTCCTACCAGCGAATCAACCGAGTGACGCAGATTAGCGGCGCTACTGTGAGTTAGGCTCCCAATTCGATTGCTAGTAGATTCTGTTGCTGCTTGCAAATTGCGGCTGATATTGACAGTCAGGCTACCACCCGTAGCTCGATAAAGTTCATCCAGAATGTTCATGCGATCGGCCGCTTCTGCATCGACTAGCGTCACTTCCTGCCCCTGTAGTAGCAGTACATTGCCGTCTGGAGTCAGCACATCCCGCTCAACATGCTTGCCAATCACATATACCTTTTGCTCGGCAGGATCAACCAAATTGTTTGTTAGGGAAGCAGTTGCATCTCGATTGAGGTCTTGCAGTTTGCTGCTAGTAGCATCAGTTGCAGCTTGTAATTGTTCACCTACATTCTGGCTCGCTTCCTGTAGCCCACGGTTCACACTCTCTACCGAGCTTTGCAGCTGCTGATTCACGGTTTGAGCTGCTGTTTGCAATCTGCTATTGGTAGTCTCAGCCGATTCCTGTAATCTATCTCCAGTTGCTTGAACAACTCCTCGGATACCACCCACCTGTTCTTCCATCATTTGAGAGGTTTCTGGTGGTACAAAGGCAACATCATAACCAATTTTCAGGGCTTCACGAGCAGGAACGAACGATCGCCCCGAGTAAGCATCGGCAAATACACCGCCAGAAACTTCGTATCCTTCTACCAGTCCACTATGCTCATCGAAGAACAAATCGACCAATCCACCGAGGTCAAGTCCCTCAGTAGTCAGAATTCTTTTTTTTCTCAGCACAATATTTTGGTGCAGAATCTCTTTAATTGCAGGGACACGATGTGCCTTAACAACAGATTTTTTCGAGTTAACTACGATCGCATCCAACCCAATCGCTTGCACTTCTTCCCAAGAAATCACTTTTGCGTCTCTAAACAGTCCCTTTTCTGCAACTAAAAACCCCAAAAGTTGATTGTGTTTCTGATCAAATATTAAGTCTATAATTCGCACAATTTTCTTACCTGTGTCGTAGGCAACGACCACTTTATCGATAACATCACTACCTTTACGCATTTATCTATCCTTCAGATTCTTATTAATTTAGTTGTTCAATTACTTGTTCATTGGTTGCCTGACCTTTTATTTGAAAATATCGTCCTTCTCGGCCAAAACCGGGAACGATATCAATCATGCCAAAGTATTCGAGAAGTACCCCAAAGATGGCGATCAGGATAATGAAAACGGTGATATTAGCTCCAGTATTAGAGCGCTGTCCTACGAGTCTAGGCATTTTTTATCTTATTTATTGGTGTTTTTATCGCTAAACTTGATTGTAAGTATCATACAAGAATATCTATATCATTAAATGTAGTTCAAATGTTTATTTATCGGCATATACATTACTTCAGTTGTTATTTAAAAATAAATAATTCCAAAAGATATATTTCCAAAGACAGATTTTTATCTAGTTATTCTCAAAACGTTGGATCTATTTTTTGGAAAGAAATATTTTTATTTTTAGTATAGGAATCCAATTTGATTTCTGAAAAAAACTAAGTATGCGTAGGGTGCGTTATCGCGTAGTGTAACGCACTCTACGTATATTTCAAAAATCAAATATGAGTCCTATATCAATAACCATTAAAATACTTAAAAATAAAAATGTTTAGTACAAACTATACAACTTATACGCTATGCAAACGTTCGCTTAAATATGATTTCAAGCAGCAGGCTGTACTTGTAACATAAGCTGACTATGTTTGGGTGCGATTTATTTAGCTGCTTCTGTTATCTGGTTTAATTGATGACACGCCCCAGTATTTTTGTATCGAAACAACACTAGTCACACTTATACTTAAAGTTAAAACAGTAGCGAACATCTTTGCCAAAATACTGAATCATAAAATGGGAAAATAAGGGTAAGCAATACCACCCCCAAATTTGCAGGGCTATTTACTCAAGACAGACGCTTATGCTTGGTTGATTCTTCCTGTGCCCAATTCCCAGTGCCCCATGCCCAATTTTTAGGACAGATAAACAGCAAATTTTATCAGTCAAAATCTATGACTTTGACCCCCTCTCAAACTCGAAAGCGACCGACTCAAGCGATCGCAGCCAAAATTTTCCACTGGTGTAACATCATTAGCCTGTTTATCATGCTCACCAGTGGACTACAAATTTACAACGCCAACCCTGTTTTTGGTGGACGTGCAGGTTTGCACATTCCTCCCATCTTTACGTTAGGAGGTTGGCTTGCAGGAGGTAGACACTGGCATTTTGCTGCAATGTGGCTATTCTCACTCAATCTCTTGTGGTATGGAATTTACATTTTAATTACCCGACGCTGGCGACATCGGTTTGTCGGTGCGAATGACTTCAAAGCATTACAAAAAAGTCATAATTCCAAGCGCCTAATTTATGCTTGGCATCGGATTGCGTATACAGCAATTATTCCGATCTTGCTGCTGGCGTTATTTACAGGGATAGGAATGTATAAACCTGCTCAATTTCCCTGGATTGTGGATTTGTTTGGCAATTGGCAAGCATTGCGAATTGTTCACTTTGCTTCAGTGCCGATGGTTATCTTATTTGCAGTGATTCACTATCAATTAGGGCAAAAAGCTGGTGGTACTGATTTAACAGAATCAATGTTTTAGTTTGTCATTTGTCCTTTGCCATTGTTCATTAGTAGGGGTTTTAAGCCTATTCACGTTTCGCAACATACTTTTGTTTTTTCGCGCCAACTTAGTTAAAAAAACTATGGTCATGCAGATAGAGAGATGCAGAGAATAATAATGACCAATGACTAATGACCAATGACAAATGACTCTTTAAAAAAAATGAACTTTTTTGATAAATTGAATCGTAGTATCTTACAAAATCAAAGCTTACTATTTGTAGGACTTGATCCAAATCCAGAAATGATGCCTGTGCGTTATGAATCTGAAGAACTCATCGCTGGTTTGGAAAAGTGGTTACAATTCATTATTGCGGAAACTGCTGGTTACGTTTGTGCTTATAAACCGACACTTGGCTTCTACGAAGCGTTAGGTATTCCCGGTTTAGAATTGCTGTACAAAACTTTAGTAGCGATTCCAGCGCACATCCCAGTAATTTTAGATGCCAAACACGGTGACTTAAATACTAGTACCATTTTTGCCCAAACTGTGTTTACAGAATGGCAGGTGGATGCAATCACTCTTAGTCCCTATACAGGACAAGATCATGTAGCACCTTTTTTGGTCTATCCTGAAAAAGCGGTATTTATCTTATGCTGTACTTCTAATCCAGGTGCAGAAGCTTTACAGCAATATCCCACAAACGAGTCACCCCTTTATTTACAGGTAGTAAAAGAATCAAAAACCTGGGGAACTCCAGAACAATTGGGTTTGGAAGTAGGAACTACAAATGCTGAAGTTTTGGCACAGATTCGAGCGATCGCACCGGAACGGATTATTATGGCGCGTAGCATCTGGGCGAAGGGTGGAAATCTAAGACAAATTTTAGAAGCAGGGTTGAATGCTAACGGTGATGGTTTGCTGATTCCTGTTCCTCAAGATATGTTGGGAAACACACAATTATCTCAGGAAGTCGAGTCTTTACGCGCAGAAATTAATCAACTAAAAACTGAAATTATTCACGAAAATTCTACATGTACTGTATGGTTTCCTGATGTTTGTTTTCTAAATCAGCACCCCTACCAGGATTTGATTTTACAACTTTATGACATTGACTGTATTATGTTTGGCAGCTTTGTCCAAGCATCAGGAGCGATATTCCCTTATTACATCGACTTACGCAAAATTATTTCTAATCCTCAAGTTTTTAATCAAGTTCTCACAGCCTATGAGGATATTTTGAAGAATCTCAATTTTGATAGATTAGCAGGTATTCCCTATGGTTCTTTGCCTACCGCGACTGGTTTAGCTTTGCGCCTTCATTGTCCAATGATTTTCCCCCGTAAAGAGGTAAAGGCCCACGGAACGCGCAGAGTTATTGAGGGTCACTTTCATCCTGGCGAAACAGTTGTGGTAGTTGACGATATTCTCATCAGTGGCAAAAGTGTTATGGAAGGCGCAGGAAAGTTAGAATCAGCAGGATTAAATGTTAATGATATTGTGGTACTTATCGATCATGAACAAGGTGTGAAAGATAGGTTACAGCAAAATGGTTATCGTAGCCATTCAGTTTTAACTATTTCAGAAATTACCAATACTCTTTATCAAGCAGGACGAATAAATGAGGAGCAATTTTTAGCTTTTGCTGAAAGTTAATAATTGGGAATTGGGAATTGGGAATTGGGAATTGGGAATTGGGAATTGGGAATTGGGAATTGGGAATTGGGAATTGGGAACTTCTACTGAGCGTAGTCGTAAAGCCTGCGGCATAGCTACGCTTAGGGCGCAGCCTCTCGTAGAGAAGTATTGGGAAGATTTTTTTCATGTTCTTACCGTTGAGTATATTTCACCAGTTAAATCTAGTAACTAGAATAATTTTAGTTTTAAATTAATTATGAATTTTCCACTCAATCAACTACTTAGATGGTTAATTTTTACGCTGTTATTTCCCCTAGTGTTTCTCAATGGTTGGCTAGCATTTTTGCTTGTTAACAATTTTCAACCTGTCGTAACAATTCTTGTCTTAGCTACTTTGCTTGCATTCGTTTTAAACTATCCTGTTGCCATTCTTCAAAAGCAAGGAGTGAAACGTGGCTATGCAGTATCATTAGTTTTTATATCAGCATTGATAATTATCGTTGCTCTGGGTATCACTTTAGTTCCTATTGTGTTAGAGCAATTTAATGAGATGGTGAAAGTTCTTCCTCAATGGATTGATTCTAGCGAAGAAAAACTTCAAATTTTAAATAATTGGTTCTTTAAGCACAAATTAAATGTGAATTTAAGTCACCTATTAACACAAGTAACTGACCAATTACCTAATGAATTAGAGTTCGTTACGGATAAACTTTTAAGCATTATTGTAGATACGATTGATAGTGTTTCTGATGCCTTAATCATAGTAGTAATAACTTTTTACCTCTTGTTAGATGGCCCAAGAATTTGGGAGGAGATATTTAAGAAGTTACCGGGTAATTTTGCCCAACAAGTAAGCCAGTCTATTCAGCAAAACTTTCAAAATTACTTGATTGGGCAAGGAACTTTGGCTTTGCTGATGGGAGTTTCAGAAACATTAATGTTTTTAGCTTTTCAAGTCCAGTTTGCTTTACTCTTTGGTTTGGGAGTCGGGCTTTTGAGCTTAATTCCTTTTGGCGATGTCGTCAGCGTGGTTGTAATAACTTTCATAATAGCCACACATGACTTTTGGCTAGCAGTGAAGGTTTTTGCGGTAGCTGTTGTTATTGACCAGTTAATCGATCAGGCGATCGCACCACGGCTTTTAGGCAGATTTACTGGGCTTAGACCAATATGGGTGTTAATTGCTTTACTTGTAGGAACCAATGTCGGTGGAGTCTTAGGTTTGCTAATCGCGGTACCTGTAGCTGGTTTTATCAAGGATGCAGCAGATGGTTTTTCTAAATCTGGTGATTCTGAGAATGTAGTTAAGAGTAAATTAGCATCAGAATTGTTGCCAGAGGAATCAATATAGAAATGAGTTGTTTATAAAAATAAGATGCCATATTACCGCCAACACTAATTTGCAACGGTATCATCAAGGATGAAGTGTAATAGTCAGGATAGTTATAACTCCTTGTTCAGATCCGTAATACCAAAAAACTCGAAAAGCAGCAGGTGTTTTGTTTTCTACATAGGCTTCAAAAATTTCTTCTCCATTTGGCCCTGATAAAGATTCATATTTGTGAGTATTCAAACTAGGGTGTCGTAGGTTTGTTTCCATTAAACCCAGCGTTTTTAAAACTTTTTGGTACTTCTTAGAGTCAGTTTGTTGTAGTTTAGCTAGTGCTGTACTAGCCTCGCTTGAAAATATTATCTTAAAATTCACTATTGCTCAGTTTGGTAGATTAAACCTTGTAACAAGGATTATGTTTTAAAATTACTGTTTAGGGCTAGTGTTCTGGTGACATCCTCTATTCATCAATTTCTAGATCCGCATACTGGGCAAACGAACCTAAGTCGTGAAGTTCACCAGAACTTGCCTGTTTTATGCCAACTTCTAATGAGCTACGAGCTATAGAATTTTGCCATATCCAAAGTTCTCTTTGTGGAATGTTTACAATTGGATCTAGCAGAATTTGTCCTAACTCATTAATCAGCACTCGGTAGCTTTTTGCTTTGGCAACAGTACCCAAGGTTAATCGTCCTTTGCCATCAGTTTTGACACTATCTTTAACTATTTGGAAGTCCTGATTTTCAATCATATTGCTGCTATGGTGCTATATCCTAAACTCATTATAAACATCTGTGGGTAAGTGGGTATTGCCCACTTCCAAGAAAATTGCATAAAAAAGCCCCTAGTATATCTACTAGGGGTGAGAAATAATACCATTTCACTTTATGTTTGTCGAAGATGACCCTGCGATCGCCTCTACTTAGATGAGAGGCTAATTATTTCTCAAATATTACAGCAAAAAGTGATCGGGTATAAAATTAGCCAACATTTGCCAACAGCAATTCTCGTTTTTCTAATTTTTGTACTCTCACCTGAGAGTCATCATCAACATCGATAAGCGCTGTGTCTCCATCTGTAATTTGACCAGACAGCATTGCTTCAGCGAGAGAATCTTCAAGGAGGCGCATAATTGCCCGACGTAATGGCCTAGCGCCATAGCTAGGGTTATAGCCTTCTTGTACTACAAGTTCTTTGAAGCGATCGCTAACTTCAAGAATAATTCCCTTTTCTGTCAAGCGTTTAGAAACTTCACGAAGCATAATTTCAGCAATTTGCTTCACTTCATCCCTAGAAAGCTGGGTGAAGACGATAATTTCATCAAGACGGTTTAGGAACTCAGGACGGAAGTAAGCTTTCAATTCCTCATTTACCAAGGTGCGGATGCGGTTATAACTAGCATCGGCTTGAGTGTCGAAGTCAAAGCCTAAACCACTACCACCTTTTTCAATTACCTTGGAACCGATGTTGGAAGTCAAAATGATCAGCGTGTTCTTGAAGTCAACTTTCCGACCTTTGGCATCGGTAAGATGACCGTCATCCAAGATTTGCAGCAGCATATTGAATACATCGGGGTGTGCTTTTTCGATTTCGTCGAATAGCAACACTGTGTAAGGTTTCCGCCGCACGGCTTCTGTAAGTTGTCCGCCTTCGTCGTATCCGACGTAACCAGGAGGCGAACCAATGAGCTTGGCGACAGTATGACTTTCCATGTATTCGGACATATCTAGCCGAATCATCGAGTCTTCCGCACCGAAGAAGTAGGAAGCTAGTGCCTTCGCCAATTCTGTTTTACCGACTCCGGTAGGCCCAGAGAAAATAAAGCTAGCAATGGGACGATTGGGATTTTTCAAGCCGACACGGGCGCGACGGATACCGCGAGATACAGCCGAGACTGCTTGTTCTTGACCGATGAGGCGTTGATGCAGAGTGTCTTCTAGGTGCAGAAGCAACTCTGACTCAGATTCAGTCAGTTTGTTGACTGGTACGCCAGTCCAAGAGGCAACGATTTGAGCGATGTCTTCTTCGTCAACGACGGTGCAGTTGACAGGTTGCTCGTTTGGTGTAAATGTTGCTTGCAGTTGTTCTGCGAGTTTTAATTCTTGGTCGCGTAGGGTTACAGCTTTGTCAAAATCTTGGACTCTGACTGCTGCTTCTTTTTCTTTGGTAACGCCAGCGAGTTCACGCTTGAGTTCTTTATTAGGAGAACTTTGGGAGTTCCGCAGACGAACGCGAGAACCAGCTTCATCAATTAAGTCTATTGCCTTATCTGGCAAGAAGCGATCGCTAATATAGCGGTCTGATAATTCTGCGGCGGCTACAAGTGCCGAATCCAAAATTGTGACTTTGTGGTGCTGTTCATAAGCGCCGCGCAAGCCGTAAAGAATTTGTACGGTTTCTTCTACCGAGGGTTCACCAACCATAATTGGTTGGAAACGACGCTCTAGGGCGGCATCACGCTCGATGTGCTTCCGATACTCATCCAGGGTTGTTGCGCCGATACACTGGAGTTCACCCCGTGCTAAGGCAGGCTTGAGGATGTTGGCTGCATCCAAACCACCTTCTGTACCACCAGCACCAACCAAGGTGTGAATTTCGTCAATTACCAGAATGATGTTGCCGACAGTGCGAACTTCTTCCACAACTTTTTTGATGCGTTCTTCAAAATCGCCACGGAATCGAGTTCCAGCTACCAATGACCCCATATCGAGGCTGATAACTTGCTTATCCTGTAAGGTTTCGGGAACATCTTGGTTGATAATTCGTTGAGCTAGACCTTCTGCGATCGCAGTTTTACCAACTCCTGGTTCTCCAATCAACACGGGATTATTCTTAGTGCGGCGACCGAGAATTTGGATAGCTCGCTCAATTTCCTTCTCACGACCAACTACAGGGTCGAGTCTGCCTTCTTGCGCTAATTTGGTCAAATTTCTGCCATATTCTTCCATCGTTAGCGGTTGGGTGCGCTTTTGATTACCACTACCAGCGAAAGCAGGTGCATTTTCACCCAAACGGCGAACTATGGCACTACGGACACTCTTGAAGTCAACTCCTAGATTTTGCAGGACTTTGGCGGCGACACCTTCACCAGCCTCAGTTAATCCTAAGAGTAAATGTTCTGTGTTGATGTAATTCTGCCCCAGACTATGAGCTTCTTTAAAAGATTGCTCGAAGAGGCTTTTCACCTTGGGAGTGAAAGGAATTTCTGGTGGTACAAAGCCAGAACCCCTACCAATAATTTTTTCTACCTCACGACGTGCGTCTTTGAGGGTAACGCCTAATTCGGCCAGCACTTTAGCAGCAACCCCAGTTCCTTCTCCCATCAGACCCAGGAGAATTTGTTCAGTTCCTACGAAATTGTGTCCCAGGCGACGTGCTTCTTCCTGAGCTAGCATAATTACTCTAATGGCTTCGGAAGTGAAGTGTTCAAACATAATGGGTTCTTGCTCCCTCGCTGCTTGGACTTTGGGTGATATAAAATTCACCCTCATCTAAAGTTTTTTGTATTTTCTTAAGGACTAATGTAACTTTATTTAAAGTTAAGTGGCAGTGGTGAGAGCCGTAAGACATCAGGTGTACTAGCCGTCTAAGAGGATTTAAGAGTTGTGAGTTAGAGGTTAGGAGTAAGTAAGGAGTTCTCAATTTTACAATTAATTTTTCCGTGGAGAAGATGATTTTTTTTGCCTTTTCTGCTCCTCTGCTCTCGGCTAAACTTAGAACTCAGGACTCAGAACGGGCTAAACCCTAACTATCCGCTAACAACACTCAGGACTGACGATGATTGAACCAACGGTTGGTAAAGACCAACAACACCCTCTTTATAATCGCGATCGCCCCCTTATTGATATCTTACTCGCTCAAGAGGCGACAGACTATAACTTAGCAGAATTAGCTAGGCTACGAATGCGTTATCAAGGCTTTCCAGGCGCAAGAGACATCCAAAAAGACCTAAATAAAGTCTTGCAGCAGTGGGGTTTGACCGAAACTGAGCTTTTTGAGAAAACTCGCAAAATTCACGATTTGGGCGGTATTTACAAAAGTCGCGGTAAAAAAGACGAACAGGATTGGAATTAGAAATGGGAATTGGGAATTGGGCATTGGGCATTGGGAATTAATTATTCCCTCATACTTCCAACTCTTGTACAGACGCGATGAATCGCGTCTCTTCTAATTCAGCGATTAATCACGTCTCTCCTAAGTCGATATATAGACTACAAGACTTTGCACTGACCATGATGCCGTAACAAATGGTCACATAATACCAACGCCACCATAGCCTCAACCATTGGCACTGCACGCGGTAATACACAAGGGTCGTGTCTTCCTTTTGCTGCTAATAGGGTTTCTTCGCCCTCACGAGTTACAGTCTTCTGCTCTTTTCTAATTGTTGCTGTCGGTTTAAATGCAACTCGCAAAATGATATTTTCGCCGTTGGAAATCCCGCCTTGAATACCGCCAGAACGGTTTGTTACTGTACGGATTTCCCCATTTTGATCGATATAAAATTCGTCGTTATGCTCAATTCCCGTTAGTAGCGTTCCCGCAAAACCGGAACCAATTTCAAAACCTTTGCTAGCAGGGAGAGACATGACACCTTTAGCGATATCAGCTTCTAATTTATCAAATACTGGTTCGCCCAAACCTTTCGGCACATTTCGTGCCACACATTCTACGACACCGCCGATCGAATCACCTTGTCTGCCTATTTGCTCAATTAATTCAATCATGCGATCGCCACATTCAGCATCGGGACAGCGAACGATATTGCTTTCTACTTGCTCTAAGGTGACAGTATTTGGATCAACTACACCTTCTAAGTCTTTGATGCGCTTAACGTAAGCAATAATTTCGACATTGGCAACTTGACGAAGAATTTTTTTAGCGATCGCACCTGCTGCTACTCTCCCGATTGTCTCACGCGCTGACGACCTACCCCCACCTTGCCAATTGCGAATGCCATATTTTGCATCATAGGTTGCATCAGCATGAGAAGGCCGATACTTCTGTGCCATCTCGTCATAATCTTGGGGACGAGTATCTTGATTACGTACCAAAATTGTTATGGGCGTTCCCAGCGTTTTGCCTTCAAATACTCCTGACAGAATCTCGCAGGTATCAGCTTCTTTGCGAGGAGTCGTAATTTTACTTTGTCCCGGCCGCCTTCTATCTAGTTCTACCTGAATTTCTTCTGCCGAAATTTCTAGTTGGGGAGGACAACCATCAATCACAACTCCCACACCGCCGCCGTGAGACTCGCCAAAAGTACTAATGCGAAATAAATGACCAAAAATATTGCCCATGATTTTGAGGAAAAAGGTGAGGCTTATGTATTCTACCTAGAGTTCTTCAAAAGTTTGTCTTTGCTTTTTGTAGAATTCTTCGCTATTTTCTAGTATTTATGCAACAGTATCATTGCAGTTCCGGTCATGAAAGCGGACGCATATAATTATCTGCTCAAAGAGCAAATGGTTACACCTGCCAGAAAATCTAACAATTCACAACGGCTTAATTAGGCGTTAACCGATAGATAAGCTGTTACGCAGTTAAATTTAATAAACTGCATTACCTTTATTTTTAATTCTACGCTCCCATTTAATAATAAGACCTCCTTTATTTAGCAGTTTATTTAGCAATT
>NZ_JACJSF010000106.1 GCF_014698035.1 Desmonostoc muscorum FACHB-395
TAGAAAGTGCAGAAGTTCTCAATGATGGAGACTCGACTAAAACATTTTGATTTAAAGGTAAACTCATCCTGTTCGACTCCTAAGTAAATTTCAAAACTTTAGGTATTCACTCGCAGCAAACTTTTTTCACCAACTAATGAGAAACGATTCGATATAGTTGGTGTCTTAATTAACGTTGGTGACATTAATTCAACAAGGTAAAACCAAGAATCATGCACCAGCGCAATCCCCAAAATCAGCCGTTGCTTTGTTCCTTTGTCCTGAGAACAGAGGATCACTCTTTCGCCCAAAACAAAAGCAGGTTTTTGCACCTTGATGGCTTCTAATTCTCCAGTCCCGATGATTTGGTTTTGTGTGGCGTGGAGTATTTCATTACGGCAATCAATTGAATAAATCCAGCACTCATACTTCCACTGCATACCGCAGCAGTAACCGAATGTTCTCGTGGTTCTTAGGTAAACTCTCTCCAGTAAATTCACCTCAACGGGTGGAATTGTTCCACGCCAAGGTGGAGAAAGATACCAACTTGTTTGAAGTGCGTTAATGTGGTCAATCATGCTTTTCTCCCCTGGAATTAATAACCTAAAAATCCTCGGCAATCTCCAACAAAAAGCCACGTCCCGTGTTCTGTACTTGCACCAGTTCTTTATCCAGCAGGGTTTGAATGACTGAATCGGAGAATTGGAATTGCAAACGGTGCAATGGAACACAGCCACCGCAAAGCCGAATCGAACGCAGCAAATGATTTGCTCTACGGTCAAAACTGGGGTCAACCGTCTTAGGCATTTGTGAAACCTCCGGTTAATACGACTAACTGTTGTTGCAGAATAGAGATTTGCTGTTGGTAAAACTTAATCTCTGCGGTAATTTCTGAGAATAATTCTTCTGGTGTGAGCGGTTTAATTTGATCCTCTTTCAAGTACGATATTTCATCAGAATTCTTGTTAGGCATCAGAGCATAACGCCAACCATCATCAAATTGTTCAGCCAACTCTGTACCCGATGGGTAGTAGTAAAGTCCAAGAATCGTGCCTTGTTCTGTACGCTGTTCCAAAGTAAAGCGAGGGTATGCCCAGTGTTGGGGGATTGAGATCGTGGGTTGCATAGATTTAATTGGGGATTGGTGAATAAATAATTAGGGAAAGGGGGAAAGGGGAAGGGAATGAAGAAATTTACCTTTCCCCCTTTCCCCTTACCCTTTTCCCAAGCGAAGCCCAAGACTACGCTGTGACTAACTCTGCTTTCTCCAGCAGGCGTTGCAATTTATCGCCAGTTAGCTGTTCTAAAGGTTGGTCTAAAAAATATTCATCAAAAATGGATTTACTATCAGTAGACACGTCCACCATCGACAATGAGCGCACTGCATCATAGACCGAGTTAGAATACTGCTGCTGACCTGAATAACGCCTCTTCACCCACCAGTTACCGTCAGTGCATCCGACTTGCCCCAGTTTCACGCCGTTGTTGTTGTAAATGCCATCATCGAGAATTTCAAACCCATAATTCTGGCACTCGTTGAAGATATGCGCCATGATTTGGTTTTCAGTCGTGGGTGCTGCTGCTTCTTTCTCCTGCACAGGTAATGAGTCATCTTTGTAGTGAGTGCAGATGAAGCGATCGCAACGCATTAGAGTATTGGCACGGAATATTTCTTTATCGTTAACCATGACCACCCAGCGTTGCGTTAAATGGTTGTCGTCATGGCTGATGCTGGCTACCAGTTTGTCATCAGCGTAATATTCGTGATGGTCAAACGAGATTTCGACTATTGTGAGGGGTTCGGGTGCAACAGCTTGGGCTTGGTCAGCGATGTAGCTGTCGAGTTCGGCTTGAGCGAGGGCTTGGTTGTCGGTGACTTTGTGAGTTTGGGTGGATTGGTGGGTGATAATTGCGTTTATCCAGGTTTCAGCCGCTCTTTTGTCTCCAGTGGGTATTACGCCGAGTTCGGCAGCAATTCTTTTGATGCGGGGTAGATTATAGCGGGAGAGGGCTTGCTGTGTATACCTTACATGGGTCATAATGAAGTTTCCTTATTATTAGGGACAGAAAAAGCGCTCTAGATTCGCAGTCGGGGGCGCTTTTTCTATATTTATTATGCGTGAAAAAGTTCACGCTGTCAACTAGTTCACATGAAGAAAGTCATGGTAAGATAATGCTATGAATTAGTGCATGGGAGAAATTTACGTGTCTAGGATTGCAAAACTCAGAGAGGAAAAGAATTTGACTCAAAGGCAGATAGCGGAGGCGCTGGGGCTTGATGTCTCGACGGTTCGTAACTGGGAAAAAAGCCGTGATGGAGTCAAAATGTTCGTTCGAGTTGCAAAACTTTGTGAGTTACTAAATTGTGAGCCAAAAGACCTTTATGAAGCTGTAGAGCCTGAAGAAGATGCTGAATTATGAATGCGTTCATCTTCTTTCTATGCCTTCACCGTCTCTCAATAAGCAATGCCTGCGGCAGGCTAAGTCTAAACAGTTGTCAGTTACATCCAACATTTACGTTGCAATCAACTTAAAGCAAGTAGCATCGGATTAAAGGAGGTGGAAGTATGAACCAACCACCTTCTAGAAGACGGAAAAAAGCTACCCCTGCCGCATCTGATGACAGCACATTACCAAATGACCTTGCAGAAGAGAATATTTCCCCTCAAGAAAACCCAGCCTTAGCAACAATTGATGTTACTGCTGTTGAAATTCCTGAATTAACCGAGCAGGAAATTAGCGATCGCCTGCACCTAGAGAGGAAAGTGGAGAGGGCATTTTTTGAGGCAGGCAAGGCATTGGCTCAGTTGCGCGATCGCAGGTTATACAGATCCACTCATCGCACATTTGAGGAGTATTGTCGTGATAGATTTGGATACACCCATCGTCGAGTCAATTATTTAATAGCTGGTTCTGTAGTATTTGACAACATAGTGGCGGGAACAAATTGTTCCCAAAATGAGGAAGTGGATGAAACGGGAACAAATTGTTCCCAAAACGAGGGAGTGGATGAAACGGGAACAAATTGTTCCCAAAACGAGGGAGTGGATAAAACGGGAACAAATTGTTCCCAAAACGAGGAAGTAGACAAAACTCGACCTAACCCCTCACGAATCCTGCCGACTAACGAAGGACAAGTGCGCCCTCTGGCAAAGCTAGAACCCCAGCATCAGGTTAAAGTTTGGCAACGGGCAGTACACGAGGCTGGTGGTAAAGTTCCCAGTGCCAGGATCGTCACTGATGTTGTGCAGAGAATTATGGAACGTACCAGAATACCCAATACCTACCAGTTGGGCGAAGTATGCCAAATACTAGCAAAAGACAACCCCGAACTCAGAGGTAAGGGCGGGTGCTGGGGCATAGTTAACCATGTGGGCGAATTCAGCTGTACTGTCAAAACCTGGGATGGGGAGTACATGGTTGGGTTGCAGCACCTGAAGTCCTTCAATTATCTACCTGCCGAATGTGAGCAGATGCGGGTGATTTGCGATCGCATTACACGGGTGTATTCAAGTGGGCTGGAGGAGTCGGTGCAGAAGTTTTTGGAGTCATTGGGGAAGCTGAATCGGGCTTATTTGACGGATTTGGAAGCGAAAGTTCTGAGTTTGTTGGAACTAGAAATAGGAGTTTGATCAGTATATGGTTGCTACAAACTAAATACAGACATTAAGAGAGCTATTGCACCAGTACATACACTGACTACTGCTCTCAACATTTTTTGGACACAACCGCGTAGTTGTTCTGTTTACTCAGTAATTTTACTGCATTAATATTCTATTTCCAAAAAACTAAAAGAATAATCTCGTAATTATACGATGTTATTCTCTGAAAAAGCTTGTAATTTTAAAAGAGATATACAAGTAAATTTCAGAGAAATGAACGATATTCAATGGCAACCACTAGATTTAGAAAATATTCCCACCGTCTCTGGAATGTATGCTTTTAAGCATAAAGAACACTGGCTTTATATAGGTAGTGCTGATAATTTATCAGTAAGACTTGGTAATCATAATTTACCATTTCAAATTGCTCGTGAACATTTTCCTGGAGCTACTTTTCTTTGCTATCTTGAGGATTCATCACAGAAGTTGAAACATAAATTACATAAACAACTGAGTCCTGAATGGAACGGAGGTACATCTTTTGAGCCTGTTCAATGGGCAGAAATGTACGCTGCTATTGGATGGCATTGTGTAACAGAATACGAATTTTCAACCATCAAAGAAGAACAAGCATTCTGGCAATCTTTAGCTATGCAGCACCCTCAACGATTTAAAGCTTGTTTTACTGATCATAAAAGAGTTTTAGCTTTAGCACGAAAAGGACAATACCACGCTAAGAGTAATAAAGAAAGTTCATACCAAGATGTTAAGGCTGCAATAAATTCATTGTGAAACCCATTAGATGACGGAAAATAGCGATCGCATCAGTTTTTTAGATTAGTTGGGGAATACGATTACAGTATGATAAATAAAGATATAAACATAACTGAGAACCTACTTATCAAACGTACAATATTAATCCTTGCGTCTAGCCCTACAAATGCAGCGAGATTACGTTTAGATAAAGAGATACGAGAAATTGATGCAGGTTTACAGAGAGCAAAACAGCGGGAACAATTTACTTTAAGACAAAAATGGGCAGTTCGTCCTGAAGATTTGCGCCGTGCATTGTTAGACTTTATCCCCCAAATTGTTCACTTTTGTGGACATGGCTCTGGCGATAGGGGATTAGTTTTAGAAAACGATTCAGGTAACGCACAGCTTGTTCCAACTAATGCTTTGGCAAGCTTGTTTAAATTATTTGCTAATCAAGGTGTAGAATGCGTTGTGCTAAATGCCTGTTATGCTGAGGTGCAAGCAGAGGCAATTTCCCAGCACATTAACTATGTAGTCGGAATGAGCGATGAAATAAGCGATGATGCAGCAGTTAAGTTTGCAGTCGGTTTTTACGATGCGCTTGGTGCAGGTCGGTCGTATGAAGATGCTTACGAATTCGGCTGTAATGCGATCGCCTTAGAAGGAATTCCAGAAGAACTAACTCCTGTTTTAAAAAAAAAGACCAATTAATAATATCTAATTCAAATATCCAGTTTTCGCAAAGAACATTCTTTGCAGTTCGCCATCATTCATTTGAACTGCTAACTGGTCTTATTTCCGAAGAAGATTTACCAGATGGTGTTCGAGATTATAAAATTCAACATATCGAGTTTGATCAGTCATCTTTGTTTACATCTGGCATTTGTGATCCTACTAGTGCTATAAAACAAAATGACAAATTTATAAACAATTTTTTAAAATTGTTCAAAGCTAACTCAGAAGCAATAATTGGTTATTACGGTATTGTTCACATTCCACTTCAATTCTGTATTGGTTATGCTTTCTCAACCTGGCCTAAAGTTTTATTGTTTGAACTAGATCGTAATACAAATTGCTGGCATCAACTTGCTAGTAATGGAAGTCCAGAAATAGGGTTAGATGTTATTGTTTCACCTGTAGCCAATCCTGTTGCAGTTGTTATTAGAATTGCTATTTCGTTTGATATCTCAAAAAGTGATGTAGATAATGTAGTACCTCAGCCTTATGAGGATATTTTGATTCAAATTAAGAAGCGGCGTATTGATGCGATTACTCATTACAGCCAGCTAAATGACATTTGCCAAGCTTTTCGACAGGTGCTTGATGATTTACATACCCGTGTTGATAAATCGCTTGTCGTACATATTTTTTATACTGGGCCAGTTAGCCTTGGTTTTAGTCTTGGACGCAGAATCAGCAGAACTATTCACCATCAGGTTATTGTTTATAATTATACAGCCCATACACAACCTCGGTATGCCTGGGGCATAAAGATTAATAGTAGTAATTCCCCTGAATCTAGAGTTGTCTGGACTACTCCAATTATTAGTAATGCTCAGGAATAAAATTATATGTTCATGTATGACATATCCAATGATTTACAGTATTTTTATGACCATCATGTTCGTCTTGGAGGAGAACTAAGACAACAGCTTGCTGGCTATCGGGATCTAAATATTACCAGACTTAAAAATGGATTAGACGATCTTAAAAAAGAAACTAATCGTCTACATCCACATCCCTATGATTCTAAGAATCAAGGTGGCTATGCCATGCATACTCTTAATAAAGATCCAAATAATGATAATGACTACGATATTGATATTGCTCTAATTTTTCATAGAGACGAAATACCAGAAAACCCACTCAAAGCACGCCAACGTGTACGTGACGCTTTATATAAACGCTGCACTAATTTTACAAAAGAACCAGAGGCTCGTACTAATGCAGTTACAGTTTGGTATGCAGAAGGCTACCATATTGACTTTGCAATCTACCGTACCTATATAGATGAATTTGGCATAAAACGTATCGAACACGCAAGTACAGAGTGGAAACGGCGAGATCCAATGCAGATTAATAACTGGTTTGCTGAATGTGTTGACACATTCAGCCCAAAAGCCAATTTTATACTTGGGTATTACCCCAAAGTTAAAGAAGGGCAAATGCGTCGTATTGTACGTTTTTTAAAATGGTTTTGCCGTTCCCGAATTTCTTGGAGCTTACCTGGTGGCATGATTGTCTCAACACTAATAGCTGAGTCAGGAGTTTACAAACCGAACGGTGAGCGTGACGATATTGCACTTTACGACACTATGGTAGCTTTACATAATCGGTTAACAGTCTCTTGTAAAGTGTACAATCCAGTTGATAAGTCACAGGAACTAACTGGTAAAACTGAAGTATTAAATCAAGTTATTCGGCTTCGGGATAATCTCAAGGTTGCAATTGATAAACTTGAGGTATTATTTAACTATTCATGTACAAGAGAAAAAGCACGTTCGGCTTGGGATTGGGTTTTTAACCATCAATTTTGGGTGGCAAAAGAGAGTAAAAAGGTTATTGACTTTGCCGATGGAATTGCTATAGCAAGATACAATCTAATAATTCGTTGTGATCTTGCCAAATATGAAAATGGGCCGACTTATAAGCAGTATTTGACCGGAAGCTCTATCTTACCGAAAGGTGTTGCACTCAAATTTACTGTCGTGTCAACAAATGTTCCACAACCCTACAGCGTGCGATGGGTTATTAATAATGAAGGAGATGAGGCACAAGAGGCGGAACAACTTTGTTGGGAAAGCAGCGATAGCGGAACGACAAAGTGGACAAGCACTGCATATAAAGGTAATCATCGGATGACTTGTCAAATCGAGAAAAATGGGCAAGTCATGGCAAAGGCAGTACACATCGTAAAAATTATGAGAAGCGGAAATACTAGAAATTTTAGTAGTTCTAAGCGTGGATTTGGTTAAAAAGTTTTTATCAAGCAGAAATTAGGAGAATTTAGTATAAGTTATAGACCCGCCAAAATATCCAATTTTATTTGCCAATCCTCATCATGGCGTAATGTCAGCACAGTATAGCCAGTGTTATACCTAAGATTATCTCGTTCAATCTGATCCTGCTTGCACTTTTCAGGGCTATCATGCACTGAACCATCACAAAAAACAGCGATCGCCTCCTCCTCATAAACGAAATCTGGTTTACAGTTCGCTTCTGGAATAAATTTCTGAGCAGCATCGGGTAATTTGTACCCCCGTTGATAAATCTCTTGCAAAACCACACGCTCAAAATCAGAGTTAGGGTCTGTCTGTTCCAGCAATTTTTGATATTGATGATCGCGAGAAAGCCCTTTGACTTGAGTAATAACGTTACTCTCCAGTAATAGGTCAAGCCAAGGTTTGATGAGGTGACGATTTATCAGTGCATGGTCAAATTGATTGCGGTAAGAGAGCAAACATTCATAGCAAGCTTGAATACAACTGTCTTTAGGTTGTGTAAAATGACAAATGTCAAAAGCTGCATCAGCAATTTTTCTAAATGCCTCTGGTTTTTCTAATAGCTGAGAGAGTACACCTGCACCACCTTCAGCAGCTTCCCAAAAAAGCAGGTATTTGCCTTCGCCTAGTCTTTCAGAGTCGAGTTCATCGGCTTCTAATTTGTAAACGGCTTGAATCGCAGTTTCTAAGGTGTATTGCAAGGTGGCAATAAAAGCTTCTCTATCCTCAACAGGAACATTTAATGGCTCAACAATCAAGATATTGCAAGTATCATCGACCATTAAATTGACTTCGGTATGCAAGCTATCGGGTGTTTGTTGAGCCTGTGGATTTCTATGGTCGCCCCACACACCCGTTGTTGGATTGAGTTTAAATCCTCGTTCTTCTCTATTCTTCTTCAGCCCCCGATTAATTCGCCAAATGGTAGCTGTAGCTCCATAGGTTAATTTGAATAGTGGCGTACCGTCAGATGCTTGGACAATAGCTGATTCCCGCTTTTGGCTAGCATAGCGGAAATGTGTGGTGATGTTGTAGCCATACTTGAGCCGTTCTTCTTCGTCGCAGGTTATGCGTTCTCGCCGACGAGCGATCGCAGTTTCCATTGGCAGTACACGAGTCAATTTGGCTACATTGCCATGAGCATCAGGTTTAATTTCTGCGCCGCAGTTTTCACAAGTGTCACGAAAATCGCCGTCGTGGTAATACCCGCAGTTAGCGCAGACACTCACCCGTTTATACTCGCCTTCAATGCCACCAACAGGAACTTTTGTTTTGGCCACCATGAATTTACTACCTTCGTAGTAAAGGATATTATTGGGAGCAAATTCCCGTAATGCCATTGAGCGAGGGCGAGAGATGAATTCACCACCTTCACCAGCCGGAATAAATGCCCGAACCGGGAGGCGGGGAAAGTTGAACCCTGGTAAAAACCCTTCGGCAGCAAAGTAACGATAAGGATAAAATTCAAACTGTGAATTACTCTTACCTTGGCTGTGTCCTACGAGTAAATCAATTTGTCGTTGTGCTTCTCGTGCCTGTGCTTCCGCATTGTTACGTTCTTCCTGGGCAACATCACCTCTAGCAAAACGGTCAATAGTGCGACGGGCAGATTCTAACTGCTTAACTGACTCTATATATAAATCTCGCCAACGCTTACAGGCACGGTCAAAAGCATTCAAAGCATTTTCGATGGTATTCTGTAACCAATTTACAGAATACCAAGAAGCTTTTTGCAGATCCTCTTGGCAGAAAAAGTCTGAGAAGATAGATTGGGCGGCTTGCAGACATTGGGTTAATTTGGCTTGGCTCAGGGTAAGTTGTTGGCGAATACTGTCTTTGAGGGGATAGTTTTCTAATTCCAAATCCAAGATTTTATTCATGGAATCTTCCAGGTAAACCCCAGTATGTGCCAGCCAAATCGAGTAAACATGAGATTTAATTAAATCCTGGTTGGCTAGTTCTAGTTTTGGTGGAGCAACTACCCCAGCAACCATTTGATTTTGTCGTTTGAAAAAGTATTGATCGTGACCGCTACCAATGGAAGCATAAGTAATTACTAAAGCTTGCTGTCCGCTTCTACCAGCACGACCACTACGTTGAGCGTAATTGGCAGGACTGGGGGGAACGTTTCGGAGATGGACAACGCTAAGGTCGGAAATGTCTATCCCTAATTCCATTGTCGGAGAACAGAATAAGGCAGCTAATTGTCCTTGACGAAATTTTTCTTCCCGTTCCTGACGGTCTTTGTTGCTTACCTGTCCGGTATGTTCTCGCCCTTCCATTGTTTGGATTTGCAAAGCGTTGGTTTGGTAAAAACCTTGGAAAAATTGGTTAACTGAAATATTGGGTTTATCGTTACCCTGCAAGCGACGCGATGTTAAGGGATCGGTAGGAATTTCCTTGAGGTTGGTTGCTTTCCATAGTAGTGAGTCTATGCGTAGCTGTACCTCAGATTTTTCTTGCACTAGGTAGCCAGCATCACATAAAGCATCAATTAGAGTAGTGATTAAGCTGTTGAACTCTACATCTGTTAAAAGTTGGCTGCGGAGCGACCATGTATTTGGCGAACGCAAAAATCGTCCAATTTTACTTCTAGTAGTAAGTTTGACTTTCGCTTTTTCATTACCACCAGTGCTAATAGTTGCCCAAGTTGCTAAGTATAAATATTCGTTCTCATCGAATACCCAAGGTTCTTTAAGAGCTTGAAGGACTTCGCTTTTGAGTGAATCTTTCTGGTCTGGTTGTAAAAGTTTGGCATCAATTGCCAATTCTCGTCGCAAATGGTTGAGGAATGCTTGGGTAATTACGAAACGTTGTTGCGGAGTGGCTTGCAATAGTAAAGAATGGCGATGTTTTTGCCAAAGATTGTTGTCAGCACAGGCTTCTTGCAGTCCGTCATACTCAATTATCAACAGTCCGCACTGTTCAAGGTTAGGTTGAACGATGCGCCACCCCCGACGCAAGTCTTCGTAAAGGCGATATTCAATCAGTTTGCGAAAGGCTTCTTCATTGCGACGCTTCCCGACACCAAATTCTGCTGCTTGTTTGGCATAGTCGTTTTGAGTAATTCCCATGTACTGCACGACAACGCTGGCTAATTCGCTGTGGGTGAGTTGTCCTTTGGCTTGAATTGCGCCTAAAAGTGCAGCCCGTAAGAAACTGGTTTGGACAAAATCATTGAAATGCCCCGCTTGTAACGACGCATCTTGACGGTTATCGGTAAAACTGAGGATTTTGGCAGCTTTGGCTTTCTCCCCTGTAAAGACTTGCTTGAGGCGGCTGGTGGTAGAAAGACAAAGTAGAGTGGTGGCGGTACTGCGTCCTTCACTGCTGAGGCGAGAGAGTTTAGCAAATTCGTTACGCTTTTTGTCATGTAGTACGCCGCAGTTGAGACAGGTCAAAAAGGGTTTAGGAATAAACCAACAAGTAGTTCCTTGCAACAGGGAGGATGTAACTTTACCATTGGGTAGGATTTGGAGTTTTCGGGGAATAAATCGCGCAAAGTCTTTTTTGGCAACCCGTCCTTTCTTTTTGGTTTCACTAAACCAAGAGTCAGGAAGTCTATCTTCATCGCTTGTATCCCAAAGTTCTGGTTCATCGAGGGTAAGATAACCTTCGGTAATATCTGCATCATCAGGACTAATATCTAATGCAGTGGGCAATTGGGGTAATATGATGTGCTTATCGGCATCGTAGCGCACGACGTAGTAATCCTGTCCGCATTCCCGGCAAAAGACGAGGGGATAAAGCAGACGGTTGTCGGTAGTTGTATATTGACCTTCAAGGGTTAAATGGCGTTTGTCTCGATTTTCAATAGTGGCGTAAACGCTTCCCCCTTGGGAAATGAACTGATGTAGGCGGAAAGCAAGTCCATTAGTTTTGCTTCCCCACAAGAACATCTGTTTGAGGACTGTTAAACAAATTTCCTCTGAAAGCTGAGTTTGTTCGGCAAGTTTGGTTGCACCTGTTTCTAAACTAATGGGTTGACGACGGACGAGATGCCCTTCTCTTTCTTCTAAACCAAAATTCATCTCGATCCAGTAGCTCAAGGAGTGGTTTCGGAATTCTGTTAGTGTTTGTTCTAATTCGGTTGGTGAACCTGCCAAGATTCCTTGGCGCAATTGTTCAATAGTAGGTTCAGCACGTTGGATAGAACGTTCTAGGGTTTCATCAATGACATTAGTAGGTTTGATTTCAACACCAAATAACTTACTAGCAACATCTGCCACAACCTGACGGCGTTGTTCGCGCGAACCGACCGTTGACATGGTGGCACTTGTGCCAATGCAGAGTAATTCCTCATTACTTTTACTACGCTGACGGAGTTTGCGGATCAATATGGCAACGTCTGCACCTTGTCGTCCGCGATAGGTATGTAATTCATCTAGTACCAGGAATTTTAAATTGGGAGACTCTACTAGTTGATTTTCGTGAGTGCGTGAGAGCATTAACTCTAGCATCACGTAGTTGGTGAGCAAAATATGGGGTGGATTGTTTTGAATTTCGGTTTTCTTGGTTAAACTTTCTTGCCCGGTGTATTTTTCAACACGAATATGAGTATTAGGAACTTGGCGTAAAAATTTGTCGAGTTCTTCTTTTTGGGAGTTAATTAAGGCATTCATGGGATAAACCAATATTGCCCTGACTCCTGAAATTTCAGGATGACGCAGTAAATCATTAAAGATCGGCACGACGTAAGTCATGCTTTTACCGGAACCTGTGCCTGTAGTAACAACGTAAGGTTTTTGGCGTTGTGCAGTTTCAAATGCTTGCTTTTGGTGGTAATGGAAAGTAAAGGGTGTGCCGTCTTTTTTGTAAAAATATTTCTCGCAGTCTGGATGAAGCGTTTGCTGTTGTACTAACTCTTTAACTGTCGCACCTTTTTTGTAACTGGGATTGAGTTGTACTAGGGGATCAGTCCAGAGTTGCCCTTTGTCTAATTCTGCATCTACAAATTCTTTGACTTTGTGATCGCGGATTTTGAGAAAGCTTTCTATATAGCGGCGGTAGTCACCTATTACCTCGTTACGGAAGTTAAAAATATCAAGCTCATTTATAGTTGTTGATTCGTAGTCGGTAATGGAGGTTTGGGGTTGGATGTATCCTAAGTGTTGCTTAATCCAGTCTTGAAGTTGGTGGTTAAAGGTTGGGGTAATTGTAGAGAAATCGAAAACTTCTTTAATTTCGGTTGACCGCCAAGTTTCAGGGATAGCTGTAAATAAAAGGGTTAATTGCTCTGGAGTAACGGCAACCACACCTGAGCAATCTAATAATGCTAATTTTTGACCTAATAGAGTGCTGATAGATAAAATAGCATTCTCTGGTTGCTGGATTAATTCATTTAATTTTACAGTTATAGCCATCTTTTTTATTAAAAATAATAATTACGAATATTTATCTATTTGGTTTTGCTACTAACCAAACATATTGTCCCAAGCTTCTAGAACTAACCTCTGTGTGCGGTATTCCCCAAACTGCTTAATTTCGTTATTCTTCAAGACCCGAAATGTTTCACTAGGAAAGTCTTCGCCGTAGACATCAGCAGGGTCTAGAATATATCGCAGTTCATCACGGGTGAGTCTGTAGAGTTTGGCGTAATATGCGTCTAATTCTGCTCTTAATAATGCGCGTCTATTGCTGTTCCAAATAAAGGGTTCGCCGTCGTATTCCATATCTTTGGCGAAGGGTTGCATGTCCCAAGCGGTGTAGACTAATTCGAGTACGCGAGTGCTAATAAATTTGATGTCTTTTTCAGTGTATGATTCAGGGGGAAGAATGGGGAGTTGGCGAAAAATAAAAGTTGAAAGATGATTACCACTTACCTTTTGACGGGTACAATAATCAAATACTAAGGAATTAATACCACCTAAAAAGCACGAAGCTAACTTAGCTGATATTGATTCTTTCATGTAAATAATTTTGCAAGTCTCAGACGCAAATGTTCTTGGAATAATACTAGCTATCGATGTTCTTAAGACTACCGAGCTTGTAATATCCCTGTAAACTAACAACCAACTTCTATTTGTATGCTTTGAGATAAATTCATCCTGATATTTATCATTTAACCAAAATTTTGAGATTGGAACATAATTGATTTGAGCATGTTGGGTTTCATCTAGCTCAGGTAATTTACCTTGATTAAGCTGTGCTTTTGTCTGACCATCATAAGTACCAAAACGATGATCATATTGATGAATCATTTTAGCTTCATAGACAGGAAACATAATGTCATTATCTTTTATAAATTTATTGCCGACTAATTTATATCCTTGGCTTATTAATTCCTCTCTTGAGCTAAAAAGACTTGAATCGTCAGTTTGGTTTAACATTCTGTGAATTGAAACATGCCAGGGATTTACTTTTGTATTATCATTGTCAATTACTGGGAAATTAAAGTATACTTTTTTTGTCAGTTTTACATCAATACTAGTACGAAAAATAGGAGATGTAACAGTATTAGGATTTAGTGCAAAGATATCATTGCTAGATAAACTATATTGACGTGTTTCATTAGTAAGATCATTTACTCGACGGCAATAGAATGCAAAATCTATTAGTTTAGATTTTATTTGCTTTCCTGATAATACTAATATTGCAAATTTAAATGCATGGTGAACTTCTGAAAAAATCAAAGACTCATTTTCAAAACCAAAAAATGACAATAACCGATTTTCTTTAATAGTTGTAGCGAAAAAAGTTTTATTATTATCATCTGTTGCTATTCCTAAAGGAACTATTACACCACACCTAGCTTGAGGTGATAATAAAGAGTATGCTAACTCTGAAAAACTAGCATATGTGTTCATTTTACCGTTACCAGTTAAAGTATACCTATTACTGCATTTAATAAATTTGTCAACTAACTCAACTTCCTTCTTGTAACATTGAAATTCAGAATATAATATAGGATTTTTTTGCTTTAAAACTTTAATAAGCTCTTTTCGCTTAGAACCCGTAGCTTTAGAAATGCTTGAGTCTCTATTTGCAAAGAATGGTTGTTCTTCAACTTGAATCTTTTCCCAAGGTGGATTACCCAATACGCAATCAAAACCACCTTTCTCAAAAACTTCAGGAAATTCTAAGCACCAGTGAAAGAAGTGCTTTTCTTGAGCTAGTTTGTTTACTATATCTACAATCTTACTTAATTCATAGTTTTTGACTTTTAATTCGTAATTTCCATTTGGCTTAAGTATTTTTTCTACTTTTTCACGCCTTAGACGGTTTAATACTTCAGTTGTTGGTATTATCTGCAAGTCATATTCATTTAGTGGTAAGAAAAACGCAGCAGTCCATATATTGCAAGCAGAATATTCCAGCCACCAACTAGATCCTTGCAGGTTCTCTTTATATTTCTTTTCCTTACTTCTAACTTCTTGTGGTGTAGTTTCGGGAATTACCCCTAACTGCCGCCATATCTCTGCATAATCTACATTTTCAGTTTTTAAATTCTCATCAATTGATAGTTGTCCTTTATTCTCCCGTTCTTTTTTATTTCGTTTTTTCAACTGTGTAGATAACTTCCTATCATCTCCAGTCACTGCTTTATAAGCTTCATCAGGGATTCCCTCTTTTAGGCAATCCAAATCCAACACTCCTACCAAAGAATTTCCACACTTAATTCTGTGGTCTAAAAAGCTAAGTGGTAATTTTCCAGGAAATCCTTCAATCCATAAAGCTACCTTGCATAAATCTACAGCTAAGGGATTTAAATCAACCCCATATATGCAATTTTGAATAACATCCCGAATCGCTAATTTTAAAGGTTCAATTCCCGGTTCTGCTTCGCCAGTACGAACTTTGGCTAATTCTTTACCAATGCGTCTTGCTGCTGCTAAAAGAAAATGGCCTGAACCACAAGCTGGATCGCAAACTTTTAAATCTAGAAGTGCTTTTTCTAATTCTTGATTATTTTCTGAGTTTGGAAACTTCTGTTTTATAATGCGAAGTTTTTCTTCAATTACTGGTACAAGTGCAGTTTTTATCAGTTGTTGTACAAGCTGTGGCGGGGTATAATAAGAGCCGGTAGTTTTCCTGTCGCTGCCAAAAACTAAAGCAAATTCATATATTCCTTGATGCAGAATTACTTGGGGATGAAATTCAAGTAAACTTTCATACACACTTCCTAACTCTTCTACGTCTAAATACTCATAATTAACCCGCCGTAGTTGTCCCTTGTCTTGGTACAACGATAGCTGACGAAGTGCTATCAGTAAATCATAATTATCAATTGCACAATCATTTAAAGCTGAAAGAGTACCCGAACCAAATAAATCTCCATTCAGGGGAGACAAACCTAGTACTTCACCGCGCCAGTTTTCATCAAACAGCAAGAAAGTTACCCACAAACCTTGCCATAAATCTTGAAAACCTTCCCGTCGCCAATGAGGACGTTCGGCTAACTCTCGCAAACGTTCAATACTGTAATATTCTTGGTAGATTCGCGTTTTCTCTAAGTCTTCTCCAATTAATAATAAATTGCGAGATTCTGCCACCATTAAAAATAGCAAGCGATAAATTAACCGTAATAATTGGCGATAGAATTCGTAATTTGTAACTTCTGCTTCATAATTGGGGATAATTCCAAGTTTTTGACGCAGGCGTTCGTTTTGCGGATGTTGAATAAAGCCATTACCTAGCTGAATTAAGGCTTTTTCAACCCCATCCCGTAGTTTTTCACGTACTCGTCCCCCCTGTTGCAGTGCTTCTTGGTGGTAATATTCCAGCAAGCACTTATCCGCATCATCCATACCTTCAGGTAAGCGGGAACGGTGAAACAACCGATAAAATAACCCGAACTCGGCAAAGTTTTCACCACTGAGAATCTGTTCTAAGTCAAATTCGATGTAGGTAAGACGAGTCATCAACGAAGAGTCACGCAGTAACCGCCAGCGTAAACCATTGGTTGCGATCGCCCAAAGATGCTCTGTCTTGTTAAGATACTCCTGCACCAGCGCGTGTGCTGATAACCTGGGTGTCCCACTGGGAGGACGTTTATCGATTTCTAGCCGACAACCAATAATGTGGATAGGTGGCTTATTTTCTCCTACTTCTGCACGGTGAGAAATCGCATAAGTTTTGTCCTCTACCACTTCGGCTGTTGCAGTGTATACAGGTTCATAACCTAAACTTTGCAGTAATGGCACTGTCCAAAGTTCACGGGTAATAGTAGTAGCCGAGTTATTCTCATCGAGCCTTGCCAATGCGCGTTGAAATGCTGCCCAGTATGCTTTAGCATCGCCCCAGGCAGTAGCAATTTCATCTGCTAGTTTGTCAGTTTTATTAAAACCAAAGTCTTCTGGTGATTGCCCTTTGATGCTGCCTTCTAGCATTTGGGCAGTCATATCTGGAGCTAGTAAATTTCCTTCGATTTGAAGCGCAGTTAATGTAGTTTTCATATCTGGAGAATTAAAAATAAAAAATTAATAGCTGGCGGCAGCGCAGTTGCACGACTACCTTTTACTTACGTCCAGGTTGGAGGATGAAAATGCCGAGGACATCCATCGGCAATTGGGGGGTGACGCGAATTCGACCTTCTTGGGTCATTGTTCTGACGCGTCTATGGCTTTGTAAAAGTTCTTCTGCTCTTTCTCTGGCAAACTTTTCCAAATCTGGCTGGAGTTCTTCTAACCTTTGAAGTAAATCAGCAATTTCCACCTGCTTGATAGCTTTAGTAACATCGCTGACTGGTTTGGCTTGTTGCAGTAGTGATGTTGCTTCCAATTGCGTCAACCAGCTAGGGCTAGAGGGCGAACCTGTAAAGCCAATAACCGCGCATTCTTCCGCTAATAGAGATGTAGTATTCCGTGTTTCTATACTACGTTTAGAACTGTCTAACAAATGCCGTAACCTTACCAGCAGCAAAGTTGTGCGCTTTTGTACCGCATTAGTTGTAGTAAAACCGCATCTTGCTGCGATCGGTTCATTTGTATGGGAAAGTGCATCTTCTAGGATGTACCGTGCCAAGCCTTCTACTAAAGGGTGATTTCGTCCTACGTATTCCACGCCCTCTGGTGTTGGGGTGGTAAAAGAGAGTAAACGCAACTTATCCCCTAAAGTTGACTTGAGAAAATCCGGTGGTTGGGAAAGTAACCATCCCTGCTTTCTCTTAATTAAAGAACAAGATATGCGATCGCAGGCCGACAAGACAAACCGCTCTACATCCTGCTCATTCCCTAAAATCTGGTCAGAGTCAATTAATTCCTGTTCTACTTGCTCAGGTTTAATGGCACGTTGAGCAAAGCGAGTCCGATTGGTTTTTTCACGTTCTACTGCCTTGTCCCAATTCTTATGAACTTTATCAACCGCAGATTCTTCTTGAAACTCAAACAGCGATAACTGAATAACCTCAGTAGTACGTTCAAAAAGGGATTTAAATACTGCTTCCGCTACAGTAGTACTTTCCATTGGTACGGGAACAGTAATCCCTAAAGACTTGTGAATCTGCACAGCTTTGCGAATCAGAACATCCAGAACTGCACCATCAACAGGATTATCTCGACCATAAAGCAAGCAGGCTTTCACCTTAGTCGCTGTTTGACCGTAGCGGTCAATACGTCCTTCGCGTTGTTCTAACCGGTTAGGATTCCAGGGTAAATCGTAGTGAATTACTGCACTAAAGTGTGTTTGCAGATTTACCCCTTCACTCAAACAGTCGGTAGCAACTAGCACTCTTTGGGGATAAGATTTTAACTCTTCTAGTCGAGTTTCCCGCTCATCTTCAGAAAGTTCTCCAGTAATCGCAATTACACGGATCTGACTACCTTTTTTCTCTAATTTTTGCCTGAGAGCATCAGCTACATAGTTTGCTGTCGCAATATAGCGACACCAGACAATCGGGTTCATCTGGTCTTTGAGCAGAGATTCTACCGTAGCAATGGATGATTGTAGCTTTTGGTCTTTGCCACCTTGCAACTTCTCTGCTGCTTGCACAAAAGCTTTTAACTTGCGTTTGTCTGCGTCTTTGTAACTCTGCTGTCCTTGTTCTATGACAACAGTTGGCGAGGCATCAACCGCTTGTTCTTGCTCTGTGGGATCGTGGACATAAGAACTCATCAAATCTTCGTCTAAATCAGCCAGTAAGCGATCACCTGATTTACTAACTTGGCGATTTAATGTAGCGATCGCAGCCGCAGGTGAAGACATGACACAACGAATCAAAGCCAAAGCCGACCAGTATCTTCCCCGGCGTTGAGCATGGCTCATGTCCGCCGTAGTCGTTTTCACTAGACCACGGGCAAAATCATAGACTTCATCAAATAGTTCTTTGTACTCTTTCGATAACTTATATGACTCCTCGCTTGACTCTCGTTCAGGAAAAGGAGTTTCATTCCCTAGCCAAAGCTTGACATCTGCCCGTCTGCGCTGAACAAAATGATTGGCTAAGTGGTCACGTTGTTTGTCAGTTAAGCTATTGAGATTGAAATGCTCAAACTCTGGCTTTAGCAAACCTAAAAGTGAGAGAAAAGATTCTTCAATCCCACTGTGAGGAGTAGCTGTAAGTAACAATAAATGCTGTTCTTGTTTTTGGGCAATTTCTGTAATTAGTTGGTGTCGCTGCTGCTGCGATGTTGTAGTTTTATTTGGACGGGCGCAAGTATGTGCTTCATCCACAATCACTAAATCAGGGCAGTGAGTTATAAAACTAGCACGACGACGATCTGCCTTGGCATAGTCCAAGCTAACAATCAGGTGGCGATAATAACTAAAAACACTGTCATTATTAGGTATGTTTCGCTCTAATTTGGAAGCTGTGCCAGAACGTACTACCACCGCATCAATATGAAACTTTTCACTTAATTCCTGCTGCCATTGATCGCACAAGTGTGGTGGACACAGTACTGCAATTCGCTTAACTTCACCTCGGTCTAGCAATTCACGAGCTATTAATCCAGCTTCGATGGTCTTACCAATACCCACGTCATCAGCTACAAGCAGTTTTACCGTCTCTAACTTTAGTGCCATCAATAAAGGAACTAACTGGTAAGGACGGGGACGCAATGACAACCGTCCTAAACAACGAAAAGGCCCTGCACCGCTACGGAGTAAAAGACGTGCAGCATCCATAAGCAAAAGTGCGGCTGCATGGTCTTGTACGCTAGTAGCTTGAGGAAGAGGAAATGTAGCTGATTCAATCTTCTCTAGCTCTTCTTCTAAAAGCTTTTGGTAGATACCAGCAATTTCATCTTCATTGCCTGAAAGCGGTCGTAGACGAATAACATCTTGATTTTCTGAAGGTAGTATCACCCATTGCCGACTGCGACAGGTGACTATTGAACCAGGTGAATGGTTCATAGTTTGTGCCATTGTTAGCCTATATTAGTATTGAAAATTTGGCAGCAGATTAATTAGTAAAAATAGTAATTATTACTTATTAATACCTTTGAGCAAGCAAGTTGAATGCTCATAAGTCTTTTCTGTTTTAAAGTAAGCTTCAGTACAATGTAATTAGTGTTATTACTTAAATAATGTTATTTATTTTATGAAAATTTTATTTATGTACATAATTCAAGGGTCTAAATTAATACGTCGTTAAAGTTGAAATACTGTGATTTGCTTGAATAACTAGTAACATTACTGTGTTTTTTATAAAAAATTTAAGTTACATATAGTACGTGACATAGCAACTGCTACTTTTCACTGATACTGTTTGAGAATTAAAATTTAATTAATTAATAACTTATGAATAATGGTTAGAAAAGTCTTGGCAAGAAACCAGCCAGAGGTTGGAAAGTTTCTACGCGAATTAAGAATTTTGGCTGGATTAACACAAGAGCAATTTGCTTCATCCTTTGGAGTAACATATAGCACAATTAATCGTTGGGAAAATGGACACACAAGACCTATGCCGTTAGCTATGCAAAAGATTGAAAAGATAGCAAATGATATGGGTGAACAAGGAGAAAAATTAATAGCAAAATACTATCCTAAATAAATATTTAAAGAGCCTCAAAATATTTATAGATAGCACTATTAAAAGTATTGTTTTTTATTTAAGAATATCTGTTTAACTCTTTAACTCATCATAAAAATTGTTTTAATCTTATTATTTTTTTGATTAAAGCAAATCTATTCAAATATGTTTAATTGGACTAAAAATCTAACTAAGAATTTATACATGATTAATTTAACAACTTTTCATACCTGTCTTGCTCAACCTAATGCTCGTGGTTATGACCTGGATAACAAGCAAAAGGAAGCTGTTGAGTATATCGGAGGTTCTTTATGGCTTTTAGCAGGGCCAGGTTCTGGAAAAAGCGAAGTATTGGTTACACGCACTTTAAAGCTACTTTGTGTAGATAATGTCAAACCGCGCTCTATTTTATTAACTACCTTTACTCAAAAAGCGGCACGTAATCTTGAAGACCGCCTTGCAAGTTATTTGGTAGCACTTCAAAAGGCAGATTCTAGCCTTCAATCGGTAGATTTAGCTGACATAAGAATAGGCACACTACATAGTTTATGTAATGATATTCTTCAAGAATACCGTTATGAAGAATACCAAAATGTTCGCTTGCTAAATCAGGTAGAGCAGGATTTATTCGTTTATCGTTCTGCCTCAATAGCAAATTATCAAGATTTAAACTTCTGGACACAGTTTGCTCACACTGTTCCTGATTGGCGAAGTAAAGATTACTGCCCTAGTAAGTGGAAACGTGCCAAGGCAGCAGTAACTCTTTTCAACCATATTGTAGAAGACAATCTTGATGTAGATAAAATGCTTCTAGCTGGCGGTAACTGGGCAACACTAGCAGATTTTTATCAGCAGTATACTCAAGAGTTACGAAATAAGTACAGATGTGACTTTGCTCATCTTCAAGGTTGTTTCCTTAAATTTTTAACCTCTGCTGCTGGAGAAAGATTTTTAGAGGGAGATGGAGAAAATCAGCCGCCTCTACTGCATATACTTGTTGACGAATATCAAGATACTAACCCGATTCAAGAAAGAATTTACCTAGCTCTTGCTAATCAAAGTTCACATAGTATTACTGTAGTTGGTGATGACGATCAGGCACTATATCGATTCCGAGGTGGGAATGTGTCTTGCATGGTCAATTTTGATAAAGCTTGCATGGCAGCTTTGGATAAATCTCCTAAAAAAATTCAATTGGATCAGAACTATCGTTCGCATACTAATATAGTTAGTTTTTTCAATAAATACATTACTTCGTTTCCAGAGATGATAGCCCCTGGAGTACGTGCGCCTGATAAAAATCCAGTTAAAGCTGCGTCTTCCATTACAGGTAGCTACCCTGCTGTTTCTTGGCTCGAACGGAAGAAAGCGGGAGATTTGCCAAACGCTGTAGCTGGATTAATCAAAGACCATTTAATGGGTGATGGAATTATATCCGATCTCAGTCAATGCGTTTTACTTTTACGTAGTGCTAAAGATTCACCAAAAAATGCAGGGCCTTATATTCAGGCATTTGAGGAACATAATATTCCTGTTTATAACCCTCGGTCAAAATCCTTTATGGAATCAGAAGAAGTACAGTGTTTGTTGGCAGCATTAGTACAAGTTATTGATATAAAACATACATTTAATGATTATAAAGGTTTCAAAGGAGAACCTCTTTCATGGGTTAAAACTATCCAGGAATGGTTTCAGACTCTTTCAAGCGTAAAACAAAACCCCAATTACTCTGTTAGTGAATTATCTGACTACTTAAACCGTAGTAACTTAGAGCTACCTAGACTCTGTGCATCTACTACGAAAAGTGTTTTTCTAAACCTCAATTTGCTAGAAATAATCTATCGTATTCTTGCTTTAGAGCCATTTAAAACATGGAAGAAAGATCCAGTAAGAAATTTACGGCTTTCTAAAATTACCCGTCTTTTTGATGGTTATCATAGTTTTAAGTTAGATGGTTTGCGTTCAAACGTAGATAAAAATGGTATTGATCCCGATTTTCTAAAACGTTTTTATATGATGTTTGCCAGCTACTTAATTGATGCTGGGATTGACGATGATGAGGATGAAGAAGTAATAGTGCCTCAAGGTTATCTTCCTATAATGACTATTCACCAATCAAAAGGGTTGGAGTTTCCTTTTGTTTTTGTTGCACAACTTGGGGAAAAGAAAAAAGCTGGAGCAGCGCAAATTCTTGAGCGTGATCTGGAGCCATTTCGACAAGATATTTATTCTAGAAGTACTAGAACTCCAGATTTACTAGCTACTGAAGATGATATCCGCTTGCTTTATGTGGCTTACTCACGCGCACAGTATGGTCTAATTTTGGTGGGTACTCAAGAGCATATTAAAAACCATGTAGCTGCTCCGTCTCGTAATCCTGCTGAGTTTCGTAGAAATACAATTCTAATTTAAATAAATATGTCAAAACCATTTAAAGGTATCTCTATACCTATATCTAATAAAACGATCATCAAACGTCGATATAGCGTCACTCAAGATGTTGTTTCTTTTCGACGTTGTGGGCTTCAATATGCCGCTTTTAATGTCCATAAGTATGCGCCTGCACAGCAAACACAAACTTACTTCGGTACTGTAATTCATCAAGTTTTAGATCGATGCCATGCTCATTTTCATGGAGTAACTGAGCCATCAACTAAAGGATCGCTACCTGATAATGGACTGACACTAAAAGAAGAAGAAATCCGTAACTATTTTGATGAAGTTCAAGAAGCACAGAAGGATAAAAAGACAGTACCGTTACCACCAAGCGATATTATTAAATATTTTCTTCAGGTTGAGAATGGTCTAAATAGTAAAGGAATTCTGGCTATTAGGTCAAATACCAGAGTTCAAGCTGTAAAGATTTTACAATACTTCAATGCTTTAGAAGGTGCTGCATTATACCCAAGAGTTAGAGATACAGAACACAGATTACAAGCAGATCAAGTAGGTCATATTCTTCATGGAGTTGTAGATTTACTGATAGATTCAATCAATGAAAATACAGATCCTGCAAACTGTGAGATGTGGGACTACAAAGGTAGTAGCCGTCTTGGTTTAAATCCAAAAGATTTAGAAACTTATGAGTTTCAAATGCGGGTTTATGCTTACCTCTACCAACGTAAATATGGTGTTTTGCCCAAAAAAGCAGTTCTGTATTTTCTTAATGAACTTGATGGTGATACTTGCCCATCTCAGCGTCCAGTTAATGCTTTAATTGAAGTCAGTATTGAGCCTGATGAAATTGAAGTAGCTATAAATGAATTTACTAAAACAGTAAATCAGATTGAAGAATCACGCTGTACTAATCAATGGGAAGCTGCTGCTCCAGGTAATATCAGTGAACAAGATTGTAAAAGCTGTGATTTACGCTGGTATTGCAAAACGCCTAACGGTGGCAAAGGAGTTAAACCTATATATCCATAATTGTTCTAGAACTGCTTAAGCACAGAATCTAACTTGATTTTCACTAGGAATTGAATTCTAATTAATGTTTTCTAATTTACTTATTAATGGAGAAAAACAATGGAGAAAAGAGTACAACAAATTTTAGCTGACCTTGAACGAGTACAAGAAAATCTGTTAGCACTTTCTGATGATATTTGGCTCAATATTGCTCATAATGATTCCCAAGCACTGCAAAAAGGATTTGAATTTAAGTTAGTTTTTAATCAGAATCTAGATAACTTTAATCAGAATGCTTCTGATATCTCACAACTAATAGAACAGTTTACTAACATTCATATTGAAGTAGCGAATATTGCCTAAAAGGGAACGCCAGAGCATGAGCGTATTACTCAAGAGCTTGATACAACTCAGCCATATACAGTTGATGAAAGTTTTACTTACAAACGTCCTTATGGTTTTATATTGCAAGGACAAGCTTATAAGGGTATTAATACTTGGCGGTATCTCTACGAACTATTTTGTAAGCAATTAGCTGCTAAGGATATAAAACGTTTTCAAGAGTTTGTAGACAGCCCTGATGCTAAAACTGTTCGTGGTGGAGTATTCTTCTCTAGAGATAAAAGCAGCTTGAGAAAAGCTATCGAAATTAACAATGGTATCTGTGCGGAAGGCAATTTATCAGCTAATGCTATTCGAGATAGAATTAAGTTTATGTTGAGTGCGTTTGAAATTGAATTGCGTGAATTTTCACTTTATCTCCGTGAGGATCGGAACGCAGCAGAATAATTAGTAAGCGATCGCCAATTCCATCTAAACAAGCACATCTACTAAACAATGACCTACTAGCTATTTCAAGGCAACCCCAAGTCTTATCGCATCAGTGATGGCATCCGTGGCTTTGAGCAGATGCCTTGGCTTATTCTCACTAAGCAATTTTGAACTGGTTATTGATATTCGACACTTTTTACGAAGCATTCAAAAAAGCTATCAGAAGAAATATCTATATGTCTACATTTGATTCTACTAAAACAAGACTAGAGACTTTACTGAAAGATATCATCACAGGTGAAATTCAACTACCCGATTTTCAACGGGGGTGGGTTTGGGATGATGAACACATCCGCTCGCTGTTGGTAAGCATTGCTCGTGCTTTCCCTGTAGGAGCAATCATGCTATTGGAGGCAGGTGGTGATGCTAAATTTAAGGCGCGTCCTATCGAGGGAGTCGATCCAACAAAGGCAACACCTAATAAGTTAAAAAAGCTGATTCTTGACGGGCAACAGAGGCTTACTTCATTAACGCAAGTGTTGATATTTAGAGAACCTGTACAAACTCGTGACCACAAGAAAAAATTATTGCAACGTTATTATTACATTGATATCGAAATGGCCCTATTAGGGCAAGAATATTATGAAAATGCAATAATTAGCATTGATGCAGATCGTATTCAGCGAGAAAACTTTGGACGTGATATCAAACTTGACCTGAGTACGCCAGAAAAAGAATATGAAAATTTCTTCTTCCCTTGCAATCAAATTTTCAACTCGGATAGCTGGGAAGAAGGATTAAATAATTACGACTCAAATCATGGCTCCAAAAAATTTAGTCGTTATATGAAATTTCGTACCCAAGTCATTAAAGAGTTTCGCTTCTATGACTTGCCAATCATCGAACTCAATCGGGACAACAAAAAGGAAGCTGTTTGCCTAGTCTTCGAGAAAGTGAATACGGGAGGCGAAGCATTAACCGTTTTTGAACTCATGACCGCCACCTATGCTGCCGATAATGTAAACCTGCGGGATGAATGGTTTGGTAATGCTCAGGAAAGTATCGAAGGTATCGAACCACACCTAAGAAAGCAAAGTTTGTTACGCGAGGTTCAACCTACTGAGTTTTTACAAGGGCTGACACTGCTATACAGTTTGGAGAAACGCCAGCAAGACTTAAAGGCAGGTAAAACTGGCAAGCAAATAACAGGTGTGACTGCCAAGCGCGAAGCCGTTCTATCTTTAACTGTAGATGCTTTACAAAAATGGAAACAGCCTCTTACGCAGGGTTATTTGAAAGCTGCGAAATTCTTACGTCAGCAATCGTTTTTTTCAACTAGCGATTTACCTTACCGCACCCAGCTTGTGCCACTTGCCGCAGTCATGGCGTTGCTTGGCGATCGCTGGCTGGAACCGAAAATTCATGACAAAATCGCCCGTTGGTTCTGGTGCGGTATCCTTGGCGAATTGTACGGCGGGGCAGTTGAAACTCGCATGGCTTTGGATATTCAAGAGCTTATCGACTGGATTGAGGACGGTGGGCACGAACCTGCAACTGTTCGGGATGCTAATTTTCAACCTGCACGTTTAGGGACTTTGCGTTCCCGAACTAGTGCAGCATATAAGGGTATCAATACCTTGATTCAACGTGAAGGTTCTCAAGATTTCTTTTGGAAGTCCACTATTCGGGATTTGGATGAAAGTGATTGGGAAGAACGCAGACTAGATATTCATCACATTTTCCCCAAAAGTTGGTGTGACAAGCAG
>NZ_JACJSF010000107.1 GCF_014698035.1 Desmonostoc muscorum FACHB-395
GGATATCCTCATCTGATGCCAAATTGCGGACATCTTCTAAAGTTGTAACCTCATCAAGCATTGCCAAAACATTTGCTTTTTCAACAGGTGCTGCTACAGAATCACCCAACTCAGTAGGAGATGAAAATTGGTGTGGGCCGTGTGGTTTAAAGGTTTGTGGTATTTGCGGTTCAATCAAATCATCTAAATCTAGGTGCATTGTTGTCCGCACTAAACCAGCAAAGAGATCGGTGCTAACAACTGGCCCCAAAAGACTATTGCGATCGCCTACGGCGGGATACCGTTGGCGAATTCCCCAAGCAGCTAAACTGAACCGATTAGTTCAGACATGAAACGATTGAGAACCTTATGAGCAGTTTTATACCCAGTAGCCTGCTTGCCTAACTTCAGTTGGGACAAAATACGGTCACGTAAAATTTCAAGTTCTCTTATCGTTGGCAACGCAACAGACTGTCTTTCGCTCTCAGTATCAGATGTTAAAGGAAACTCCCTCTGCCGTGTAATACTCGGTTGTGGTTCGTTTTCCCCTTGATGGGGAGCTAAAAATTCTGAGTCTTCCGGTGTAATACAAGGTATGGCGTTATGCTTAACAATGTGTTCTAAATAGTCAGCCCTGGTTAAACCCAAACATTCAGAGGCAATACCAAGTGCTTTCCAAGTATCATCTGTTAGCCGTAAAGAACGTACTTCACGATAGTCATCACTTTTAAGTGCAAACTTTCCCTGAATATCTCGTTTCCACATAACCCAACCCATGTATTACATCGTAAATTTAACGGGAAATGACAATGTTTTTCCATGTAATACACGGATAAAAACTTAAATCTTATTGATTTAAGGCAACAGTTTAAACAAGTATTATCTAGCACACAGGATATTCTGCCAGCCTTGCAAAGTGTGAGGAGCGAGTTTTAGCCCTTGGTATCTCCTCCAACCATGCGAAAACTCGACTTAAATTAATAGCCGCCGCCGTCAGAATATGCTGTAGATGAGTTTTAGCTAGCCCAATATAACGGCAATCGCGCATTTCAAAGGCGCGGATTCCTTGAGAAATACTTCCTTCAATGCCTGAGCGCAGTGCATACTGTTGTTGAAACTTTTCAGTTTTTTGTCGCGCTCTTGCTTTTTGGAGGACTTCATGAGCAGATTGCCCCTGTAAAGTCAAGCTACGTGGCTTGGTTTGTGCGCGGGTACAGTGAGAGCGAACAGGACAAATTGAACAATCGCCAGCACGGAAGTTAATACGAATTACTTGGTTTCCATCAGCATCTTGAGTTTTTTTCCAACGGATACTGCGCTTGCCTTGAGGACAATAGGCTGTTTTTTGCTCCCAGTTGATTTGAAAGTGAGATAGATCAAATCCCAAACCTGCTTTTGATTGCCATGCGACATCAAGAGGTACTCGACCAAACAGATCAATGTCATAGTCGTGTTGGGAATTAGAAAGCAATTGTGCTGAAGTATACCCTTGGTCAACTAAATGTTTGTCAGGTAAAAGTTCTTTTTGAGCCAAAGCTTGATGGATTGAGGGTATCACTGTTTGGTCAGGACTGGTAGCAGGAGTCGTGATTACATGAGTGATAATTGATGGTACATCTTCATCACAACTTTCTGTCAGATGCACTTTATACCCTGTCCACTTAGTAGTGCGTTTAGTGCTGTTACGTGCATCTAAATCAAAAGCAGACCAGATTCTTAATGCTGAAGGTGGCCCATCTTTTTCATTACGTAACTCAATTTTATCCGTGGGCGCATGATATTGCTGTAACCAAACTTGGCGTAAAACTTCTACTGCTGGTAGCGTTCGTAGAAACAGTGGAGATGTTGGTGCATAGATGGCATCAAGTAAACAAAAGCCATCTGCCCCAATCAGCATAGCCAATGTTTCTCGCTCAGGAGTAGTTTTGGGTAGTCGATAATCTTCAAAACGTTTTGAATATCTGTCGTACCACTCAGGGGGAGCCAGTAACTTGAGCCAGTCCGGGTCAACTTCTGCTACAGCATTCAAAGCATACCTGAGAGTTTCCCCTAGATTTTCTAATCGATTCGACTCTCTGACTACTGCCAGAACATGGGTAGAATCGGTGCGCTGTTTTCCTCTGGCTGATAGTAGTTTCAATTCCTGAAATCTTAAGAGCATCTTGTCTAATATTTGCTGCTCGATTCCCCCGGAAATTAGTCGGTCACGGAACTCGCTCAAA
The DNA here is from genome assembly GCF_014698035.1 of Desmonostoc muscorum FACHB-395. GTDB lineage: Bacteria > Cyanobacteriota > Cyanobacteriia > Cyanobacteriales > Nostocaceae > Nostoc > Nostoc muscorum_A. The sequence goes on from NZ_JACJSF010000107.1 coordinate 2,202, forward strand.
ATACTAAAATCAAAGCCTGAGTCTGTTAATTCTAACGATAAAGCATATTTCCAATCAATCCTTGCTCGTACTGAAGAAGCTGCTTGTCTATCAGACAGGTTTTCTAAGAATTGCATTATCAGTATCATTGCTAGTCGCCAAGGTGCTTGTGCTGACTGCCCTCTTAGAGGATATACAGATTATTGTCTTCATCCTGAAACAAGATTCCCAGTTCGTCGCGCAGGCGCATATATAAATTACCTTTTGGAAATGCGGCCTTAGCTACACGTACTGTTTCATCGGGAATAGGAGGAATTTCTTCAGGATGTAAGCACATATACTACTTCCACAAGTATTTCTTCTAGTTTATTGATAATTGAGGCAGTTAACTTAGTTTTTTCTTCTCATGTAATACACGGTAAGCTAGAGCTATTGTTTCCATGTATTACACGGTAAATCTACCGTTTTTATGTTAAGTAATATTTCGCCAACGGTATCCGGCGTAGCCCATCGCGGGTATCTTGCAACAGCACTTCGGCACGAGACTTGAGAATATCCGCAATTTGACTGAAGGCAAGCGCTGCGGTCAATAACTGTGCCTCTAAGGGTAATTTTTCAAGCTCCGCATCTAAACATTCCCACATCGGTACAAGTGAAGATGTGGGTGGAGATTCGGACAACTCATCAAGCACATCCCAGATTGTTAATTGGCGGTATGTGGTCATCTCTAAGATTGTGGATGCAAGGGGCAAGGGCGCACTGGGCAGTAGCTTGAGGTAATCTCAAACATATCCTTATATTGATATAGTGAAATACTGTATTGTTTTGCAAAAGCCTGCAACACCTGATCTGTATAGGCGCGGATCTTGCCAGCCGTTAACCCAAAGCAGTGAATTGGTTCTAAGCGGCAAACAGGTTTTTGCCCCAGCCAGAGTTCTGCTGACATAGCGTGCAATGGCTTATCCCCCGGTTCTTTATACAAATACAGCACTGCAAAATATGTTGCTGGTGGTTCGACTGTTACTGAATCAATTTCTGCTGAATTATTCTGGGAGCGGTGGCGATAGAATGAGCGGCGATTGTGGCAAATGCGTGGATTCCAACACCCGTCCCCTGCTGTTCCATGCAGCACTTTAGCTTGGGTTGTTGGTAATTTGGAACATAGCTGACACTTTGGATCAAGTGGCTTGGGCATACCTTACTCCACTTCCTCTCCGATTGCACGATAGTAAGCAGCGATCGCCGCTTCTTGCTCACTGCGAAGGGTATAGCGCCGAAACGCTTTCTCGCTTTGATGTCCTGTTAGTTTTCGTGCATGGCTGGGGTCAACTCCCAATAGCAATAAGTCAGTGGCATAGGTGTGGCGAAAGGAGTGAGGATGTAAATCCTCAATGTGAGCTATTTCACCAATTTTTTCTACAGCAAAGTAAATGCCGTGATAACTCAAGCGTTCACCTTTGTATGAAGCATGGTGTGAAATCATTAATGGGCTAAGGCTGGTCAACACCTCTCCTTGCTGTGAGCGCGTAAGCAAATACTCTGCTAAAACTTCCCGACTCTCTTTTCGCAGTGGAACTAAGCGTGGTTCATTGGTTTTGGTGTCTGGTAAAAATAGCAGCTTGCCATCAAATGAGCCAACATTTAGCTGTACAACTTCCCCTGCCCGGAGTCCATGACTAAGAATGTGAACAAGTGCTGTATCCCGTTGCTTTGTTTCTCCCAATAATTCCAACGCTGACCAAACCCGTTCCATCTCTTCTGGGGTTAAACTCTGGGCTGGTGGCAGTGGCACTTTTTCCAGTTTTATCCCCAGTGTCGGATTAGTAGAAATAATTTCAGGATACGTGTAGCACATCCATTTGAAAAAGCTTTTGAGTGCCGCAATTCCTGCATTGATGCTGCTTTTGGAAAGCGGTTTACCTGCATCAGTCTGTATTTCATCACGGAGATATTCTTTATATAGCGCAAGGTGACGTGGACGCAGTTCATGATAATGTAGCTCACTCCAAGTCAAAAACCTTTTGAGTTCGCGTTCGTAGAGTTTGCGGCTGTTGGGTGCGAGATTGTTGCTGCGTAAAAATTCCAGAACTTTTACCCACCGAATATCGGTTGGTGGTCTTGTACTAGCCGTGCGCCCAGTCAGCGATGCAGTCTCAGCGTCTAGGGGAATGAGTTTAATTGGAGGTAAGTTATTTAGTTCAGGGTTATTCACAGTAATCTTGCGCGATCGCCTGGAAGCACAGTGGAAGTAACACCCAAAATTGTATGTGACTTCAGGTAGAATTTGCCCAAGACAGAAGGTAATAAGTTGTCCGCGTTGTCACTTGACACGATCTGTATGTTTGGATATCATTCAACTATATGGTTGAATCAAATTTAGCCCTTGATAAAATTTTTGCTGCTTTGGCTGATGTGACGCGGCGAGACATTCTGAAGCGGGTATCAACAGCAGAACATACGATCGGCGAATTAGCACAACCCTATGCGATGTCTTTTGCAGCGATCGCAAAGCACATCAGTGTGTTGGAGAAAGCCGGACTGATTACCAAGCGTCGAAGTGGTAAGGAGAAAGTTATTCAGATTCAGCCGAAAACTCTCAAAGTAGCCGCAGCGTATCTGGGCGAGTATGAAAAAATCTGGAGTGCCCGCTTTGATGCTCTGGAAAAACTACTAGAAGATCGATAACAAAGTAGCAGGAGGGTAGTATGGCAAATCTGACAGTAACAGTTCCAGAAAATTCACAAAATATCTTCGGTACTGTCACAATCAAGGCTTCGTTAGAAAAGGTATTTGAAGCATATACCAAAGAGGAACTGTTTGCTACTTGGTGGTGTCGCGGTAATCCAATGAAAGTGTATCACTTCGATTGTCAAGACGGGGGCAGTTGGCACATTGCTGAACAATCAGAAGACGGTCACGAGTATGAGTTTACTGGCTGTTTTCATGAAGTCGCTCTAGATAAACGAATCGTGCAGACATTTGAATTCTTGGGGATGCCGGAACGTGGGCATGTCATGCTGGAAAAAGCTGAGTTTGTCGCAATTGACGAACATACAACTGAGATTCGTACCCATAGCACAGCAATGAGCCAGTCAGACCGTGACGGCATGGTTGCTAGCGGCATGGAAAGCGGCTGGCGGCAGTCCGTTGAAGCTCTGGGCAAGCTTTTAGAACCAAACGATTAATTACAACTCGCTCGTAGGCTTACATTTACCGAAGCGATCGCTTCGGTAAATGTAAGCCGATATTTGGCAGCTAAAATCCAGAAAGTGTATCCTTGTAGTAAAAGCAAACGTCTATGCAAGTTACATTTGACTTACCTGATGAAGTTGTTAATCAGCTTCAACCCTTTGCAGACAAACTGCCTCAAATCCTAGAGTTGGGGTTACGAGAACTCAATGCGAACGCTGAGTCAGGATTTTCAGGTATGGCTGAAGTCGTAGAATTTCTGGCAAGCCTACCCACTGCTGAAGCCATTATTGCCCTGCGTCCCTCTGAATCCCTGCAAGCTCAAATTAACACTCTGGTAGAAAAAAATCGGACGGTAGGTTTAACCGCAACAGAAGAGCAGCAATGGCAGGGGTATCAATATTTAGAGCATATTGTCAGAATGGCTAAGGCTAGAGCCTTCAAGAAGATCAAAGAAGCGGACGCAGAATGAGCAAAACCTATATTCCTGTAGCTCTCCGAAGACAGGTTTATGAACGGGCAAAAGCTTGTTGTGAGTATTGTCTGATTCCTGATGTCGCTACCTTTGCGCCTCATGAGATTGACCACATCATTGCTGAAAAACATAGTGGACGGACTGAAGCGGAAAATTTAGCCCTATCCTGTACTCTGTGCAATAAGCACAAAGGAAGTGATCTTGCCTCTGTCGATCCAGAAACCGGAAAAATCGTACCCTTGTATCATCCTCGCCAAGACATCTGGCATGAACATTTTTGCCTAAGTGGGTCTGAATTTGTGCCTTTAAGCCCCATAGGTCGGGTTACGATTGGGTTATTGCAGTTAAACCGTCGTGACAGAGTTGAGGAGCGTCAGCTTTTACTACAAGCTGGAATAATCGCTCCATAAGGTCGGCGATCGCCTCAATGTCCCAAGCTCTCACATTATGCTTTCAGTGACAGATATCGCAGGACTCTCCTATATGGCGAATGTATTGTTATTGGTAGCAGGAAGGAGAACTTTTCACCCAGACATTATAGTTATGATAAAAATCACCACGCTGTTCTAATGTAAATCCACCCAACAATAATCCCAACCACACTTCTACCATCGGCATTTTTAATCCACCTTGGAGTTGAGTTAAAGAAATTTCACCTTTGACTTGTGTAAGATATTTAGCGATCGCGCTCTGCCATTTTTCCACATCCTCATCTGATGCCAAATTGCGAACATCTTCTAAAGTTGTTACCTCATCAAGCATTGCCAAAACATTCGCTTTTTCAACAGGTGCTGCTACAGAATCACCCAACTCAGTAGAATGTGAAAATTGGTGTGGCCCGTGTGGTTTAAAGGTTTGTGGTGTTTGCGGCTCAATCAAATCATCTAAATCTAGGTGCATTGTTGTCCGCACTAGACCAGCAAAGAGATCGGTGCTAATAATTGGCCCCAAAAGACTATTATGATCGCGGGTATCTTGCAACAGCACTTCGGCACGAGAATTGAGAATATCCGCAATTTGACTGAAGGCAAGCGCTGCGGTTAATAACTGTGCCTCCAAGGGTAAATTCTCTAGCTCGGCATCCAAACAATCCCACATAGCATCAAGGGAAGAAGTTGGTGGAGATTCAGACAACTCATCAAGCACGTCCCAGATTGTTAATTGGCGGTATGTGGTCAACTCGCTTCGCTCCAATTCAAAATTCAAAATTTAAACTTATAATTCCATAAATAAATTTAGGGGCTTGTAATAAGGGCGTAGTATTTCTTGCACTATGGCACTCGTTATACATATTTTTGTTTCTCCATAAATAAATTTAGTTGCTCTGCATCCTTATTAAACAATTCAAAATTAAAGAAATAATTTTGAATTTTGCATTTTGAATTTTGAATTCAAAAAATGGTCATTTCTAGGATTCTAGGATTCTGGATTTAACGGGCAGGGTCGCACTGGGCAGTAGCTTGAGCTAATCTCAAACATATCCTTATATTGATAAAGTGTATTTTGTAGCTGTTTGAAGCGAGACGAGCGAGTTTTGGCAAAGGGTATCCCACATAGCCTTGCATCCAACCTGACTAAATTCAGTGCCGTAGCAATGAGAATATGTTGAAGATGGGTTTTAACCAATCCGATGTAGCGAGAGCGGCGCAGTGCAGAGCGCTGTATACCTTGTGAATGTGTTGCTTCTATACCTATACGCTGGTTATAATTCTTTTTCAATTCAGGTGTCTGCTGTTGTTGTCGCCGTGACTGGAGCGCAATTTGACGTGCTTGAGACTGAAGACTTAATTCCCGTGGTTGAGTTTTTGATTGGGTACACTTTGAACGTACCGGACAGGCTCGGCAAGTACTGCCCAAGAATCGAATGTCAATGATGGCTTGACCTTTGACTTTTGAGATGTCCTATTTGAATTCGCCAACAGTGTCTTCGCTATATCTACGCCATTTTAGGATAGGTCTAATGAATAATCTCAAAATATGGCTGGTATTATCTTTTTTTTGCAGTCTCGTCTCGCCCTACAGCCTTACACCTCCCAGGGTTAGCGCGTCTCAAACCCTATTGACAAGCGGACTTGCCTGATTGGCAAAGTTGGGTTAAAAGTGGCACTATCCGAGCTAGGGTAAGATTTAATCCATCTAGGTGCAAGGTTCGAGTAATGTCAACAGGATTTGAGAACAAGAAAAGCAAAACCAAAGCATCTTTTGCACCCAGCATAGATAGCAAAGACATTACCACTAAGTTTCAGGAATACTTCACAGAAATCAAAGACCCCAGAGTAGAAAGGACGAGATGGCATTTACTGACCGATATCATCACCATAGCGATTTTGGCAGTAATCGCAGGAGGGCAAGGTTGGGAAGATATCGAGGAGTATGGACTCAATAAACAGGAGTGGTTGGAGACATTTCTAGAACTGCCAGAGGGAATACCCAGTCCAATGGATTTAAAAATGTTGATGTGAGTATGAGCCAACGCATAGAAAAAGGACATCACCGCATCGAGAATCGTCAGGTTTACACCGTGCCAGTGTCACAACTTCCTGCACTTCATGAACAAGATTTGTGGTCTGGTCTGACAACAGTAGTTATGGTAGTGCGTTCGATTCAGCATTGGAATCAAACTACTCAGGAGGTGCAATTTTACATCACTAGTCTTGCCAGTGATGCTAATAAAATTGGTAGCGCCATTCGACAGCATTGGGGAATAGAAAATTCTCTTCATTGGACATTAGATGTCACTTTCAATGAGGATGAATGTCGAATTCGTTCTCTGCACAGTCCACAGAATAATTCTAAAGCTACGTCGCATTGCTCTTAATGCCTTAGAGCGAGAATCCTCTTTCCGCCGCAGTATTCGCCAAAAGTCGCGGTGAGCCGCAATGAATGATCAGTATATGGTTTCTGTTTTGGCGGCGGCTCTCCCAAATTCAACACTCTCCTAGAATCCTACTGTCAATAGGGTTTGAGATGCGCTAACCCTGTTACACCTCCCATAGCAAGGATTTAATTTTTTCTTCGTGCCCTTCGTTTATAATTAACGAACACAAGCTCCAAGCCCTATACGTTCGCACAGCATTGAGAGTCCTAAAGAAAGTATTAAGAGTAAATTACAGCTAATTAACTTAATTGCTAATATTTCAAGAAAATTAAAGTTTATTCCTACAAAGAAATGAGTACCTAACTGCAAAAAAATAAGACTGAGGATACCATTAATACAAAAAATGCCAAGACTATATTTTGATAATAGTTTAACAGTTATCCTTATAAATAAAGGTATGTTATTTTCTTCTATTGAAGAAAAACATACAAACATAACTATTGCACTCAATATACAAGAAAACATTGCGTACTCAAAAGGAATAACCTGTCTATTAGTAACCGTATGCAAATAGTTATATTCACCAATCATAATTAAGCTGGTAGATATAAGCATTAATATTTTTAATAGTGCAGGTATACGATTAGATAACTTTACAACTTTAAACCAGTTTTTATAAAAGCAAGCACCTAATGACATATACACAAACCAGTAAGCAAAAAAAGAACGACCGATACTTCGTAAAAATATAATTATATCTGTACCAAATACTGCTAAGTTGGATAGATAAATTAAAGCGAGAGCAATTAGTTGAAAGATTAATACTATGAAAAAATTTTTAAGTTTTCCCAATTGGCGATTTAAAATAATAAATACAGGTAAAAACTGCAACATTACCAAAAGGTAATAATAACCAGGAAATATTTTGCCCCGTAAAACAAGTATAAGAAGAGATTCAGTTTGATTTGTTTTACCTAACAATCTCAAAGCCACAGCTAAACCACTCCAAAATAATGTTGGAATTAGCAAGCGAGTAAAACGTTTTTTTAATACAGGATATAAAGATACTGTAGAGTTTTTTTCTAAGCTACGCTCAAGCAGTAGAAAAGAGATTGTGAAAAATACTGGTACACAAAATCTTAAGGGTGCAAATAGTATATCCATCAAGTACGAAGCTGATGAATAAGTGGACTCAGGAACAAAAACACTGTGGTAAGAAACAACTGCTGTAATGCTTATTGCTTTCAGCAGATCAACCGAGAAAAGTCTGTCTATTTTTAGATTGGCATTTTGTGACACATCTAGATCCTTTAATATATAGTCAAAATTACGGTATTTTATAATAAAATTTTGTTAATTTACGGGCGGTTTCTTCCCACTTTTGATTACCTGTAACAGATGCCCAATAAGCAAAAGCACGAATTTGTGATCCAGGTCCTACTTTTTTATATCGGGAACCATCCCTGATTTTTTCTCGTCCACCTGTGCGGGTATTCCCCTTGGTACTAATTTCGCCAGAAGGTAAGATTCGTGTTTGTTCCCAGGAGAGTGATTTGTCAATCATCTGTACTACTTTGGGAATCAAGGAATCATTAGGGAAGTATGTTACCCAACGTTGGGCATACATCACACCTACTGTTTGATAACTGCTGTCATGACCACCTTTTTCTGGGTTCACACCATCTGGACGTTGCAGGGATAAACCGTCTTTAATCGACTTACGACTGTATTTAATCAATTCTTCATCGCCAGTCAGTTTACCCGTAAGCCCTAAAGCTGCTGCAACTAAATAACGACGGTGGGTGTAGGGTTCGTTGCGTCTGATTCCTTTTTTCCAGACATTAGGCAAAATCATCCATCGCGTAGCACGATGCACCAAAGGTTTATATTTGGCTACTTGGTTAGCATACTTTTCAGAATATGGAGATTGTTCTATTACTAGAAGGGTATGAGCAACAGATTGTACAAAGAAAGATGTGCTGTGAAAGCGATCGCCTGTTATAAAAAAACTGCCATCATCAACTTGGTGGGCAAATCCCCAGTCAAACATTTTAAATCCTGCTTCAATGGCTTGTGGATCATTGTTAATCAACCCACCAATGATTAAGTCTTCTCCATATCGCTGCTCTTCAATATACCAACGTCTAGCCTGATTACTTATCCAAAGGACGTTTGCACCATTAGCACCATTGGGCATCATTGATTTCTGCAAACCTGACAAACGTCGGTAGAGAACATTGGCGATTAAATCAGTTGATTCATGCTCAAAATCCGTTTTTGCAGAAAGTTTGATGGGAATTTGTTTATTTTCCCTTACCAATAGATGCATTCCAGCGTTTACAGTACTGCTGTTATGAGTCGCAGCAATAAAGACGATTTGTGTTGCTAGCTGCAATAACAATAATATTGAGAACCGAGATGCTAGATATCTCAGTGTAAGCAAAAAACTTTTTTTAGCCACAGATATTACCATCAAATTTACTGCTACTATTCTTGTTTAGCTAGAGAGACTAGAGACTAAGCTACCAATCCTAGCTTGGTACAATAATATATATCTTCATCTGGCATCAAGCCAAATTTTTGAATATTATCAATCCCCAATTCTTGCGCGTAGCTATCAACTTTTACTGTAAATCCAGCTTTTTCAAGCTTCTCTTTATAATCACGACCATACATTCTCATGTGATCATGATGACCAAATAGCCGTTCTCTTTCTTCAGGTGATAAATCATTTGTTCCTTCCAGGGTCTTCTCTAGCCTAGGATCAAGCGGGATGTGTAAAATTGCCCAGCCACCAGGTTTTAATACTCTGCATAATTCAGCCATAGCTTGCCAATCGTTAGGAATGTGTTCTAGAACATGGCTACATAAAATTACATCAAAGACATTATCTGGATATTGAATATCTGTAATATCCATTTGCACCATTGCTTCGTTTGGTTGTAAATCAGCACTGAGGTAAGAAATATTAGGCAGATTAGATATAGATTTTTTGAGAAGATATTCTGGTGCAACATGAAGTAATTCGAGTTTTTGTGAAAGCAAATTTGTTTTGTTCTTAAGATAAAGCCACAGTAAACGATGCCTTTCTAAAGATAAACATCTAGGGCATATAGCATTAGGTCGATTCTGAGCGCCAAAAGGTAAAAATTTTTGAAACTTTCTTTCACAGCAAGGGCAGAAAACATCGTTGCCAGCATACCAGAGTGAGCGTATATAAAGATAGGGAGTCCCTAGTTTAAAAAAGAAAGAACGTTTTTTGAGAATATATGGATATATCTTTAGAAAAATAGAGCGGTTCATAAGTACCTCAGATCAAATGTAGTGTGTAGTGAATTTTCAACGAGAAGAATTTTGCGAATCATTTGCTTGCTTAATTTTATGGAATCCAGCAGAATCTAACAGTAAGATTACTCCTCCTGGTAAGGCTAATAGCCAACCTAGCATTGTCATCGTAATAGATAACAAAAGAGCTTGCTCTCCAGTTAGACCAATTCGATTGAACAAATAAATCCATAAACCTTCTTTTATACCAAGACCCCCTAGAGATATAGGAATTAACGTAATTACCGCTATAATCGGAATAAAAACTAAAAGCTCCAGGTAAGAAATAGGAATTTTTAGTTGTTGAGCTATGAGATAGTGATAATAAACTATAGCAAGCATTAATAAAAAAGAAAGACAGATCGACAAACCTAAAGCTTGGCGATGTTGAGCAAATTGCCTTAAAAGCATTTGGATTTTAGCAAACCGTACTCCTAAATTTTGCAAATGTAGTTTTTGTAGCCAAGGCTGTGCTATTTCTAGTAATTGAGGACTAACAATTAAAAGCACTCCACCAACTAAAGAAATAACACAACCAAAGAAAAGTAGAATAATATCCCAACGTCCAACTACTCTCACGGCAGGAGGTAAGCCTAATATAGCTAAAGCAGATAAAGCAAAAAGCCCTGTAAATCTTTCCAGAAATACAGATACAAGTGCAGCTTCAGAGTCTTTCGTTTCTTTTGTTAATCGGTAGACACGATAGGCATCTCCACCAAAAGAACCAGGGAGAAATATATTGAGAAACATCCCAGCAAAATAACTGCTGAGGAGACTAATCATCGGTACTGAATGCCCAGTGGAATGGAGTACAACTAGCCATCGCCAACAACTCAACCATTGACAGCCTGTGTAATAAATTAGAGCAAAAGCAACAAATGGTAAAGATAAAGTCTGAAACTGTTTCCAGGTTTGAGCAATATCTATATGAGTGAATATTAGGACTATAAGTCCTATACTAATAACAGTTTTAAAAAGTACTATTGGTTTGATTTTCACTATAACCTCTTCGGCTCGACGAGTGTTAGTAAGCTCCTAAATCTTTACCTTGGTTAGGTATACGATTTGGTAATCCATCTTCTGGTTGCCAAAGCCTTAAACGAGTTCCAAAAGTTTCAAAAACAGGTTTACCCAAGTTTTTAATATAGTCCCGTAGTTGAGGTGTTACTCTGGTATTTCTAACATCATCTATATTAATCCATACTCGATCTGACTTTTCTAGAATATGGTTTAACTGGTCTACATTATTAAGAACAACTCCACCACCCCAACGATCAATTAATTTGCCATTATGCCAATATAGTCCATCAAAATTCTCACGCTCTTTAGGATTGAATAAATAATAATCTAATTTTCCTAAGCTAGTAGGTGTAAAAGAAGACATAGGTGAAATAACAATATCTTCCGGTTTTCTATGATTTTTGACATAAGTTAATAGTTCATTATTTCGTCTAGTTAAAGATTCTTGGTAACTAGCTAAAACTCTTATTGGCTCTAAATTAAATCCGATTAATATAACAAGGCTAAATAAAGCCAATGATTTTAAATAAGGCAAACTAGATACTAAGAAATTTATTTTTTCTATTAAAGCTTCAATTAGACAGACACCACTATAAATGGAAAGCAAGATAATTAATGGATAAACGCTATATACATAACGTTCTGCAAGATTATACGTTAATAGAGTGATTAACAATAAATTAATGAATATAGTACTAAATAAAAAGATTATTTTTGCATCTTTAATTTTTACGAAATAGAGGAAACCAAGTAAAAAGAATAAGCTCAAAACTATATGTGATCTATCAGACCCAATCAATAACATAGCAAACAAATCTGTAACATCAGAAAAATGAAGTCGCAGATAAGAAGCGGTTGCATTAGATAATGCGGCTAGAGGAGTTATATTTCGTATAGCAGCAATAGCCAAATTATAGATAAAAATGGCTATAGTCATTATGCTACCTACGATAATCTGCCAGTCATTGCGTAGGCTAAAGGGGCGATAGAAGTAGATAAAACCGATAAAAAATACTGGTATAACTGTTAAATTAATCTCTTGAGTTAGCAAACTCAAAGTTAAAGAAGTAAAAAAGATGTATTGGTAATGTCGCCCTAATTTTTCAATAAAACCTTTTAAGAATGACCAAAAACTAAGAATAGTTAAAAATTGGAGGAGTTGATAAGAACGTATAAAACGAGAATACCAAAGTTCACAAGGTTCTATCGCCAAAATTAATGCTATTAGTAAAGCAATCCAAACTTTACCAGTAACTTTACGAGCCAAGATATAGATTAAAATTAAGGTTGCTGTACCACAAATTACAGATAGCAAACGAGCATTAACTATAGAATCTCCCACTACCCGTAACCAAAAAGCTAGTAGATATTGATAAAAAGGGCCGCGAGTGTACCAAATACCAGAAGTAGCTATGGGTGCGCCTGTACGAAGAATACCTCTACTGGCATCTAAAGAAGTATTTTCATCGGAATCTAAGTCAATAAAACCAAGGTTATAAACTCTTAGCCCAAACCCTACACTGACAATGAGGATGAGAAATATCCACTCGCCCCAAATAGGCCATCTCTGCTGTATAAGATTAAATTTATCTTGCAATACTCGGATTGGTGATTGTTCCCGTCTCTGCATCCAAACGAAAATGTAGGCAATAATCGCTGCTACAAACGCTAAACTAAAGACAAGGAAAACACTTCCACCCGATGCCAAGCTGAAACTAACACAAGCTACTAAACCCAGTGAGAACCAAATAAAAGAAAGAGGTAATTTATTAGTATTTTTATTGGCACAAGTATAAACTAAGGTCAATGCAATTATGGCTGTAAAAGCAAATAATATTACGTAGTTACTGTTTGGCTGGGCAAAGAGTAATCCAACTTCTGCTTCTGCAAAGCGGTGTTTTAGTAAACCAATAGCCGCTAAAAATAAAGTACTTGGTGAAAGTATTGCAGATCCGGCAACAAAGTTTTCCCAACGACGATTTCCATATCCCAGCCATAAACCTAAAAGTGAAGCATAAACTACCGCAAAGATGACTCCTCCTATTAACCAAAGGCTCTGATGCCATAAGTAATTAGGGTAATTAAGCAGATAGGCATTACCTTCAAAACTACGCTGGAAATCTTCTGGTTTCGGTAAACCTAAAAGACTGACAGTTTGTTTTTCACCTGCCCCTTCTGCCCATCTAGGTACAGGGTTATTTAACGCTGTCCAGGTATTATCAGTAACAATTTCTCCAATAATTTCACCTGTTGCTGTTTCTGCCCATCCATCTAAAAAGAAGTTAAGAATACTATTAGGGTTAATAGAGCTAGCCCCTGTTAATACTGTACTTAGTGGGCTAATTAAGCTTACAGCTAATGTATTATTTCCAGGTTTGATAAACTTTGTAATTTCTAAAACATGCAACTGTTTGCTGTTTTCGGTTCTGTAACTATTAACAAGATTGCCGTTGATTAACAGTGAATATGCACCTTGTCCAGCAAATCGAATATAGGCGCGATAAATCCAGTCTGTTGGTATCTGCCAACTACCTCTGAGCCATACTTGCCCTTTAAAACTTTGATTTCCTGCAATCCAATTTCCCTGTAGAGGACGGTCAAACAAATTTTTACTTAAGCGACTGTAAGTTGCTTCTCGAACTGAACCCAGTACCTTAGCTTCTGACCAATTTTCATCTGAAAAATCTTGGTCAAACCATTGGAGAGATTGACGAGTTTCTGACAGATTAGAAACTCTCCAGGTAGTTTCTCCCGTTGACAAACTAATCGGTGTAGCATCATCTGTAGGATAAACAGCCCCTTCAACAACTACACGAGGATTAGTTTGTCCTTTTTGAATTTCTAACCCAATAACATTTTTACCTGGGCGTAAATGACGAGTTATGTCTACATAAGCTGTTAATTTCCAGTCATTGGAACTAGCCAGTAAATAGTTGAGTGATGTTTTAGTTACGTAGCGATTACTATCATTAATATTTTGAAAAGGTAGTCTTAGACCTGCACCTAGACCACGAGAACTATTGGTAACATTGTTTTCTCTTGCTACCTGCCTTCCATTCACATACAAGGTAAAGTCATTATCAGCACTTATTCGTAGCCAAGCTGCTGTTGCATTATTAGGTAAATTAAAAGTGTTGCGTGTATAAAAACGGTAAACAGGTGTTTGAGGGGCAATCCATTGGGCTTGTTGTGACCAATTTACGCGCTCTACAGAAGTAGGTATTTTCTCCCAAATAGAAAACATCAAACTTCCCAGTAATAATCCTAAAGCTAATATCAACCCCAATGGCAACCAACGCTCTGAACGTTCCATCATTATTCCTCTACGTCTGATTCATCCCAAGCTTTGGCATCAACCGATTGACGGTATCTTTCCCAGGTTTTACTAATATTGCTTTTGTTATATTCAGCCCAAGTTAGATGGACATAGGCTTGTCCCATTAAACCAATCCCTGGTTCTTGAAAGTACTTCTGCCCATCTATGATCTGTTTAGCAACTTCAGCCGATTTCTGAAATTCTCCATTAACAACCCTGGCTAACATTAAGTCATATAAAGCCTCAATATGTCCCGGAAATATGCTGAATGCTTTCTCAAAAATTTCTGCTGCCGTGGCAGCATTTCTAGTATTAGGTTCGTTAAAATAGTTAACACCTCGATTTAGAGATGCCGCTACCAAATACCCTCTTACTAAAAAGCGGTTAGGCTGGCTATCTAAAGATTTTTGAAAATAATTCTCTGCTTCTAAAAATTTACTATCTTTATAATTTTCTAGACCCTGAATAAAATTAACTAATCCTGGTTCAGCTGCATCTGTATATAACTCTGCTCTGACCAGGCGCTCTAAAAATACTTCATCTCCCTGGAAAGGTGGATACAATCTTATTAAAGCTTGGCTAGTATTTACAACTTGGGAATATTCACCTTTAGCAAACTGCACATTTAATTGATAATTAACAATATTAAAATAAATGTGAGAGCCTAAAATAACAGAAAATAATAGTAAGCTCACAGGCACTAATATTTTCATGTCTTTAATTAGTGAATTGATTCCCTGCTGTTCCCAAGCAAGATAAAGACCCATCAAGCAAATTAGCACTCCAATTAGGCTGAAGATCCAACCTTGACTAATACCAGTAAAAAAACTATTTTTATAGCCAAATCCTTCAAGGATAACTTTATCCCATGATGGTAGTTGAAAAAATCGGCTATCTTCAATTTCTATGCCAAAAGTAGAAGCAGGAATATCTGGATTATCCAAAACTATATTCTGTTTCCATTGTGCCTGAACTTCTGAGAAATTTTTATCTACGTGATCGGATACTTTTTCTCCCTGGTTATAGTATTCTGCTGCAATAAAAGACACAGCAGGCGACCAAGTTGTAACAAAATAGGGAAAAAGTAATATTGGTATTAATGCACCCCAAAAAACTAAGCGTGGAGCTTGTCGAATATGAAATACAAAAGTGTAAGTAAAACCAGCGATCGCACACAAAGCTAATGGCACTCTCACAGCATTTGCCCAAAATAGATTTGTACCGAATGCTTCTAGGGTTTCTGGAGGTAACTCATACCAAGGATAGATGGCTCCTAGTAATAGTAAAATAGAGCCAATTAACAGAGTAACCCTTTCTCGATTAAACCAATTAGTAAAGGCAAAAAATCTGTAAGTCCAATAACTTTGATTCATCTGTTAATTTCTCTCTGCGATTGGCAATGATGCAGATTTTGTGTTTAGGCGATCGCCTGGATTTAGAGCTAAGGGAGATAATACTACTTCTTCTCCTGACTTTAAGCCTGTCAGCATTTCACGTTGGTTATCAAATGTTCTTCCTAGCTTGACTTTTTTCACAACAGCTTTGCCTGCTTCGGCAACCATCACCATCCCTTCACCAGCAGACAAATGAGTTACAGAACTTTCTGGAATCATTAAAGCTGTTCTACTTTGATCAGTAAACTGAACATAACCCTGCAAACCTGGAGGCATTTGTAAATTATCAACAGCAACCCAAATAGAATAGGTAAATTGTCGGTCAATACCCACTTTACTAGGCTTAGTGGCATTAGTTTGTACGGTTGGATTAAGCTGAATCACTTGTCCCTCAAAAGTACGTCCAGGGTATGCCACTAACCGGACTATAGCTTTATTACCAACTTTTACAGCGTTAAGCCTAGCTTGATCTATGTAAGCCTTAAATACAACATTTTGAGTTAAAGTTACTAACGAGTCACGGCCTCGTGCATCCGCTATTTCACCAGCATTTATATTTACCGAACTCACTAAACCATCGGTGTTGGCATATAGAACTGTTCTACTTAAATTTCTCAGAGCCTCTTGCAGTTCTATTCTCCTGTTGTCAACTGTCAGACGAGCATTTTTTACATCTTTATCTAGTGTCTGCTGGGCTAATGACAAAGCTTGCTGAGAAGAAATAAAGTCGTTTTGACGAGCAATGTAGAAATCTTGATTGGTAAATTGCTGGCTTTGGGTACTAATAATTCCCTGTTGAGCAGCTGCTAGTTCTCTTTTGCGAGTTGCATAGATATCTTGCATATCATAGAGTTGAAACTTGGATATTGCTCCTTGATCTGCTAAAACTTTAATTTGTCTCAGTTTCTCCTCAGCAGTCACTACCCTTACCTGAGCAGCCTGGACATTGTTGTTTAATTCTTTATCTGCAAGTTTGTCAATTGTTCTTAGTCTAGTTTTAGCTGTATAAAACCTGTCTTGAGCAGACTTAACATCCTCTTTCAAGTCTGATAACTTTTCTGATACCGAGTTTTGCACGGTTGCAAGGTTCTTTTCTGCAATAGCGAGGTTATTACGAGCCGTATTTACTTCATTTACAAAGGGAGCTTTTTGTAACTGAAGCAGAGGTTGACCTCGGCGCACCCATTGCCCTTCCTCAACGAAAAGTTTTTCTACAGGCCCTGATACTAAAGAACGAACATTCACCTGCTGCATACCAACAGATTCACCAGGAGCAGCTAGATTATCCTCTAAAGCTTTTGACGCTACTAACGCAGTTTCTACTTGGATAGGTTTGCCAGCCATACGTTGTAAAGCTGGATAACCAAAACCTGAAGAGTAAAATCTTGATCCTGGGTCTTTGAGAGCAGGGAAAAGTACAGTAAAGCTTAAAATTCCCATTAAACCTAAAGGGGCTACTACGCAAGTAGTGAGAATCCCACGAGTTAAAATAAGACGTTGTTGTGTCATGGTATACGGAAATGTTATTTAAGCCTGGATTTACTTAAGTACCTTTGTAAAAACTATATACATACTTCCCTGAATGGAGAACAAACTAACATTCCTCATAAAAATCGCAATTAATCGTGTAAAGGCTATATGAATACTTCCCTGAATGGAGAACAAACTAACATTCCTCATAAAAATCACAATTAATCGCAAATTTTTACTAAGCAATAGTTCCAGTAGCTTTTCCGGGTACAGTGTTATTCAATGCATTTGCCAATACTTGCTGCCACATAGGCGTAATGTGATACCAGTTAAAACGAACTTGTATATCTGCTAAACCTTGTTGACCCATTTTTTGGGCTTTAGTGGGATTTGATAATAAAGTCAAGATTGCTTGTGCTAAAGCTTCTGGGTCTTTTTCTGGTACTAATAATCCTGTAGTTCCAGAATGAATTACATCGATAATTCCCCCTACAGCACTTGCAATTACAGGCTTTTGGTGGGCTAAAGCTTCTATTATTACTATTCCTAAGCCTTCAGTATCGCCCTTGCTATCCACAATTGCTGGTAGTACAAATATGTCACACCCAGCGTATTCATCAGCTAATTCTTCTTTGCTAACAAAGCCAAGGAAATCTACTACATCATTTAGACCTATTGCATCACACTGTGATTTAATCTCATCTTCGAGAATTCCCTTGCCCACAATGCGTAAGCGTACAGGATATTTCGCTAAGACAGAAGGTAGAGCTGCCAATAAATATCGCAAACCTTTACGTTCATCTAACCTACCAACAAACAGGAGCGATCGCACTTCCTCTGGGGAACGTTTTTTAGGTGGTTTTGGCTTTATAGTCATACCGTAAGGGATAACGGTAACAGGCCCATCATAAATTTTACGGATCAACCCACTAGTAAAAGAAGAATTGGCTGTCACACCTTTAGTTAGAGGCAGTAACCAACGGAGGATATGTGTCACGAAACCGAACTTATTAGCTAACATGAGTTCCGCTCCGTGGAAACTAAACACCATCGGAATACCCAATAATATACTCGTAGGTAAAGCAATTAACCCATGAGGGAAAGGCCAATGAATCTGGAGTAAATTTGGCTTTTCCTTGCAGCATACCCAAAACAATTGCAACATACCAAACAAGATATAAAAAGCAGCAGCTATCAAATAAAGAGGCTGTCTTTGCAACTTGGTAGGAGCACCATCTCTTGCCAAATTTTCAAAACGTTTTGGGCAGTAGCGAAAGCGATATACTTTTACTCGATCTAATACGTGGCTTTTAGAACCTTCGTAGGCAGGAGCAAATACTGTAAACTTAGCTCCTGTTGCTTGCAAGCGTAAAATTGCCTCACGTACAAAAGCACCATGATTGCCGTCAGCAGTCATAGGATATACAGAAGTGACAACAAGAATGTGTTTACCTTCAATATTCATAGATGTGAAAAAAATACTACATTAGGATAAAAACGAAACCCAGGAGAATATGACTAATTCTCTCTGGGTTTATTTCTGGCTAGTTGAATTGACTAGATTATTTCCTGTTGAACAACACCAACATAGTTTATGACTGAATCAATATTTTTCTCTTGATGTTGATTAATTAGACGACCTTGAGTTTGAAACCACCACCATAACTTGACAAAATCAATAGCTGAAGTCAGAAGACGCTTTTTGCCAAATTTGCTTGTTCCAGAGTGCCGAGGATGCCAGGGTGTAGGAACTTCTATAACGTTATATTTCTGTGCTGCTAATACCGCCAATAAGTAGCGATGGGTAATTGTTTCTACTGGCAGAGTCAATAATAAATCACGACGGACTAGTTTAATCCAGTTCATATCATGGATTTTTAAACCGAAGAGTAAACGACAAATGGTATTGGCTAATTTAGAAGCAAGAATCTTCCCATCACCCCGTTTTTGCCGCCAACCAGCCACTGCATCTACCCCTGGTACACAAGCTTTTAATAGTAATGGTAAGTCAGTCCGAGGATCTGACTCTAAGTCTGCTTGTCCCCAAAATATCCAATCAGTTCTGACATAATCTAATGCCGTCTTCCATACTCCAGTTACACCAAGTCTGTAGGGATGGCGAATAATACTTAAATAATCGTATTTTTCACTCATTTTATTGAGGATTTGATAGCTATTATCTGTGCTACCATCATCAACCACTAGTACTGGCAAACTAAAGCCCATATCCTTAAACGCTTCTTCTATATTAAGCAGGAGCCGTTCTAAATTCCCTTCTTCGTTAAGACATGGGATAACTATAGTAATTGAATAATTATGGAATAATATCTCTCGTTTAAGATAGGCATTTTCAAATATGTTTCTAGCAGTTGATTTAACCATTTTTTCTTGATATAACTCCAGTTATGATCTTAAAAATGCCATTTGACAGACAATCTATAAACATTGAAAAGCTTGGCACTACTAAAATATTTTTAAAAATCTTTGAAATACCGGATATACATATAATTACTAACAACTATTACTAATTACTAATAATTAAAATATTAGTAACCTTTAAATGTATATCTCTGCTCTGAATCAATGTTATTAGCTAGTTGATCAATGGCTAATCAATTCTAGCCAGAAGATTTGCAACGGAAAACTAAGTTATTTAATTTAACTAGTATTGTTTTAGGTAATATAAATCTAAAAATGCAATACAGTTATTAATTAAAAATCTTCTTCCTGTAAATAAATATAATTTTTAAATTTATAGATTCAATCAGTATTTGTCGCTATTTTCTAGAAAAATACTATTAAAAGTAACAGTTTTTTTCATAACAAAACAATTTACTGTTGTTAATAGTATATTTACTACTTATTTATTTAATTAAAAAATAAATTATTAGCTTTTTATGTGTTATCACAGAGGCTCATCCTCATACTTAATAATCACTATTTTTAAAATAGCGATTGCTATAGGTAAGAATTAAGTAAGTATGCGGAAAAATTTATAATTATGATATATGATAAAAATTCAGGTCATGGAGAACCTGAAAGCTTCTGGAGCAAGACCCGAAATCGATTTATAAGTGAAATGGAAAATCACAGGGACAAGGTACTGCCATTCCCGGCTCAGATGTCTATAGGGCGATAATTCTTGTAACCATTGAAATATCTGGTGTTTAAGAACTCTTAGTTGCTAGCGTTCGCGGCCGTTTTTGGGGATTTTATGCTATTAATTTTAACTTTTACCAACTTTCGATGATTGAATAGTTTCTTTCCTCATACCCAGAACCCCTAAAAAATCAATGTTACTCTGCTGTCAAATACCAACTTTCACCCTATTGTTGGTATTTGAGAGAGTAAAAACTGCTTTTTTAATAGTTACTAAATTCTAGGCATTGCATAATTGAAGTATGAATTTGAGCGATCGCTATGCAATGTCCGGGGTATGAGTAGCATTCGATGCTGTTGGCGAAATATTTATTCACATTTGAAAACCCTACAAATGCTATGCGTCATGCAATATATCGAGGACATGACTGACAGACAAGCAGCAGATGCAGTTCGCAGCCGAATTGATTGGAAGTATGCACTTTCTCTAGAATTAACAGACCCAGGCTTTGATTTTAGTGTGCTATGCGAATTCAATACTTGGAAAAAATTAGGTATTGCCTCTGAATGTTTAGGATTAAGCAGAGCTGATTATCTGGAGGAAATAATTAACAGAGAACTCTCACCATATAATAAATACATGCCTTATACAGTTTTATGTAGTTTCCCAATAATTTGGTATAAGACCCTATATGGCGAATGTATTGTTATTGGTAGCAGGAAGGAGAGCTTTTCACCCAAACATTATGGTGGGAGCAATGCGGTTTTGTCAGATCTGGTAAAAAACAAGCGATCGCAAAAATCAAATCTAGGTAAGAAGTAATTTTATTTACTAAATATACGCTGATATCCACGTGAATTCATCTTGATGAGATATCTCAAAAAGATTACTAGCAAGGTATTTGACGATTATTAACAAAAATATCTACAATTAGCCTTTTATGCTTAGTGTTAATTAAAGCAAATAATAAGTTAAGAGTAGAACTAAAGTATAAAATTTATCAAGCAGTTTGGGGTTTGAGAAAGGAATTAAAGATAGAACCACAAAAATTATCCCAACTTCCAGCTATCCATTGGCAACGCAGATGTAACATAATTTCTGCATTTTCTTTCAACCAGAATTTACTGTTTCCTTTGATTCTTAAATTTACAACTTGGCGGATTAAACTCAAAGAGCACCACTGCCAATAGGTAGTTTTTTATTTATTTCTTTATCGTAATTTAAACGCCCTTTACGATAAGCATCTAAAATATAATTTCGTTTAGTTACCATAATCTTACATCGCTCTCCAGTAGCTACAGCAATCAAGTCATCCATCTGGCTGATTAAGGATTTAGTTTTACCTTTTTTTAAACTCTTTCTAACTTTTACAAACCATTCCTTAGACTGTGCCTCTTCATTAAAAGCTGCGTCCGCAAATACTTTTATATTTTCTGTAACATGATAAAAATCGAATAGCTGATAAGTTTCAACTGGGCATCCTAATCTTGTCAAAAGTGGGGGAATATGTATCCAGATCCACTCCGCTCCATCCCCGATTAATAAGACTTGTTTTGCTTGACTAATTCCCAAGTCAACTAAATACGCTTCTAAAATCTCTAAAAGTGCTTTATATCCTTCATAAGTACCATCATTCGTAATAGGAATTTCAGAACTATTTATTTTTTTACCTTGCTCGTCAACAACATAAATTGTGAATAATTTTGGCTCAACCCATTTGCCGATAAACCCGTGTCGCTTGGTTTTAGAATTTTTTCTCCCCTTTTTATTAATTCTTATTCTACTGCGACCACCATCTACGGCGATCACAACTCTTTGGTCTTTAAGAATATTACCTTCAGCTAAATTACCTGATTGCCGATTTAAGATTTTAGATTGACGTAAGTTGATCCCAATTTGACCAAATTTATATGTCAAACGTTCAATTCGTTTTAAACTAAGGTTAATTCCCCAACCCGTCAAAGTTGTACAGGCGGCTTCAAATGAGCTAGTGATTGCGCCGTATTGGGCAACTGTTGCCCATACTAATGGGGTTAAGCCGGATGACATTCCCAAACACTTTAATAAGGGGCAGAATCCTTGAATCGCTATTTTATTTGTGGACTTGTTTGTTGACTTTTTTCTTACCATATATGGTAATTTTAAAGTAACTAAAACGTTGCCAACTGTTAATATTTGCCGTTTTCTATAACCATGCTTTTGCATCTTACTATCCCACCAGCCTCTTGTTTGGATCATAGCTGTTTGATTGGCTGACTGAGATTGTGAAAGGTTATACAACAAAATAGCAATACATTGACCAGCTAAAATAAGTGCAATTTCTCTAATTTTCTCTTCTCTTTCTTCAAGAATTTTCCCATTCCATTCCGTAATATTCGTCAATTCTAAACATTTTGTTACCTCGGAAGAAAAATTTGATAATGATTTGCTCAAATCTAGAATTGCACATATACTTTTTTCCATTAAGGTAGATAATCCCTGTCTCGAAATTATTGCTCAAAGGGAATCCTAACTTTTTTTGGGTCAAAAAAGAGAGTCTTGCAACTTGTGACTCAAACTCATCTTGACTTTTTAAGTGTTAATACGCTCTAAAAAGTATAATTTTCCTTTTATTACGGAGAAAATAATTTAGCGATCGCTTGTTTTTTACCGGATCTGACAAAACCGCATAGCTCCCCATTATGGTTGTGATAAAAATCACCACGCTGTTCTAGTGTAAACCTACCCAGCAATAATCCCAACCAGACTTCTACCATTGGCATTTACAACACACGTTGCAGTTTAACTAAAGAAATCTCATCTTTGACATTTATTAGGTAGTTAGCGATTGCGCTCTGCCATTTTTCCACATCCTCATCTGATGCCAAATTGCGAACATCTTCTAAAGTTGTCACCTCATCAAGCACATCCCAGATTGTTAATTGGTGGTATGTGGTCATTGCTACAATTCAGGATTTAACGGGCAGGGTCGCACTGGGCAGTAGCTTGAGCTAATCTCAAACATATCCTTATATTGATATAGTGAAACAGCATATTGTCTGGCAAAAGCCTGCAACACCTGATCTGTATAGGCGCGGATCTTGCCAGCCGTTAGCCCAAAACAGTGAATTGGTTCTAAGCGGCAAACAGGTTTTTGCCCCAACCAGAGTTCTGCCGACATAGCGTGCAATGGCTTATCCCCCGGTTCTTTATACAAATACAGCACTGCAAAATATGTTGCTGGTGGTTCGACTGTTACTGAATCAATTTCTGCTGAATTATTCTGGGAGCGGTGGCGATAGAATGAGCGGCGATTGTGGCAAATGCGTGGATTCCAACACCCGTCCCCTGCTGTTCCATGCAGCACTTTAGCTTGAGTTGTTGGTAACTTGGCGCATAACTGACACTTGGGATCGAGTGGCTTGGGCATACCTT
>NZ_JACJSF010000108.1 GCF_014698035.1 Desmonostoc muscorum FACHB-395
TGCGTTAACGTTCTTTGCGGATTAATCGCTTATTGTCATCAACCTAAGAAACCTAGCCTTCAACTGGAGTGGCTTTTACCTCCTTATCTTTAACCCGAACTCAGGTTAATTAGGAACTTTTTATAATGCTTCAGTTAGCTCAGGTTAATTTTGGAACAAATACAGCTACACTGCTTGGGAATCTTTATATAGTTTTAGCAATTATTTATCTATTTATAATAATAAGCTGGCTAGTTTTGAGGAGAAATACACTTACAACCCCTGCTTTGCTAATTTATATTGTTCAAGGGGTATTAGCACCAGTGGTAATGCTCATCTCTGGAATTATCTTAATGATACAAGGCTGGCGTTTAGATCCAATTCTCCAATTCCAACAATTATTATTATTTTTATTGATTATTTATCTAAGTTTTAAAGATACTATAATTAACTTTATTCTCCGAATCAGATAAGCAAAAATTTGCAATTGATTCGGCGAGATAGGCTGATACTAAAGAAGTATTGCTAATATTCAGTGCGAAAATATACTTGCTTATTTTATTAATAGCTATTTCAGTAGGGTGATCTCTACAAGGTTAAAATTCCGTCCTTTAAAGATGGAAAAGTTTAAAATGGCAGGGATTTTAAAAGAAAATCCCGGCTTTGAGTACTTGCAAGAATACTGGCAGAATAATCTGGCTTTGCAGATTGTGATTAAGAAGTTGCTGGCGAAGTTTCCGCAGTGGGGGATTGCGATTGTGGATGGGGTGCTGGTGAAGTGGAATGATTAGTGGTCGCTTGTCAGTGCTTTCTTCATACATCTTGTGATTTTAGCATCTCTACCTTACTTTCTATACCTGTAAACTCCAGTTATGTACGCAAAAACCCATGATTTTTTGTTCGGGATTATCTTCTAAAGATTCTTCTGCACCATAGAAGGCAATACCTTTAACATGAGACGATTCAGAAGGATAATGCATATCATCCGCGCTATCATATTCAAGCTCAAAATACTCGCTTAAATCCGAAACTTTAGAGCCGATTTCAAATTTATCAAAAAACTTTCCTTGGTAGCCCTCAAAAACAAAAATCACGAAGAGAATATCATCCGAATTAAAATGCAGTAATACAACCCTATCTTTATAATAAAAAACTGTATGTCTATTTAACTTTTCAGAATCTGAGCAGATTTTTTGACAAATCCAGCCATCCGAATTAGATAATAAATCGTTCAGACCAATTGATTTCAAGCCTTTTTCCCTTTTTTTTCTTTCTTCTTCAAGATTGACCACTAGAATAGGTTCCTTAATATCTGGGATTGATGAAAGATGTTGCCCAATACTAAATCCTGCTGCGGAAAGTCCAGGGATAATCTCAGCCCATAAGTTAAGCATATTCATTAATTTATCTCCTCGCCAATAACTTTAAAATCTTTACCATTTTACAGATTTACAGTGTTCAGACTTTCAATAGAGTTATTGGCGATAATAGTCTCTCATGAAGGTACTTGTTCCGCCGCGCCCGTGTCATTAAATCAAAGTGAGATATTTGAATGGTTGCATAGAGCAAACCTTGGAGAATGCCCCCCATTATGGGTAATTCAATATTTGCTCTCCAGCAAGTATTACGCCAGCATGAGGGCAACAATCAGCAAGTTTGAGAAGCAGTGGAATCTATCTGTGGTCAATTATCAGGTGCAAAAATCTGGTGAGGCGTTAGTTTACCATTGAAGACATCGCCATTAGATCCAAAGTTAGACTATTGCGAATGGAGAAACTGAAGATGGCTTCTCTGGTTGGGCAGAATCCGGGGTTTGACTTTTTGCAAGAGTGCTGGGACGATGATCCGGCTTTGCAGATTGTGATCAAGAAGCTGCTGGCGAAGTTTCCGCAGTGGGGGATTGCGATTGTGGATGGGGTGCTGGTTGATTGGAAGGGGTAGTGAGTCTTTACAACAGGCTATAAACTCAACAATTCATATTGTCATTTACGATTTGTAATGTCTCGTCCAAAACGTAACTTGCAATCTGGATTCTGCTACCACATTACAACCCGTTGCAACAACCAGGAGTTTCGCCTAACACGGCTGGAATGTCGTGAAGTCTTCCTTTATGCCATCAAGAAAGCACAGGAGAAATATAGATTTAAGCTCTATGCTTTATGTATAATGTCGAACCACGTACATTACCTGCTGGAATCCCAACAGCCTGAAGACCTTCCCAAAATCATGCACTGGCTCAACTGGTATACAGCTATGTGCTTCAACCGAATGTTAAACCGCACAGGTCACTTTTGGGAGAAGCGATATCACAGCACGGGTTTTGCTAATACTGACCAGCGACGGGCTTTGAATACGCTGCGATATATTCACGCGAACCCTAAAGCGGCGGGAATGCAGCAAGACTTCTTGTACGATTTCAGTAACTATGGCACTCATGACCGTCTGAGCAACGATAGCATGACTCAAAATAAAATGCCCAGCCGTCGCTTTCGCCCTTTGGGGCGAAAGCACAATAATCTAGTCGTTTACCTACAATATCCCTGATCCGGTGAAGCAGTGCTTTAGGCGGGTTTCCCAACTTGAAGCAACTGCTGAACCCGAAGGGCTGGGCATTTTATTCCTGGCAATTGCCTTGTGCTGTATGCCTGACAAACCAGATTTTTTAACACATTCCTCTATTTGTAGGTTTTTAGCAGAAATCTAAGTCCAGAAAGGGTTTCATAATTTACTCTCATCAGAGTGATTGAGGAGCGTTAATTGAGGCATATTCAAATGAAGGAGCTACTGACTTTCCTTCTATTGCTCCTAGCGCTTCATCGCTAATTTCTGCCATCTTCTGCGCTTGCAATTTCAGGTCAAACATTACCCCCATAGCAGTATTGAGGTAATCTGGTTTGCCATTAAAAGTTTCATGCAAGCTGTTGAGAAGGTTGGTATAGGAATAGTTGAACTGATCCACGAGGCGACGTGCCATTGTACCTGGTGCGTACATATCCGCTTTAGAGTTTTCTACTAAATCCCAGATACTAGCTGTGTCTAGACGTATATGCTCACCGCTATAAGAATAACCATTTGGCTCTTCGCGGTCTTCACACAAGCGGCGACCGTAATAGATCTCAGCAAATTGGTAATAATGAGCGTAACCTCCTGACGAGTCGTCTAAGGGACTGTTGCTCGTACCTTCACCTTGCTTAACTATCAGTTGTAATCCCAGGAGAGCATCATCCAAAGTCCTGATCGGAAATAGCTCCTTCGGGGGAAACCACTGGTCATTAACTACCTGCAAACTGGGGTCGCCGATAATACACTCTGGTCCTAAGTCGCTCAACTTTTCAATGATGGCCTGGTAAAACTGACCAATAGTGGCAAATTGCGGCATTTCTCGGGCGAATTTTATCTTAACCGGAAAATCCAATGGCTTTTCCGGTTCTTCAATTTTCATGAAGGTATCAAACAGTACCTCTCTGGAAAGAGGAGCCAAATTGACGGTCAACTCGCCAATATTCATCGGTAAAGGGCCAGGATAACTAGGAATAAAATCAGGCCGATTGATGACGGGATGACCGCCGATGGCATTGAGGACATTAGCTGCAATAGTCATGTGCAGCATTTCTTCTCGCACAACCGAAAGGATAATCTTGTATGCCTCTTGATTCGAGCCAAACTTGATGGAGTACAAGGCAGTAAGATAGGGCGGAATGGTGGAGTGTTCTAATTGGATAGCTGACTGGAGAGAATCGTACAGTTCAGCAGGCTCGGAAGCCTGGAAAATTCTTTCTAAGTCGTCAATACTAATTTTCAGCATGGGCATCTCCTTCTGATAAAGTCAGGTTAAGTTAGGCGCGATCGCGAGTAGCTTTCGTAGCCGCGATAAAGTTTGTAGCAAATTGAGTTTTGCCACCAATGGGCTCTGTCGGTGCCTCATCTGCCGTACCTTCAGGCGGCGTTTGCATGGATTTGCTCACTTCTGGCACTTTGGCTGTTTCAGGCTGCTCTTCGCCGTAAAACAGTACGTAAGAACCATCTGACGCTTTCTGTCGTAACCATTTGAGAATGGTCTCTTGTTTAAAAACAGAAAGGTCGCGAGTTACGGGCATATAATTGGGATTGCTTATATCCAGCGAGAAAGCCAGTTCGAGAATGTCGCGGTTTTCTTTAACTGACTCATAGTTGCTCAGATTAACTAATCTCTTACTCATAATTGGGTAGAGATTGTTATATTGCTGAAAAATTGGCAGAATGTGTTCGCACCAAGATGGCTGTTCGGGAACCTGATACTCGTCGTAGAGCAGAAAAACGATATACTCCCAAGGCTCTTGCTGTCCCTTGGTCTGCCCTTCTAGCTTGTACTCGATCAAGTAGACTTGACCATCAAGATACTTGCGAGGATTATTAGGGTTAGAAGTGGATACAGTTACCTCAACTTTACCATTCTTATCCGTCGTTAAATTTGTCGGAAAGGAAACTACATTAGCAGGTTCATTAATTAAAGGAATAGTAGCTTGAGGAGGGTAGGGATCATTATCGGGCCCGCCTCCCTGGTCTGGTAATGGCTCGACGAGGGAAAAAAGCACGTTAGCATTGGCAAATCGTTGACCGTAGTGAGCAGCAAACAGAGTGTTATTAAATGTTTCTCCTGGCTCAACGCGATGGACAAATTTCTCAGCCCGAATCAACCAACCGTTTAAGGTTTCGCGGATATCTACTACTCCAGTGTTGTCATCGCTCATTTTAATAATGGCGAGCGGTTGCTTCTTAACTAACTCTAATTCCTCTAAGGATAGGGCGACAGCCCAAATTCCAGAGGTTTGACCCAGCCAATTGGTGTTGGTGTAGGGAATATAGCCGCCTAGAGGTGTAAAATCTTGGTTTTGGGTTACTTGCTCAGATAATTGAATATTTTCATTAGCTAGCACTGCTAGTTGCAGGTTGCCTATATTCTTAGGATTTCCAGACGCATCTAGCAGCAGAGTATTACTAAAATCAGCAAATACTGAACGCGTTGTTTCATCGACGCTGCAATCAAAAAAGTACAAACTATTTTCAGGCGGATTAAGGTTTTCATCTACCGTCTGATACATACGCCGTCCCAAAATAAAAGACCGGGGTTCTTGGGGGAAATAAGGGCCAATGACACCAACAACTGTACCTAGAGTAAACTCGTTTACAGTGCGCCCCTGTTCGTAATTAAATGTTGTTAGTCGCACTGATAGCAATCCTTCGTCGGTAGCTGCCTTTAGCTCTTCTAGAAAAAGAGAGTATATCAGGCTGTCATCCCACTGAACATCTGTCAAAACTGACTGGAAAATAGCAGAGGCGGCTTTGTCTCCTTTGGCTTGCTCTCTACGTTTAAACCAAAGGTCTCGAAAGGGGGCTGGCTCAAAAGCACCGCTAAATAGGTTGAAGGGATTGTCACCGGCATCACTCAGCCGCATTGTTAGTCCCCAAAGTTCGGATGCTTGCTGCCATTGTGGGTCAAGGTCTACTATCTTGCCACCAACTCGGTTGTTAGAGCCGTTGATGTATAGACCAACTATCGGATCGGTTGTAGAGCTGGTGCCATCCTGGTAATAAACTGATTGCACTTTACAGTCAATTAGGCGGAATGCGCCGGAACCAGTTGGGTTCCACCAACCATTCTTTGTCACGTTGTTCTGGAAATCTTGAAAGCGATCTTCAAAGGTTGCATTATCAAAGTGGCGAACGTCGTTATTTACAGTGGAAACATCCGCCTGAAATTTACCTGAAAATACAAGCCGTAAGTTATTTAGATAACTCATTTCTAATCCTTTATTTAGTCGGTTGTGAATCAAAGAAGTGTGGTCAAGGTAGCAAAGTCATGCCTTGACCAGGATTCTGAAGCTGAACCAGTTCTTTGTGCAGCAGTATTACCAAAACCTAGAGTGGTAAAACTTGCTAGAGTAGATTTTTAATGATTGAAATAGGCGTAAATAGGTAAACCAAAATTTTCAATAATAACGAATTTACTACGTTTAAGTTTTTTCTCTAGCTAGCTTTGCAACTCTAGACCAAAACGATTGTGTTCCTACATCCAGTTGAAGTAACTCACCACCAATCGTGTTGTTAATTTCGTCTGCTCCCACTGCTTACGAAATTTGTTCTGCTGACGATGCCATCTCCCTGCTTGCTGCCGCAAAATACCGTTAGTCTGCTCTAACCCCTAGTAGTTCGCCAACCCAACATTGCTGGGTGGAGGTCGGCGCTTGTGCAGGGGAGCAGAGGAGAGATTTGTACAAGTTCTTTCCCCCTGCCCCTCCGCACCTCTGCGCCTCTGCTTGCCACCACGCAAAATTCCCTTGGCAGACTACTAGGTACGCTCTTTACCATCGATAATTACTGGCTTGCCCATGATTACCTCTGTTGTGAATGTTGGTTAATCCCTCTTTCAAAAAACAGAAATGTTTCTTTACATCCATTGGGAATGTTATCGCTTCCTCAGACGCTTTAGTAGAAGCTGCTTGGAGTGTATCTCAGCATTGTTCACGCTTTTAATATTTCAAAATTTTCATGGGAAGGCAAGGACAGTTAAGACAGTTAAGCCAATATTCAAGTAAACTTCATATAACAGTTTAGTTGCTTTATATTAGATTTATAATATGTTGCTTAGTACGATATTTGACGGCAGGGATTGGGCTTGGTGAAGTCACTCAGTTAAAGGATGTTTGAAAAGTCGGAAAGAGTGTAAAAAAGCTCCCTCAGTATAAGTTGTGAATAGATAATAGACAGCACCGATAGAGCAACATGAGTAAACCATACCCCAGTAACCTGACCCGCGCCCAATATGAATGCAATACCAAATTGAACAACTGTTTCCATTGGACAGTGATTGGCAACACTTATGTAAAAAACTTCAAGCCAGTATAACTCTTACGGCGCTTGTGCTTGCTGCCTGGCAGATGGGACTGTGGTTAGCTAGAGCAATTCTGGAGCAGCAGCTGACACAACGTGCCCAATCTCCGACTTTTTGGGAAAACCGTCAGAACTTGAAGACTTGCCTGTGGCAATAGACTGCACGACGCTAACGCTTGTAGATGTTGCACAGGGTCAATCTACTTCGTTGATAGGAGAAAACCAGGATTGCAGTGTTGAAGCGATATTCCCTCATGAAGTTACTTGTTCCGCCGCGCCCGTCGCTAAAAATGAATTTTCTTCAACTTTAGCGATCGCTAATCAAACTCAGGGGCAAGTAGAACAAAGTAATCCCACTTCGTTGTCGGGGGAAAATAAAGTCTCTGGTTTTGAGCCGAAAGACTGTGATGAAGGCACTTGTTCCGCCGCGTCCGTGTCATTAAATCAAAGTGAGATATTTGAATGGTTAGATAGAGCAAACCTTGGAGAATGCCCCCCATTGTGGGTAATTCAATATTTGCTAGACAGCAAGTATTACGCCAGTATGAGGGCAACAATCAGCAAGTTTGAGAAGCAGTGGAATATATCTGTAGTCAATTATCAGGTGCAAGAATCTAGTGATACCATTTCACGAAAAATCTGAAGCAGATGTAAGGCGTGAAGCTTTGCTGCATCTAAGTTTTTTAATTGCGAATTGCGTTAGCGTCGCGGGGCGAAGCCCATTGCGAATTGTGAATTGGTATGAGGCGTTGTTTACCACTGAAGACATTGCCATTAGATCCAAAGCTAGACTATTGCGAATGGAGAAACTGAAGATGGCTTCTCTGGTTGGGGAAAATCCTGGTTTTGACTTCCTCCAACAATGCTGGAAGGATGATCCGGCTTTGCAGATTGTGATCAAGAAACTGGTGGCGAAGTGTTCGCAGTGGGGAATTGCAATTGTGGATGGGGTGTTGATTGGGAGAGATAAAATCACACTGTCTCAGAATAGCGTGCAGCTAAAGCGATTGCTCCTTGACGTTGTAGATCAATATTTCCTTGCATGGATACTGCCAAGCGACCAATTATTTTCTGAAAATGGGGACGCATAATCTGCGACTCGCTGCCATCCCCACTTATAAGCAGTGTCAACTAGAATTTCTTTACCATTTCGGAACTTAATAAATTCCTGCCCGTGGTCGTAAAATATATCTGCAACCAATTGATTACGCTCGTCGTAACCCCACATATCCACTGCTGCCTTCCACCAGCGTTTTCTGGGTGATAGCAACTGTTCAAGTTCTAAATACTCCGGCTTCCAGTATTTGGTGCGCCATTGATTTGCCAGTGCCTCAATTAATATCGCAGTCGGGTAAATCGGCTTCAGGTTTTCTTCGAGCCAGAGTATGTAAACGATTGCGCTCCTGAAAGCATCTTCTAAACAATAGCTTGCTGCTTCTAAAGTGTCTTGGAGTTGCTCGTCATTAAAATTTACGCCGAGCGATTGCAGGGCTGGAGCGTACAAATCAAATAATTCTTGTTCTACTGAATCGGCAGACCAGAACCACATAAGAAAAAGAAAACTCCTGCTGGGTAGCTAAATAAAATTTAGCATTTAGCGTGGGAAGTGTTGATCTGGGGACTTTTAGCGATCGCTTACCGAGCCGAGAAATTGCGACTGCTGCCTCAAGCGGTTAGTAATAGTGAAGAAGTTTATTAAAAATTCCAATCAATAGCGAATTTAATAATTTATTCCTCTATAGAGGAAGATTTTAATGAAGTTTTAAGATATTCAATAGCTATATTGTACGCTGCTGGATCATCCTGATATGCTTTAAGAATTAACTTTAAGGTTTCACTTAGCTCAAGTTTTTCTACTTTTGATAATTGATAAATATGTTCTATTAGGTTAGCAAGTATAGATACTATTAAAGAAAATAATGGTGGAAAAAATGGTAGCCACCAGGCATACAAAAAACTTAAGTAACAAATACTTGTAAGGCTAACTGCGAAAAAAAGAATAATCAGAAAAGACTTTAATAGAGAACGCAATAGCAAACTGCCAATAAAACCCATTAAAGAAAAAGCAAAAATCCATAAATATTCTACTAAATCAGGCCAAACTTTGAGTAATGGCCGTTCACCAAGAGCGGCAGAGATTAACTCACTAATAAAATAAGCCTGCAATTGAATCCCAGGTACGGGCTTTGCCGCACTTACTAAACTACTAGAGTAGGGAATAAATACAAAATCCTGGAGACTAGGTGCAGTAGAACCAATCAGTATAATCCGATCTTTGATTAAGTTTTCTTGGACTTTATCTGCCAGTACATCTTTTATCGATACCTGACGAAAATTACAAATTTCTCTAGATGAACTTTGACATTTAGGTTTGGGAAAATTAGCTAAAATTTGGTATCCTCTGTCATCAGCTCCCACATAAGCACCATCATTAGCCTCAAAACGAGTAAATGCTGCCTTACCTAATTGCAAATACTCAGGGTTGTTTTTTGCTTTGGTGGGCGTAATTCCCTTTGGCTTTAAATACAATAAAGCCAACTTCAACGCAAAACTTTCGTGTAACTGCTCCTCAACGTGCCAATACAACAAACTGCGACGTACTTTACCATCAAGATCGTACAGCACGTTATTAAAGCCAACTTGATCCTTATTCAGTCCCAGTGGAGGCAAAACACTAACGTTTTTGTTTTTGTCATTTGCTAGTAGTTCAATACCAATTAAATTGGGCATTGACTTATAAATCTTACGCAGTTCTTGATTACCAGGCTCTACTGGCAAATTGCTGTAGAGGTTTAAGCCAATAGCACGGGGTTTGTGGACATTTAATTTTTGCAACAACAGGGCAATCTTCACATCTGGAATCGGCCACGAACGTATTTCGTTCAAATAGGCTTCATCAATGACTACGATTGTAATACGCTCTTCCGGGCGTTCATCTGGACGTAAGTGAAACAATTGATCCAAAGCTGCAAACTCCAAAGATTGAAATAAACCAGAGGAGCGCAATAAAAAAACTCCTACTGTGACGCTGAAAGCAATAATTACATTGCTATTTTGCCAAATCTTTTTCGGAACAACTTTTTTTTGTGCTTTACTTTTAATATTAACCAAAATTAAATTTATCTGATCTTGTATATTTCTAGTCTTTACCTGTACTTCTAAGATAGATTGTAATTCTCTTGTTTCTAGTTTTTGGCTAGCATTTAAAAAACGATAATCCAAATCACTTAAATATTTATCAGATGACCATAAAATTGCATCTTGTAATATTTGCCCACGCAAAAGTCGCTCTTCATCTTTATAATTAGAAGCCGACCATGCGGATAATGCTTCTGCATAAGGTCGTAAATCTGCTAAAGCTCTATTTATCCAATTCTGGCTAAAAACATATTTATAAATTTTATTATATGGAGTTAATTTACCGTATTGCTTAATTACTAGTCCAGATAAACGTAATTCTATATTTTCATAAGCTTCATCAGCTAAAACTTCTCCTAAAATTAAAACCCTATGATAAAGTTCAAGCAGCTTAAAAACACGCTGCTTATCTTTAAATATTCTATCTCTGATAGTCTTCAAATGCTCAGGTTCATCCTGAGATTCCCAATTATCGATAATATGAGATTTTACTACTTTACTAACAGAGGAAAAATTACTTTTTTCAAACTCTTCGACGATTAAGTGGCATAGCTTTTGTGTTAAAAAGGGTTGCCCTCCCGTCCAAATTAGGATTTCCTTCATCACTGCTTTAGGATTAGCAAATTTGCCTCGTAGTCCTTTTTCTAATGGTTCAACCTCATGGAATTGAAAGCCCTTAAGGGAGATAGCCTTACCAATATTAAATGGAGTACGCTGTTTATCTTGAATTAAATCGCTAGGCGAGGCGACCCCCAATAAACAGAATGTGAGGCGATTATAATCAGGATTATCAACACGTTTGTTATAACAGGCACGAATCAATGCAAAAAAATCATCTGTGGGAAAATTTAGACTGAGTACGCTATCAATTTCATCAATAAAAATAACGATATCTTCTCGAACTTCAACAAGTAGTACTTCTTCCAAAAACTTGCGAAATCTTGTGACTAGCGAATTTAACTGATTCGCCTCCCACCAATCACTAAAATCTAAATCTAATCCAAAACTGTCAATGAGCGTGTCAATTAAATCTGCATACCATTGTTCGGGAGGAACATTCTGAATACCTCCAGCAGAAAGGTCAACGGCTGCACACTGTACGCCATCATCTCTCAATCGCTGCATGGTTCGCACACGCAAGCTGGACTTTCCGCTCTGGCGCGAATTTAGTACGTAACAAAACTTCCCCCCTTTCAGTCCTTCATATAATTGTGCATCAGCTTCTCGTATGACGTAGGTGCTG
Organism: Desmonostoc muscorum FACHB-395; assembly: GCF_014698035.1. Taxonomy (GTDB): domain Bacteria; phylum Cyanobacteriota; class Cyanobacteriia; order Cyanobacteriales; family Nostocaceae; genus Nostoc; species Nostoc muscorum_A. Next base: position 11,231 of record NZ_JACJSF010000108.1, read on the forward strand.
GCATTTTCAGGTAGACTTCCAGAGAATATGTATTGATCAACCACGATTTACTGACTCCAAACGAGTTGAGAAGTACTGACGATACAAATCACAACCAGGAACGCAATCATTACTAACAAGTTTTACTAATCCCAAGCTATGCAACTTAAACGCAACTTCAGTATCTAACCTCACGGGTGGATTTGTCATTACTACTTTTTTATACCCTATCTCAAGCTGAGGATTATGTTGTAAATGCCACAGTTGTTGCCGCAAGTGGTCACTGAAGATTCCTTGCTCTGTTGGTGCAAGTCTTAACAATTGTTCTAAGGTCACTTGCTGGCTTTTGAGGTAGGTTATCGCTGACTGTACCAAGTAAGGATGCCCCCCAACTAACTCCATCAACTGAGCTAAATCTTCTTCTCTCAAAAATCCTAAATCTTGCTGTTTGGCAAGGTTTGTTACTTGTTGCAGATTAAATTCGGGTAAGTCAATCGCCAATCCCACATTAAAGGGGGAGTGATTACTGTCTAAGGAAGGATAAGATTCAGTGGAATGAACCACTACTAACCGCAGCTTCTTCCAGATATTACCAATCTTGTCTCCCTGTTTCGCTGCCTCATACCATCCCCGCAGTAACAAGCAGAATTGGGGAAAAATCTCTGGATATTCAAACAGTCTCTCAAAGTTATCTATAGCTAAAACTAAGGGAGTATCAGTAAGTGATAATAAATATTTTTGAAAATAACGAGTACAGTTTTTATTCAGCCCAAAAACTTCTTGCCAGTGTTTATCTAGTTGGGGTTCTCGTTCCAGGCTGTCAGCAACATCAATACACAACCATTGTAGAAATGTTTTTAAGTTAGCCAGAACATCAATATCAGCCAGTTGTAAATCTAATTTTGCGGTTTGATAACCTTGGTGTCTTGCATAGTCTAGAGTTTTCTCCAGCAGTAATGTTTTCCCCATTCTCTGCGGGGCTTTGAGACGAATCAATGCCCCTGGTTGTACGATTGCGTTATAGCATTTATCTTCAATGGGAGGTCGTTCAATATATATAGTTGTGTCTGCCCCTAGTCCAGAGTTCTCAGCCGCTTGCAACTGTTGTTCAATTGCATCTAACTTGTCACCAAGTTCCTTAAGTGTGCGCTCCTCTGACTCAAGCTGGTGTTCGTATTGAAACTTGCGGGATACATCTGTTTCAATAACCAAGGCTGTTCGTAGATTTGCAACTTTCTGACTTTGAAGGGTGTAGGCTTTTTCAAGTGAATCTTTTTCAGAGAGCGATCGCTGGCGTTGATTCTGTGATTGGACTGAATTACCTGATGCTGCCGTATGCTGCCCAAGGTGAATGTTGCAGATGTCCCAGGCAATTCGCCCAGATTTTACTGTGTCAGCGTCAATCGACCCACCGCCAAACTGTGAATTTCGTAAGTCGTTGCTGACTTGCTTTGGGTCTTCTGAGTCCGGCATGGGTGTGTTTAGGCAGATTTAAGCGTTGTTGTTATGAATATTACCACTTATCTAGTTTGTCTTGACAGGGTTGGTATCTAATATGCAATCTGAAAGCTGTCAGTTAGCTAGATTGTGATTACCGTGTTGTACAACATTAACTATGATCAGCTTGCCCACCTGAAGACCATCGTATAGGCAATACCTTACCCAGACTAGAGACTATAACTAAGCCACCCATCCCAAACATTCCCACAGAAACCAAGCCTTCAAGCGGATTCACTACAAGCGCAGTAGTTTCTGGCTGTTTGGGGTGATAACGGACAACCACCTTGTTGCCATTACTGGAGCGGTAGGATTCATAATTACCTGTAAACCGAATCCGCTCATTTTTAGCTACAAACTCGATAACTGGCGCATAGGTTTCTATGAGCTTATCCTTACTATTGCGCTCACGACGACTGATGCTGTCCACCACCATTCCCTGTGTTTCTATCAGCATTGCACGCTCGTGTGCGACTTTATTGCTTACCCAAAAACCACTAGCAATGAACACCAATCCAATTACCAGTCCTATAATTGCACTTAATTTATCGTCAAAAGTACTTTGGTGAGGTTTGAAATTCATGGGTTTGACAGTAGCACAAGAACTAATTAATTACACTCCACTCAGTATCATATAGTTTAGAACTATGGAGCTTCCTGTTGATTCATTCTTACAATTTGTTATATTTTTATCTCCACTTATTTCAAATTTTTACCTCTTGTCAAAGTATTGCTAAATGTTCCTCATTGACTACCACAAGCTAACTACTCTGCTTCATCTTTAGCCAACGATTCAACTCGTCAATTGTCTGTTTTATTCTTACTCATCTAAACGTTGTACGATTGCTTTTGATAATTCATCAAAATCTGACTTACTGTGAATGTCTGGAGTTAGCGTATTCATGTCTTTGAGTAGGTTAGTAAGTTCAGCAACGGTGTTGCGAATTTCGGTGTATAAATCAATTTCTTCTCTAAATCCTTGTAAATTAGCTGAGGAAACACCTTTCATCGCTTCGTCTAATTCTTTGATTTTGTCTTCCCAATGTTTAATATATTTAATTCTTTGAATTGGGTTATAAATTTGAGCATCTGATAACACAATGGGGAAAATCCTGTCATAGAAATTACCATTCTTAGCAATTTGCACCAACTCAAACATACAGTTTGGCGATTTTAAATACTTATCACTAATCACAGCAATGACACATTTCCCACGCCCAATCTTTTCCATGAAAGCTTTGATTAGTCCTTTGTAACCCAAGTCTCGCTTATCTCGAATGATGGCGATACCTTTGGATTGTAAAATTTTATCTAAGTGATTGACATAGGTTTCACTATCTCCGCCCCAAGCATAGGAGATGAAGATTTCTTTCTCATTTTTGAGTCTTTCTCTCTCTTGTTCTAGCTGATTCTGTAACTGTTCTTGTTTATCTACCTGTTTGCTATGAGGAAAATCAGTAGTTTGCAACTGTTGTTCAATTGCATCCAACTTGTCACCAAGCTCCCCCAGTGTGCGTTCCTCTGTCTGAAGCTGGTGTTCGTATTGAAACTTGCGGGATGGGTCTGTCTCTATAACCCATGCGTTTCTTATCCTCTCAACTCTCTGGCTTTGCAGTGCGTAGGCTTTTTCGAGTGAGTCTCTTTCGGAAAGCGATCGCTGTTGTTGATTCTGCAATTGGACTGAATTACCTGATGCCGTCGTCTGCTGCCCAAGGTGAATGTTGTAGATGTCGCCGCCAATTTGCCCAGCGTTCACTGTACCAGCGTTAATCAACCCGCCGCCAAACTGGGCATTGTATAAGTCGTTGTTGACTTGCCTTGGGTCTTGTGAGTTGTGCATGGGTCGGTTTGAGCAGGTTTAAGCGACATTGTTGTAAATAATATCACCATTATTTTTTAGGACAATAGATGCAAATTCTTTCTTAATCTCGTTTGAACTCCATTTGGGCGAAGTGGTCTTGCAGCAATTTGTGGATGAAGCGGTAGCGGCCGCCGACACGCTGGAGTAACATACGCTCGGTGCAGGAGTCGAGGAAATGGGCGTAGTTCCAGGGAGTATAACCCCTTTTCCAGAGAACAAGGCGGAGGCTAAAGTGTTTTATACAGGTAATTCCGCCACCAAACATTAGCCCACTTACTAATCCAAACATTAGCCCAAACATTAACCCATCCAACAAGTCTAACTGCAAATTTTTATACAATAACCAACCAATAAACCAACCAACTGAACCTCCAAGCAATCCATTCAATATTGCAGCAATTACCGAATTAAATAGGGATCTCCAAATGCCTTGATTTGCATACTCTTCTGTATATATATCTTCCAGCGATCTACCATTCGGCATATTAATAAGCCCAACTATCAAAGCACCTATTATTCCGAAAAATAAAGTACCAGCTATGCTATAAAATAGAGCAGCAAAAAAATTTCCTGGAGATAAACTCCATCCTAGAATTGCTCCAAGGCTTAATCCAGCAAGTCCTCCAAGAATAAAACCGTTTTTTGCTTCTTCCCAAGACCACAAGAGAAATTTTTTCAGATGAATTTCGTCAATGATCTTATAACCTAAGCAAACAAGAAGAAAACCTTTTAATACACCTAATTTTCCATAAAATGAACTATTATTAAAATGAGTCATTATACCAGCAATAAAAAAAATTATTGAGTAATAAGTAATCCTGTATGCTATTATATTAGTATTGCTTAATAATCTAAACGGCTGTAAATTCTCAATTGTAAATTCAATGTTTGACTCTCTTTGTAAGTATAAAGCTAGCCAATTGAGCCAATGCTTAGTTTGCTGAGTATTTGGAAGTTTTTTATTTGTATATAGGTTACTGACTCTTAAAGCACCTAACATTCTCTGAACATAAGCTTCTAAAAGATAAGTTAGCAAATGTTCTGTAGAGTTAAACCGTTTCCAATCTTCAAGAGAAATTGTTTCATAAGTTAATATAATAACATTAAGTAAAAGAGGTATGCGGCTGAGTTCTAAAAGACTTGGGCTATCAACAATAATTTGCCAAAAATCTATTTGTTTAATGTCTAAAAGATAATTCTGAATTTGTTTATCTGTTAAAGGTTTTAAATGAATTGCTGCATTAAGTTGAAGTTTCGCATTATGTCTCACATATTCTTCATTTCTACTACATATAACTAAATATTCAGAGCGAGATTCTCCTTGAACAAACTGGTTAATCGCCTGAATACAAAGTTTTTGACGGCTAATTTCCATTTCATCTAAACCATCTAACATTGGTATAAGCTGACGATTCTCTAACCACTGTTTAGCAAGCTTGATAGGAACACCATACTTAGACTTGAGTTCCATCACTAGCCATTCGCTTATGGGTTGATGGTAATTTGTCCAAGAGGACAAGTTTAATAGTATTGGGATAGGATAATTAAATTTTTTCTCAGCACGGGCAATTAAATCTCTAGTTAATTCCAGCATCGTAGTAGTTTTACCAGCACCGGGATTACCTAAAATTAACAACTTACCTACAATTTCTTCAGAGTCAAAAACTTCCAAAATAGTTGTAGTCTCTGGGAGAAGTTTAGGTGGCTTTGACCCTATTTTTATCTCTGCATCCCAAGTTCTTTTTACCTTTTGCCTTTGCAGTTCTTTTGCAATCTCAATTAGCACAGAATTATGTAGGGATTGATTAAGCCTTGTTATGACTTCATTCTTGACTTCTGCTAACAACAGTCTTTGACTGTCTAACCGCAAAGGATTGCCAACTCCTCTTAGTGTCGGTTGTCCTAAGAAAAAATTCCAAATATCCCCGCCTATTCGCCCAGCATTAACTGCTTCAGCATTTATAAACCCACCACCAAATTGAGAATTGGGTAAATCGTTATTCGTGACTTGCTTCGGGTCTTCTGATTCCGGCATGGGTTTGGCTTGGGCGTTCTTAAGCATCTTTGTTATGAATACTACCACCTAATTGCTCGGCGTTGACTGTTTCTGCATCTACATTACCTCCGCCAAACTGGGAAAAACGCTGGTCGTAGTTAGAAACTTTCCTTGGATTTTCTGCCAGAGCTTTTTGGACTGATCCTTGCTGTTCCACTATGTCAAATAGGCGGTTAATTTGTGCTTCCTGTTTAGAAATTAGGGTATCCTTATCCTCAAGTCTTGCTTGGTACTGCGCCTCTAATGCCTTAGCTGCAAATTCATAGCCCTGCATGAACTCACTGTGGATTTTTGCTTTATCTGCATCAGGGGAAACAGCTACTCGGACTACAAGAATGCCGTCGCCTTTCTTCTCAATGCTTTGGACATCTAACTGTGCGCCTTGGTTTTCGACTTCTAATTTTTTGAAGGAATAGACGAAAGCATCCCAGTCGATGCCGTTGCGGAAGATTAAGTCTAAGGTTTCTAGCGATTTTTGGAATAGCTGGGCAAACTCACTATAGGCAAAGTTGCCACTGCTGGGACGGCGTTCTTGCTTTCCTTGACTAAGATAGACAAAATCACAAACTACATTAGCTAAATTTGTACCACTATTAATGTGCCAATCTTCTATGCAAGCACCTGTAAGTATTGCTCCAGTAAAATTTGTTTCTAATGCTTGAATGTTAGTAAGGTTAGCGTTAGTGAAATCAGACCCTCTTAGGTCAAAACTGTTAAAGTTTAATTTACTTAAATTGGTTTCACTAAAGTTCACTTCAGTAAGATTAGCTCTACTAATTGCCGCTTTGGTGAAATCTAATCCACTTAGATTAGCTTTATAAAGCGTTGTTTCAATAAAAACAACTCCATTCAGATTAGCTTTACGGAGGTCTGCACTACTAAGATTAGCCCTGCTAAGATTAGCTCCACTAAGGTCTACATTATTTAGATTTGCTTCTACAAGTACAGCCCCTATGAGATTAGCTCTACTAAGGTTGGCTTTACTTAGGTTTACTCCACTAAGATCAGCACCACTAATGTTAGCTCTACTAAGACTAGCATCACTAAGATTAGCTCTGCAAAAGTTTACCCCATTGAGGTCTGCTTCATTGAGGTTCATTTTACTAAGATTGGCCTCACTTAAATCTGGCTTGGTTACAAAGTTTTTTGCTCTCCATTTATTCCAACTTAGCTGTATACCTTCTTTCAATAAAGCTAAATGCTCCTCATTCGCCATCACCACCTACCCTACTGCTTCATCTGTAGCAACGGAACTATTCAGCATCCTGCCATCCATCAATTGATGCCAGCAGTATATTGACTAAAGGATGATCAATTAGCTCTTTAAATGCTTCAGTTCCTCCAGCCTTCAATGCCGCAATTACTCGCACTTTCAATGTTGGGTTATTTTCAATCTCGTCTACAGCCTTAGCCACAACCGTCATCTTCTCTGATCTGGTAGCAGTGGGATATGACTGGCTCAGTTGGTTGAGAAGCTGCTGAATGTCTGCTGCGGCTTGGGCGAGGTTTTGCTTTTGTTCGGGGTTGTAGTTGGTAATGTTGCCGCCGATTTGGTTGGCGGTCACTGTATCTGCGTTGACTAGACCACCAGCGAATTGAGCGCCTTTGAGGTCAAAGTTAGATTGCTTTTTAGAAGCTTCTGACATTATAGTATCTCCTTGATTATTATAATTTTCGGCGTAAAAGCTAGGACGTTCTAGTGCTGTCATCACCATATTTTCCAATCTGCGGATTTGACTCTCTTTTTCTGATAGTAATAGTTTAATTTCTCGTTCATTTAAACCTTTAAATTGATTGTAATTATAAAAATATTCTGCACTCAATTCTGATTTATTAGCTTCTGGTGAAGTTTTAGCACGAAGTAAGAATTTATCTTCACCCCGCTTCTCCATTGCGACAATTTCTAATTTGGCATCTGGATGATTTTCTGCTAGCTGTTTAAATGAAATTGCAATAGCACGGGGATCAACTCCACGATTATGATAAAGGTCTAACGTATCAACAAGTGGTTTTATAAAATTACCAAAGTCTCCATCTTCAAAAACCTCTTGTATATTATCTGGTTTTCGGAGATAATTTGGCTTTTTGGCTGTAGGAAGCTGCATATAAACATATTCACACTTCAAATTATAAAATTTGGTATCACTGGTAATATTCCAATCTTCAATAAAAGCTCCTGTAAGGCAAGCACCTGTAAAGTCAGTTCTATCTAATTGGGCCTGTACTAATCTAGCTTGGAATAAATTAGCATCTTGTAAATTAGTACCACTTAACTTAGCACCAATAAAACTAGAATATTTGAGGTTAGCTCCTTGTAAATTTATTTCTTGTAGATTTTGCCCATCAAAGTTAAGGTTCTGCCCATTTCTTGTAACTAATAATTTCCGTAGGTGTGTGTTTTTTAGGTAAGTTTTACCAGGACGACTTTGATCAAGAAATTTTGATCCATACCACTCAGTGCAGTTTAAAATTGCATCTCTAAAATCAGTATTTTTTAGTGTGGCTTTGGTAAAGTTAGCATCTGTTAAATTAGCACTACAAAAACTTGTACCTCCTGTAGTAGCAAAGGCAGTTGCAAATGAAATAATCCACACATTTTTTTCATCTCCAGCTAAAGCACATCGATTAATATACTTGCTAAATAACACAGCAGTTGTAGCAAATATAATGGCAGCGATTGCTGAAAAGATGCTGGTCGTAGATTCCGTTTCCAATGTTGCGTTAACAGCAACAAAAATTGCTGTTACGATAGCACTACCATTAACTAATAAATTATTAATTCTCTTTTTGTCAATAGCAGATGCAAAAGCTACAGCTACAATCAAAATAATAATTTCAGCAATAATAAATGAAACAACTATAATAACGCTGTTGGCAATATTAGCTGCTTGATTAAGTATGGAAGTGGCTGAAGCTAATATTCCAATCGGGAAGGAAGCGGTTCCTAACCCTAACAACAAGAAGCCTCCAATAAAAGTAGCAGCAACTACTCCCAATCCTAGTACAAACCCTTGATTAATAGTAATATGGAAAAATAATATAAGTATAATTAAAGAGATTAAATCAGCAATAAAAGATTGGATACTCCAATATTTAATTCTTATTATTGAAGAACCAATAATCCCTGAAACAATTCCTGATACTGCTGAAAGTACAAATACAATTAATAGTAATTTTTTTTGCTGATAGGGTTGTAACCCAGCTTTAGCGTGACTGAAGTTTGCACCTCTTAAATTAGCCTCACTAAAGTCAGCCCCTTTAATATTTGCATAGCTAAAGTCTGCCCCTGCAAGGTCTTGACCTTTGAATGAACGACCTCTGAGATTTTGACCGGAGAAGTCTTGGGGCATGGCTAGGCTTGTAAAAGCGAGGGTTTATGTTACATACAGTTTCAGTATGGACTTTTACGGACTTCAACACAAGATTTCTGTTGAAGTTTGTGTGTTTAGCGATCGCATTTCCTGGGCAAGCTTCCACAGTGAAGGCTTGGCAGAAGTAGCAGCGATCTTAACTACTCATATATTTCAGCACTCTCACAAGCTCCCAATGCCACGCTATCTTTAGCAGTATTTCTTTCCCGTTGGTGAATTGGATGAATTCTGAGCTAATATTCTAAACTTTGGTTGACTTGTTAGTAACAAATCGTTAAGATTTAGACAAAATTTTGGATACTCAATTACAGCTATGCTTCGTCTCAAGTCAATTTGTGTGTTAATGCTGGCAACATCAGCATTAAGCCTCATCTCTCATCCCGTTAAGGCTGCTTTAATTAATTTTAATAGTCAAGGACATATTACGGCTATTAAGGGGTTACAAATTGAGGACAATTCATATAATGTTGAATTCGTGCAAAATACTTTCAGCAATTTATTCGGCAATCCTTCTAATTTGACACTTTTGCCCACTTTTTGGCTAGATGCTGAAGGCGCTAAAGCTTCAATTAATGCCATTGATCGCATTTTAGAAACAACTTATCCATCTGTTATTGCTTCTGACAAGACGCAAGGCACTACAGAGTATATCATTCCTCAACAGTCTGCTTCTCCTCGGGTAGCAACTATAGACGAGCAAGGAAATATCATCTACCTTCCTACTAACCTTTTTGGAGGCTTGTGGGGAAACTATGGCAACTATTATCAAGATCGACAACGTAATGATCTGTATAATGCACTTTGTCAATTTAATGTATATTGTAGTGTTAACATATACAGGATGATCAATCCAGAAATATTTGCGGGAACAGATATTAATTCCCCTCGGACATTTGCGATTTTTTCTCCTAATGCAAATAAATTGATTCCCGAACCTTCTAATATAGTTGGACTGGCAATTATGGGAATTTTGGCTTTATTAATTAGTAAAAAAATCAGATATAAACTTGTTTAAAATATTTCTATATCTATCTTCTAACTCTGATAGCATGAAACTCATCACCAAAAGAAGCACTACCAAGGAAGCTAGAAAAAGTAACTAACATCCAACCGAAACAAATATGTTTTTGAGTTTGCCAATCGTATCTATCTTCTATCGTCGGGATTGTGTTAGCTTCAACGATTTCTAATCCCCAGTAGCCTAACGCACTGATGCCAAACAACATAGCGCTGACGATAGACAATTTAGCGATGGCTTTGAAAATGTAATTACTTAAACTAGGCAGTGTTTGAAAGGATTGTCTGTGACGATTATGGATAGCTAGTTCACTTGGAGCTACAACCAAAACACGTCTTGGTTTTTGTTGAGTGAGTTGGCAGACAACTTGTTTATTATCAGTCATGGGTCAAACCAAAGCCTGTTGGTTGTAACTAGATTAGTTTCAGTAATTATATTGTAAACTTTCATCAGGTATATGTGGTTAAATTTACATAAAGTTTTTCCACCCAGAAAAGATGTTGTAGTGTCAGTAGTGTAATAAACTCACGCGAAAAAATCTGGTAGTCCTAGCAGTTCGTTGCAGGTAATCAGAAATAGTGCCAAACCTTATGCAAACTAAGCCGACAAGTGAGGAAAATCATTGCTGAAACGCTCACTAGTTTCTTGTTTTAAAGCCTCTTATAAATGCTGATGTCTGATAAATTAAAAGTACTTAAGATTACTAGTACAAAGACTGAAGCATTAAGCAGTAATATTTATCACAATAAAGCTAGAGCTTAAATAGATGAATACTTTTGTTTTTACTAGAGGCTACTATGAAAAATTATTGGTTTTTGGCGGTTGTAGCGATCTTAGCTTCCCCAGGTCTAGCTTTAGGACAAAATAGCCCCAACCCCCCATCAGATAGCCAAGATCAGGGTAACGGACAGCAATTTCAACAGCACAAAGACGAAATCCTCAAACGTATTAGTGCGCGGCTCTCCGAGATACAGCAAAGAAAGAGCTGTGTTGAGGCTGCAAATAATCGCCAAGCTCTTGAAGCCTGTATGCCGCGAGGACAAGGACAAGGACAAGGACAAAGACGAGGACGAGGGCAAGGGCAAGAACAAGGACAAGGACAAGAACGAGGACAAGAACGAGGACAAGGACAAGAACAATAATTGTAGAGATAGAAGTTGAAAATATCCCCCAGATGCATATCGCACTGAGGGATATATTTAATCAATCCGCATTGCTGTAGTAAATCGGCTGCAATACTTTCCGACAAGCTAATTTACAAATGCCGCCAGAAGTTCTTACTGATAGTCTTAAGACTGACTACCTTGGGTTCTGCTGTCGCTTCAGGGGCATGACCAACAGCCACCGCAGCAACAATTGGTGCAGGTGTCGTTAACAGAGAATTGAGTAATTCTTGCTGATAGTCAATATCTGCTACTGTGCGGTAAACTCTGTGATAATCTATCTGCATCCCTAAAGGTGTTGGAACAATTTTCAGATATTCATTAAGAGCAGATATGTAGGTATCACCAAAATTCTGGAGAGCAACAGCCGGACGGATAATATTCAACAATTGAATAGCTCGTCTAATGTCTGCAACACTACGGCTAGCATCAATCTCTGGCTGGCTTTCGCTGTAACCTTTGGATTTCTTTTCTGCTACCAGATTATGAAATTTAGCAATGGCTCTTTGATGATTGCCTAATGTGTGGATTTTCGTTTGCGCCTTATAACCGACTCTGCCCCACTGCACTGTTAAGTTACCATCTTCAACAATAGCCGCCCAGAACTTATTGCTGTTCTGGATAGCATCAACATACACTAAATAGATTTCCATGTTGATTATTTCTCCGTTGGCTGTGGATTAGATATACCTAAAATCCTGTTCTTAAAGGTTTCAAAACTTTCTTGCTTGGATTTTGCAGGTGGTGGAATATCCTTATTCAACAAAGAGTTTTTGAATTCCTCGAAACTTGAAGGCTTACTCATTTTGTTCTCCGGTTTAGATAATTTGATTAGTAAATTAGTGTTTAACAATCACACACTTCTTTGTATTCGCGCATTGCCCCAACGCAATTGATGTTGTAAAGCTTCAAGTATCGTTTCTGCTTCGTCTGCTGTCAGTCCTTTCAACTGAAAGCAGATATTTTTTAAAACCTCTGGAATACCATTCCAAAGAAATCTTTCAAAATCTCCATCTGTCAAAGCTTCTGTTAGAGAATAATCTTCAGGACTACATATTCGCTGCATGAAAACATATTGGGACAAAGTTGTACGCAGCAAAAGTTTGGTTTCTCTATCTAACTTCTCTAAATGTGCGCCATAATTATCAACAAACTGGTTAATCAGGTCAGTTTGCCCGTAATAAGTAACTAAATCCGTCGTCATTGTTTGCAATCCCTTTGATGCGAACCATTAAGAAAAAAGCTTTCTTCGTAACCGCCCATGCCCAGGCGATCGCTTATAAAAAAGGGATAAGGAGAAAAAGAAATTGTGTTAATTATTTTCTCTTTCCCCTTTTCCCAAGATTGTTGATTAGTTCATATTGCGAAACTTGGCAGCACGTAGCGATTGAGTTTTCGCTGCAACCACAGGACTACTAGCCCGTCGTGCGGTAGCCGCCCAGGACTGCATTCGCTCGACTGCCTGAGCATCCTGAATCGCAAGCGGGGTAATGGTTTGACGGTATATTTCCAGATCAGCAAGTGTTACCTGCTGCGGTCGTCCTTCGTCAAATGCCAACAGCGCAGCTTCAGATGCTAGCGTTTCCAATTCAGCACCGGAAAATTTCGCGGTATTGGCTGCGATCGCTTCGAGGTACTCTGATTCCAGGTGAATACCAAAGCGTTGTAGATGAATACTTAGAATCTGTACACGCTCCGGCTCTGTGGGAAGATCAACAAAGAAATTTTCATCGAAGCGGCCTTTCCGTTTTAGCTCACTTGGCAGTGCAGAGGGGTCATTGCAAGTTGCCACGACAAACACACCACACTGAGATTCGGACATGAATGTAAGGATATTGCCCAGAATCCTCTGTGAGACTCCACTCGTGTCACCAGTTCCCGAAAGAGCTTTTTCCAGTTCGTCAATCCACAGGATGCAGGGTGCGATCGCGGAGGCCGTCTTTAATGCGCGGCGTACATTGCCCTCAGACTCACCTACCAGACTGCCCAAGAGGGATGCAATGTCTAGCTGTAGGAGTGGTAGATTAAGGATATTAGCAATGTTTTTAGCCAATAACGTTTTTCCAGTACCGGGTGGGCCAGCCAGCAACACACCTTTTGGTTGGGGTAAAGAGAGACTCCGCGCCTCTTGTGTGAATAGTCGCCGCCGCCGATTGAGCCACTCACGCAGTAAATCGAGTCCGCCGAATGGGGTTATCGCAGGTTTCCCTAGTTCGATACCCATTTGAGACAGTAGCCGAGTTTTGTACTCGACGGCTTTGGGGATAAAATCAGCGCCGACAACGACACCATCATTAGTTAAGTTTTCTTTGACTGTTAACCGAAGGAAATCACTAATTTCTTCTAAGGTTAGACCTAATGCTGCACGAGAAAGAGTTTCAAATTCAGCATTTTCAAGCGTAATAGTAAAAGTCAATTCCTGTTCAATAGCTGACTGTTGTAGGTCATGCAAATAAGAATTGAGATGAAGTAGTATTTGGTCAATACTAGGTAAAGGAACTTCACAATAAGGAATCAATCTGACTAGGGATTCGTGTAATTGTATGTTCTGACCCAACAAGACAATGCGTTTATCTGTGGGTTTTAACCTGTGGTAAAGGTTTTTAACTTTGCTTAAAATCTCCCAACTCAATTGGGGTGAATTCTTAGCAATAAAGGGGTGAATATCTCCGAGGATAAATACACCATTCCCACTAAAGTTAGCAATGTAGTCGAATACAAATAGTAGCGGATCAGTCTGTGGAGGTCTTTTGTACTCTGCAACTGGCTTAAACACCAATCCCCCATCTGCTGCGATTAAACATTGTTCTAAGGTTGATACCCCCAGATTCCAGAAGAATACTGGACTTGATAGCTTATTGTTAGCTTCAGTAGTTAACCACTGAATAATTGTCGCTTCATCAGGAGATAGAACATCAACCGCAGCAATGGGGATTTGTGAATCAAGCGTGGAGAGAAGATTTGAGAGTTTCATGTCAATTATTCAAATATTTCACTTATGAAATGGCGAAGCCTTTATGATCAGCAGTTACCAGACGAGTTAAGACTGGTAACTGATGACTGATTACTGGTGCAAACGTGTTTGATTACTATTCGTAGCCCGAAGTTGTTGGGTTTGGGCTTCATTCTTGTAAGTGCGATCGCTCTCGCTGACAACTCCAAGTGCCTCCTCAAACGGTTGCGTAGCCGATAAACAACTCAAGCCCTCAAAGCCGAATGGCACTAAGAAAAGCTCTAAGCTATACGGAATAAGAGCTACAGCTTTGAATAGCTATTGAACAGTGGAGGAGGGGTCAGGTGGTCGGACTTGATGCAGTGTCATGGAAGCGATCGCCATCGCTTTGTCTTGCACCAGAAAGTGGAATCAGATGTACAAGTTGTCTAAAAATTTCTGGTAGGTAGGAAAAGCTTACTCGTTCATGAAATACTTTCCTTGAGACGAGCAAGCAAACATCATAAATACTACTGTGACACTACG
>NZ_JACJSF010000109.1 GCF_014698035.1 Desmonostoc muscorum FACHB-395
AACGCCACCCGCTCAAACAAAGCCGAATCCTTCTGGCGTTTCAACTCCCGCACACTCCAGCGATCTTGGATGCACTGCTGCTCATAAAATGACCGCGCCAAATCATCGGAAATAGCTAAAAGCTCTGTATAGTGCGACCAACTCAATTTGCCAGACAGTGTTTGGCAATTCTCATAGTTCAAATAAAACAGACGCATATACTGCAAATTAGAACGGCTAAACCCTTTACCATACGCCGCTTTCAAATAGGAGTGAAAGCACCTGTAACAACCTACTGCCATATTCTGCCCGTTCCTTGCCCGCTTGCTCAAACTCGACAATATAACACCCAATCTGCCAGTAAGTTTCCACTAAAACTGAATTAACCTGCTCAAAAGCCCGTTGTCGCCCCAACGCCAAACACTCACCAATGCGATCTAACAACTGCTGATATGAACCATCATTAACCGTTAAATCACTCATAACTCAAACCCCTTGCCCAACTGCGTCTTAAATCTCCAAACAGTTGTAATAATGTAATTATGTAAATAAATGCAAGTGTAATAATGTAATTATGTAATAAATTACATTAGTTTTTTAGCTCCTCCTCAACTAGAGCAATCATATATTCCTTAATGGTGATGCCTTTTTTGGTAGCACGGATTTTAATCTCCTGGTGCTGTGCCTCTGTAACTTCAAAAGTGACTCGCTTGCTTTTGCCGTTATTAACTTCTTCTGTCCCTGTAGTACTAGGTGTTTCAGCACCATTGCGACTTTCCACCCACGCTGCTGCTTCATCTTTTACAGGCGTTTTCTGAACACCTGGCCTCAGGCTTAGTTTTTGTGATTTTTTAACTTCTGCCATGATTCGTTTCCTTTCTTGCTTCTAATATTTCCTCAACAACAGCTCGTACTTCATCACTGGCAGCACTTTTCGGGGCAGCCTCCAAAACAGTACTCCCAATGTTCAAACACTCAGCAAATGCTACCCTTTGACTTATCTGTGCTTTTAACACTCTTAAGGGGTATTCTCCTAAAACTTCAGTTACTTCTCGCCCAAGAGCAGTGTTCGCTATCTTTCTGTTGATTAGAAATGCTGCTGTTAGGTCTGGCTTATATATAGTGGCCTCTTGTACAAGTTCTACTACCTCATGCACCGCCCACACATCCAAAGGAGATGGTTGTACAGGAATCAGCACAAAATCCACTGCCATGATTGCTGATCTGGTTAAGTCAGAAACTCTTGGCGCACCATCAATGAAAACAAAATCATACCCCTGCGCTAGTTTGGGCAATTCTTTATGCAAGATAGGACGATCCAAACCAATAACACTAAATGGAGCCTCACCATTACGTGCTGCTGCCCAGTCACGGGTTGAGCCTTGAGGGTCAGTATCAACTAGTAATACTCGATACCCTCTCATCGAAAAAGCATGAGCCAAATGGATAGATACTGTGGTCTTGCCACTGCCCCCCTTCTGGTTCAAAACTGCAATTTTCATAAATGTGTTTTTGTAAAAATGTAATTCATTAGGTGATGACAAATTCCAGAAAGTAACAATACCAAGCTTAATCCCTAAATTACAAATTTACAAATGCACAAAATAGTATTAATACAAATGTAATTAATTACAAAAATACATTTGTAGCTATCAATTGACCACTTTTACACGGTCTTTGCGTCTCAGTAATCTAAAGCTAAATTAATTACAAGCTTATGGGGGTAAATGAGCAATCGAACAGAAAGTTACGCTAAGGCTGTAACCCATACTGGATAAGCATTCTGCAAATCGATATTTTTCGCAATTCTCGATGTACCAATTAACCTATAGGCTATTTGGTGCAACAATTTAATACGGTACAGCAAGGGTTTGAAGCTCCTAAATTTCAGAGACTTCAATTGGTACAGTTTCATCCGTGGCGATCGCAGTATTGAAAACAGCCTATTAATTCCTTAGCGTAACTTTCGGAATCACTGCTCATTTGACCCCCTTATCTAATGTCTGTTGTGATCTCAAGGCAGGCTTGTTTGTACAGAATAGAGTACATTCCCTCAAGAAACCCAAATTACACGGTTGTCGGCTCAATGCCAAAAAAGCGATCGCGTTAGATCAATATATATAGGCAGTAATTACACGTAATGGCTCTTTCATTTTATGCACTCGCAGTTTTGATTCGGAAAAATTCTATATAATCCTACAGTAAAGGGTGATTATACGGAAACTTCCTGTATAATAAATAGTTGCGCGGGGGAAAGGCAGTACATGAGCAGCAATTCTGAGAGATGGCGACGTATGGTTCAAGATAAGCGGTACTCGAACGTACTTTGTTGTTAAAACGCGATTCTTTCGCTCTCTTCAATGGAAGGGAGCTTCGTAACATGTGCATTTCAGCAGGGAGGTTCGGATGAAAAACTTTGTTCCAACAAGTATCGCATTGGCAGGTATTGTGATGCTTGCTGCGTCCGCAGCGCCTATACACGCGCAATGTGCCTCGCCGAAGTATGTTAGCGGAGTTTGGAAGGCGAATGATGGGGGCACATACCGCCTTCATGCCATCGGCAGTACCATTTGGTGGGTCGGAATGAGCGGTGACGACGGTCGTTCCTGGACGAACGTGTTCAAAGGTACGCGAAACGGCAATATCATTGATGGGGAGTGGGCCGACGTTCGCGGACAACCGTGGGGGCATGGAACGCTCAAGCTACGGATCTCGGGTACAACTTTTATGGAGAAGATCGACGGCACTGGCAGCGGATTCGGCGGGATTCGTTGGGGCCGTGGCGGATGTAACGACACGCAAGGCAACCCAGGGTAGTGTGAAGGTAGCTGCAACCAGGGGCAAACTCAACAGTTTAGTTTATATAAATTGATAAATATGTTTTCAGCCCTTGCAGCGATCGCTCTTGTTGGGTAATCTGCGGCTGAATGCCAAAAAGTAGCCGCTTTTAATTTGCCAAAAAAGCGATCACGCCAGATCAATATATATAGCCACCAATTACACGTAATGGCTCAAATGTGTAAATCTAGCTTGCATTTCTTAACGGAGATATGGCTGACAAGTTGCTTTAGCTTCTTTCTCATCCGCACTTTCAGGCTTAGTGAATACCGGATGATCTTTTAATCGCTCACAGGCAGCTTTCAACCAAGTGTCAAGTCTAATATCCCACAACCTGACAGTGCCATCATCACCCCCACTGAGGATTGTTTGTCCATCTGTACTTATTGCTACAGATGTTACTGAATCTTGATGACTTTTAAAAGGTTCACCCAGGGGCTGACCCTGACTGTTCCACAACCTGACAGTGCCATCACCACCCCCACTGAGGATTGTTTGTCCATCTGTGCTTATCGCTACAGATAATACGGCACCTTTATGACCTTTAAAAGGTTCACCTAGGGGCTGACCATTCCTGTTCCACAACCTGACAGTGCCATCTTTACCCCCACTGAGGATTGTTTGTCCGCCTGTGCTTATCGCTACGGACTTTACGTAACCTTGATGACCTTTAAAAGGTTCACCCAGGGGCTGACCGTTTCTGTTCCACAACCTGACAGTGCCATCTTTACCCCCACTGAGGATTGTTTGTCCGTCTGTGCTTATCGCTACAGATAATACGGGACCTTGATGACCTTTAAAAGGTTCACCCAGGGGCTGACCATTCCTGTTCCACAACCTGACAGTGCCATCACCACCCCCACTGAGGATTGTTTGTCCGTCTGTGCTTATCGCTACAGATGCTACGGAACTTTGATGACCTTTAAAAGGTTCACCCAGGGGCTGACCGTTCCTGTTCCACAACCTGACAGTGCCATCTGAATCCCCACTGAGGATTGTTTGTCCATCTGTGCTTATTGCTACTTCGGAATTTACGGAATCTTGATGACCTTTAAAAGGTTCACCCAGGGGCTGACCCTGGCTGTTCCATAACCTGACAGTGCCATCATCACCCCCACTGAGGATTGTTTGTCCGTCTGTGCTTATCGCTACAGATGTTACGTAACCCTGATGACTTTTAAAAGGTTCACCCAGGGGCTGACCCTGACTGTTCCACAACCTAACAGTGCCATCTGAACCCCCACTGAGGATTGTTTGTCCGTCTGTGCTTATTGCTACAGAATACACGGAACCTTGATGGCCTTTAAAAGGTTCACCCAGGGGCTGACCATTCCTGTTCCACAACCTGACAGTGCCATCTGAACCCCCACTGAGGATTGTTTGTCCATCTGTGCTTATTGCTACATAGTATACGGTACCTTGATGACCTTTAAAAGGTTCACCCAGGGGCTGACCATTCCTGTTCCACAACCTGACAGTACCATCTGAACCCCCACTGAGGATTGTTTGTCCGTCTGTGCTTATTGCTACAGAATACACGGAGCCTTGATGACATTTAAAAGGTTCACCCAGGGGCTGACCATTCCTGTTCCACAACCTGACAGTGCCATCTGAATCCCCACTGAGGATTGTTTGTCCATCTGTGCTTATCGCTACAGATGCTACGGAACTTTGATGACCTTTAAAAGGTTCACCCAGGGGCTGACCGTTCCTGTTCCACAACCTGACAGTACCATCATCACCCCCACTGAGGATTGTTTGTCCGTCTGTGCTTATCGCTACATAGTGTACGGTACCTTGATGACCTTTAAAAGGTTCACCCAGGGGCTGACCATTCCTGTTCCACAACCTGACAGTGCCATCATCACCCCCACTGAGGATTGTTTGTCCATCTGTGCTTATCGCTACAGATAATACGGTACCTTGATGACCTTTAAAAGGTTCACCCAGGGGCTGACCATTCCTGTTCCACAACCTGACAGTGCCATCATATCCCCCACTGAGGATTGTTTGTCCATCCGTGCTTATCGCTACAGACATTACGGAACCTTGATGACCTTTGAAGAGATTTTTTTCTCGACTAATCTCAACTGCACTAAACAAGCTGTCTTTTATGCTGCTTTTTATCGATTGGGGAAATGATTGATTGGGAAAATTGAGGAAGGGATTATGGCTTTGTCCTACAAGACTAATTGCTGTGACCAAAGCTTTTAAGGGATAATTTGATAACTGATTTTTTGCTGTGATGGCGGTTTGTTCTATTTTCCCTCGTTCTGCACTTTGCCACTGATAAGCTGCAAACCCTGCCAGTAACAGCGCAAAAGTAGAAAAACTAGCAAGTCCAATAACGATTCTACGTCGTTGTCGCTCACGTAACCCCACACTAGCATCAATAAATTGGTTTGCTACATCACTAAATCCACCCAGAACTTGATTA
Organism: Desmonostoc muscorum FACHB-395; assembly: GCF_014698035.1. Lineage (GTDB taxonomy): Bacteria > Cyanobacteriota > Cyanobacteriia > Cyanobacteriales > Nostocaceae > Nostoc > Nostoc muscorum_A. Next base: position 5,255 of record NZ_JACJSF010000109.1, read on the forward strand.
AAAGTTGTGTCTTCTCGGAGTTCTAGAACTTTCTCTAACTTCGACCCACTCCACAGTTCATCCTCTGATTTTTTAGCTTGCCAGCGTGCTACATCATCATTGAGCCGATTACGCAAAGCTATAGCCTGACGATTTTCCTTAATCCAGTTATTGAGAGTTGTCCAAGAAGTAAGCAAGATTTCATGGGCGATTTCTACTGTAGATTCTTGAGCTTGTGGCTGGTGATCGCTAACTAATAAATTTTCATTAATCAACTTCACCAGTACAGTTTGCTCAAGTTGATCATTAAACTCAAAACGATTTGCCCGTCTGCGAACAGGCTTCCATTCTGTACTAGATTCAGAATCCCCACCAATGCCTACCAGTTTGAGGAAGATTCTCTGAGTTGCTAATTTTTCCGGTTCCAGTAATGCGCTATAAATTTGATCTATATGTTTCTGTAGCGCACCTCTAACTCCACCCAATTCTCGGTAGGTACTAATATTCAAAGTGCGGTCATTGATACTGTCAGTTTGTACTTCTGTGTCCCACAGCAGATTTAAGGTGTACTGCAATGAAGGTAAATAGCCTGCTTGCCCCTGGATATCTTTAATAATTTCCTCTACTAGTCCAGTTTCAAACACCACACCGTGATATGCCGCAGGTTGTTCAATTGCTAATCGCAACTCATCTAATTGCATTTCTGCAATTAACGGACGATGCTTATCTGTAGCTTTTACTAGCTGGGGGTAGGGGCTTAACCTGTCGAGAAAATCAGCCCGCATTGTCCCCATAATTTTGACGGAACTTTGTTTAGTTCTACTCAATGTCACCAAGCTTTTGAGAAACTGCTCACGCTTGTCAGGCTGACTCGTAGTAAATAATTCCTCAAACTGGTCAATCAAGATAAACCAATAGTCATCAGGTTGCTTCAGCCTTTCCACTACTTGAGTCAGCGTATCAGCTTTCGCTTCACGAGCAATTTGGGCTTCGGTTTGCTTGTATTTATTAAGTAAGCTGGCATAGAAAGATTCAAACGGGTCAATGTCTGGAGTAAACGTCAAATTGACCAATCTTGACCCTCGTTTTTGTGAAAGCCAAGGAATCAACCCAGCACGCACTACTGATGATTTGCCACTACCGGAAGCTCCTAACAGCAAAATCAAGTTAGTTTGTTCCAGTTCATTTACTAAACCTGTCAGGAATTGGTCACGCCCGAAAAACAAATCTTTATCTGCTGACTCGAATTTCTTTAAACCTTTGTAGGGTGAAGTTTGTATAAATTGACGGGTTTTAATCTCCGCAACAGAAATTTGCAGAATTTGAGTCTGATTAAACGTGACAACGTTACTGTCACCAATCGAAACATTACTAATATTTTGTTTACTGCTAGGGAATTCTTGGCTCATATCCCCACCCATACCTTAGCAATCAGAGGAGCTAGTTTCAACACTGGTTCAGCTAGTTCTGCTACCCCTTTTAAACTCTTTTTCAGTGCTTCAATTGACTGCTCTACTAAGCTTTTGTCTGGCTGAGGCTTTTTCAATTCCCCTTCAATTGTCTGTAGCGGGATTTCTAAAGTTTTCTTTTCAATAGGATTCAAGGCATTACTTGCCGTGATATCTTGTTTCAATTTTGAGAGAAACGTTAGGGCTTCCTGTGCATCAGCATTTTGAAGCGTAGCCTGAGTCCTGCTTTGATTTACACTGCTTCCTCGATCTGCCTGTTGTTGATTAAGTGCAATATCAGAATTACCACTACCAATATTAATACCCCCAATATTTTGAGAATGGGACTCCGCAGCTTTAGCAGGAGTAATTATGGTATCTAAAACACTAGGTAGAGACTGTTGCAGTTCTAATTTTTCTTCGGCTGTGAAGCTTTTGATAATGTCTAAAACTTCGCTAACGCTGTATTTTGGCATACATAGTATATTTAACTCAAATCATAATTTACCAAAATTTCAATCCAAATCAAAGTATTTTGGTTTTTTCCCTGAATTTAGCCACAAAATTACACAAGTTATAAAATTTCACATTTACGGGTAGTTGGATTTCTTAAAGCAGTAGAAAATTAAGTTTTGGAAAATCTGGCCAATTCCACTTTTGGGCTAATACGTGTAATGGGCGCGTAAAAGTCTTCTAAATTCATATCCGGGGTGAAATGAGCAGTGATACCGAAACTTACGCTAAGGACTTGATGAGCCACTTTCAATACTGCAATCGCTAGGAATAAAACTGTACCAATTGAAGTCTCTGAAATTTATGGGCTTCAAACCCTTACTGTGCCGTCTTAAATTGTTGCACCAAATAATCTATAGGCTAATTGGTACATTGAGAATTGTCAAAAATATCGATTGATAAAATCCTTATACAGTAAGGGTTACAGCCTTAGCATAACTATCTGTACCGTTGCTCATTTACCCCCATCAATAGATGTTTCAGGAGGTTTACCTGCATTACGAACGTTGATAATCTTGCCGAGCAATTCAAACCAGAAGGGCGCACCCATCATGATTGCAAAGCCACTGACAATCCAACCCAAAAACCTCCTAAGTGGTGGATAAAACCATCCTTTACTCTCTTCTATCTGCTGCTTCAGATTAGCCTTGTCCCGACCGAGGGGCAATGAAAGAGACGGATTAACCTTTTGACGAACACATTCTAAATACAGAGTTTTCGCACTTGTATTACCTGGAGTAGGCAAACAATCTTTTGTCACCAATTCTGCATTTGTGATAAGGGCATCCCGCAGTGTGGAGTCTGTCGTTAGCCGACTGATAATATGAAAGGTGTCTGCGTTCACAGCAATGGCAAGAAAGAAACCAATCAGGAAGGCAATTCCTTTGGCATTGCGTTTGTAAACTCCTGATGCTCGCTCCATTGACCGATCAAACCAAACCTGAATTTCAGTTTTGAACTGATAGATTTCATCCTCCACAGATTGCACTTGACCTTGAGCATATTTGAGATTAACCTGAGCACGTTTTGCTAAAGCAGCCAAGCTTTCTCGAGTTGAATCGGGCAGGCGTTTTTCTATTTCTCCAATCTCTGTCTTAATATCTTCGTAAGCTTTATAAATCTCATCATTCTTGTCAAGATTCCCAAATTCATCTTGAAAAGCCTTGTAAGTCTTACTTAGCCTTTTTATTTCCTGCCCCTTCTCTTTTACTTCTCCAATTAGCAGATCCAAAATATGAGCAGGACTCGGTTGTAGTCGGCGTATTAATTCATCAGTGTTGTTGTAGCTTGCATTGTTATACTTAGAATTACCTTGGTAGAAAATCCCATTTTTCAAAGAATTTAACTGAGCAATGAATTTTGTAATCTCAGGATCTCGGTTTTGTTCACTTGGAGTCTTGCATGTTTCAATAAAGGAATCAATCTCATCTCTGATTCGGTTTACGCTAGTTAAAAGAGTTGTTTTTTCATTAGATAAATCCACACAAATAGCATTAAGTTTACTTTTGCAAGTTGCAAATTCATTTTTCAAAAGCTGACGAGTTTCATCTCTAATATTTAAATTTTTATCATTAATATAACCATAAGTATTATCTTCACCTTCAACTTTATTATCTTTACCCTCAACTTTGAAAACAATTTCATATTTAATCATCTTTTGCAGATTAAACACTGTTATCTTGTGAGAAATCTCAGAGAGATTAAGCCTTTCCAGTAGTGTCGATGCAAAGGTTTCTGAAGGTATATACGAAGGCTCATTCCCATTCAGCGTCAGATTTTTTCTTCCAAATGTGACAACAAATCGAGATGCCTGACGTAGCCATGCTTCGATACCTTCTTTAGATTCTTGACTAATATTCTTAATGAGAGGATTTTTATATAAACCATCAACGATATCCTTTACTATTTTATCATTTGGTGTTCCCTCACCACCGATCAAAAGAATTTCAATTGATTTTTTTAGGTGAGCAGCACGCCACTGCAAAAGCGTGGTTAATATCTCCTGAATTTCTGAGGCAATTAAACTTAAGATTAGGTAAATGAAAATTAAGCCGATTACTAGATTTAAGAGAAATGGCAAGCTCATTATGTTTTATAATATTAATTTTATTTTGAGTGTTTATTAGCATAAAAATAATTTACACAAAAATAAATAATTTAATTAAAACATGTGACAAAAATTAATACATCTGATGCTTTTAACGAAGAAAATAAGTCATCTAAAGCTTGCTGCTTTCATTGAAATAGCATCCACAATAAAGAGTACTATATTTTAAGTTTAATATAGTAGCTAATTATAGTATGTCAGGTTTTACAGTAATCAAAAAGGTGTTGTTCCACCCAACAAAGACCTTTCTCAGAATATCTGCCGATGCCTACAACAAATTGGTTGGCTCGAGGAATTAATTTGTGGCAGACACCGCAAGAATTGAGCTTGTTAGGTTTTTAGTTACGCCATTACCTAGAGAGAGAAACCTTTAGTCTGTCTTCTTTCTTGTCGTTCTGCGTCTGATATTATTTGTTGCAATAGACGCTCTACTTTTTGCCAAAGCTGAATATCTTCTTTTTCTATTTCCCCCACATTAATCGGTGAATACTCAAGCTCACCTGACTGGTTTCGGTTGACTGCCGCCCGAAAAATCTCACCTCGTTCATCATGGGTAAATACCAGTTCTCTACCCTGCTTCTCTAAAGTTGCACGTTTGAATCTCAGGCTATCCTCACCATTTTCTCTTAACTGCCAGTTGATTAATTTAACAGCAATAGGCACAGCCATCGCTAAGAATTCTGACTCTTGACGCTGCTTTTCATCGAGTGACTCTTCTGATTCTGACTCAATAGACGCTAGTTTATTGCTAGCGATTAGTACCAATTCTCTGGCTTCATCTTGTGTCCATTCGGCTGGACTAGCAAAGATAATTTCTTCAACATCTTGGGGTGGTTTATTATCTAATAGCGCCCGTATAGCAATTTCTTTATCTCGGTCAGTCACTAATAAGTTTTGCAAGTCGGCGCTGTAATACTTATATAACTCGGCTGTTTGATTCGGGGTTAGCTTTGGTTCATCTGTGGTTATAGCTGGAGTTTGATTAAGAGCAACTGCATCCACTGGTTTTTGTGATCTATGCAGTTGCTCCAAATAAACAATCGCTGCTTCCAGGTCATCGAATATGGTTCTTCCGGCTGATAGCTGCTGCTGATTTTGAGAAAGTTGTTGTGTTAGTTTTAATACTGTTTGGGTTAAGGCTGACTCGACAGTTGATTGCTCAACATAATCATAAATTGATGAAATGGCTCTCTTCTCTAGATAGGATTGTAACTCAGTTGCAAGAACTGCATCCAGGTCATTAAATGTAGTTTTGGCTGTAACAAGTTCCTCTTTGTATTGAGAAAGTTGTTGTGTTAATTCTAATACTGCTTCAGTTAAGGCTGACTCGACAGTTGATTGCTCAATATAATCAGAAATTGATGAAATAGCTCTTTTCTCTAGATAGGATTGTAACTCATTCGCAAGCACTGCATCCAGGTCATTAAATGTAGTTTTAGCTGTAACGAGTTGCTCTTTGTATTGAAAAAGTTGTTGCGTTAATTCTAATACTGCTTCAGTTAAGGCTGACTCGACAGTTGATTGCTCAATATAATCAGAGATTGATAAGATAGCTTTCTTCTCTGTATGGGATTGTAACTCTTGAGTAATCGCCGATGATAGGTCGTCGAATGCGGTTCTACCTGCTGATAACTGCTGGTTATATTGAGAGAGTTGTTCTGCTAATTGTGGCAACGTTTCAATCAAGGCATCATCAACTGCTGACTGTTCAATAAAGTCAGAGATTGTATTTATTAATTCTGAAGTAGTTTGTTGTTTTGCATCTGATCTATCTGGGGTTAGCTGGTGTTTAGTTTCGGCTATAGCTTGACCTTTTTTAGGTGATATGGTTGATATTATTTGTTGATTAACTTGGTTGTTATCTACAGATTCTAAGAAATTATTTAAACGTTTAATTTCGCTATCGTCCCGTAAGGGGTCATAGTTTATCCCCAATTCGGACTGAAGCTTTGTAAATGAACACTTATACTTATTGAGATTACCTCCCTGTTTCCAGAGTAGACGAGGGCTACCATCTTCATTAACTGAGCCGATATCAATGCCAAACCTGATACCTCTTACCCCACCGTGACCGTAATAACTGACGATGGCTTTAACTTGATGCTCTTTCCATAACCGCTCAATTAGCTGGGGCATTGTAGGTTTATCTGCTGCCACTTGCTCAATCGCTCGGCGCATTATTTCTTCGCCAGGAAGTCCATCACGTTCGACCCGTTCAAGCTGATTACGAGTCATAGCTTTCTGCTTACTTTCCCAACTACTCTGTACTTGGGTTAGCTGAAATTCTCGCTCAAGTAGTCGGGCTGAATGTTCCGAATGGGCGTAATTATTCCAGGTACGGATAGATTTCCCATCTAGGTTATTAACTCTAGATGCAACGATGTGAGTGTGGTCGTGTTCTTTATCAGAGTGCCGCGCTATAAAGAAGTCATAAGCTGGTAGTTCTGATTCTATAAATTCATCAACTAGCTCTTTTAGTTTGATGTCAGCTATCCTTTTATCAGGCTGTTTAACTTGAGCTTCATCACCCTGAAGCCGCGATAGTACAATGACCGATGCCAAGTGACGTTGGGACAGATTAGCTAATTCTTCATCATTTAGTGTTCTATCAGTTTTAGGTACACTAAGCATTAAGTGGTAGCAAGGGTCTTTTAGCTGGGGGTTTAAGTGGGCTGATAAGGTAAACTGCTCTACCAGTTCATTGGTACTTTTACCGTACATATTCCCGCCAATAATTTTGGCTTTCTCTTTCTCAAGCACATATTTAGTAGTGCCACGAAATGATTTGTTAGCTTTGACTTTAGTAATCATTGCGCTGCCCCTCTAACGTAGGTTGAGTGAATGATTGGCGAGTTTGTTCTAAAAGTGCTGTTAATTCTTCAAGAGTTTTCAAATATAATTTCACCTCATTACTCAGGGGTTGGCTACCAATTTTCACAGCTTCGTTAATAGCTCTGGTCTGTTGATTTAGGTTGTTACCAATCTTCTTTAACTCATAGATAGCCTGTCGGTTAACTTCGGGTATGACTAATTTAGGATGTGGCAAAGGGTAGTCAAATAATCTCGCTCTTATATAGTCGCTTTGCACTACTCCACTGCACCGTTGCTCTAGCCTCGCTTTCTCGGCATGGCTAGCCCTAAACGTGATGGTTATTTCTCGCTTTTCATCTGGTGCTACTGACCGATTGGTTAATGTGTCAGCTAGTTGATTACTGAGGTTGGTACGGGGGTCAGGCTGCATAACTAATTAGGCGTTTAACTCTTTAAATATTTATTTTTCACCGGGTTATTCGCTGTAGCTGCTATGGCGCGGAGCGCCGAGCAGGTAGGCGAATAACCCGGAACCTCTTGTTGACTCATTTACCCCTTTAAGAGACCTGAGAAAAGGGGGTTTGGGGGACACCCCCAACAAGCAACCACGCCGCTTTACCCGGAGGGTAAAGTAGCACGTAGTGCGTTACGGCGTATTGCTTGCCTATGCCCCCACGACGGGCTAGGGTAAACCAGAACTAGGGGGCGTAACGGGAGGCTGGGGGAGTACGAGACTTTGGCTTACCACGATTGACTCTGTGCAGCAAGCTCGGTGTAACCGAGTCCAGGGTCTGTTTAAGAATGCTGCCAACAGCCTTTGATGTCAAAGTGTTGATTCATGGGTAACTGCTTTTTTAAACTAGTCTACCTCACGAGGATATAAACCCTTTTTTGTTGATATTCGTCACATCACGACAAGAAACTTAAACTTTTTCTGGTCACGACTTTTTTACAATGGAATAATTTATTACTAGTGCTGAATATGTCGCGCAAACCCAAAGCTGTCCCTTTATCAAAAATCGAAGATATTCAAACCAGTCTCAAACAGAAAGCCGCGACTCCTAAAACTATCAGCCTGTCAGATTTAGTCCTCAGTTTGGCTAAACCTATTCAAGATATGTTAGACGCTGGCTACTCTTATGACGATGTTTCTGATGTGTTTAAAGGTCATGGGGTAGAACTGGCGGCCAGTGGTCTGAAGAGTTTTCATAAAAAAGCTTCAACAGTAACGGAGAATAATTCGAGTAATTCATCATCAGATAAAGCGGTTGAAGAATCAGTTAATTCTGACTCCGAGCCAGAATCAACTGATTCTTCAACCACAACTAATAATGATGTTCCAGCAGTAGAGCCAGATAGTTCACCAATTGATAGTAGTGAACCATCTGGCTCATCCTCATCTAGAACTAGTAAACGAAAGAAAACAAATCCTAATACTTCTTCCCAATTTAATATCACTGATAGGAGTGAATTATGAAACGTATCGTGATGATCCTGGGGGGCAAGGGTGGTACAGGTAAGACTGCCTTTACTCGCTTACTGCTGGATGTAATGCACAATAAAGGAATTAATTATCTAGCTTATGACGCAGATACAGAGAATCCAGAACTGTACGAGTACTATCAAAACTTTGGCTCAGGGGTAAGGCTGTTAAATTTCCTGGAGGTGGCAGAGGCGAAACGCTTCTTTACGGAAATCAAAGCGGAATCACCCGACTCAATAATAGTAGATATGCCGGGGGCATCAAGCAATAAAACCAGGGAGATTATCAGTAAGTTTGGGCTATTCAAGATTGCAGGTGATTTGGGTTATAGAGTAACGCTGGTGACTGTGCTTAACCTTGGTTATTCAGTTATCACTAGCTTAAAAACTATGGCGGAATTCTGCGGCGCTCAAGCTGATTATGTGGTGGTAAAAAATCTCTGCTGGGATAAAGGTTCAGGTTTTCAGCGCTGGGAGAACAGCAAAACATCAGCAGCGATATCTGAATTGAAAGGCATAGAAATAGAAATGCCAGAGCTAGACTACTCAACCTTTGACACGTTGACAGAGAAAGGTCTACCTTACTCGGCTGCGACTGAAGAGAATGGATTTCCTTTTGGGGATTACCTGCTAGTGAGTGGATTTTTAGATCAGGCTAAACCAGAGCTAGAAAAAGCTGGGGTTTATTTGGGGTTGCAGCAACCAGAACCTCTTGTTGCTGCTGAGTCGTCTAAGACTTCAACATCAAAACAAACATCTATCACTGCATCTACTTCTGGTCGGGGTAAAAAGAAAACTAATGAGCAACAACAATAATGGCAACGGCAATCACAGCAATCCTTACTCTGAAACTGCCAATTCCGTAGAGAGCAGTGAACAGGGTGAGGTGAAGATAGCACTAGGCAGATTATATAGAGAGTTTGAAAATTTTAAGCAATCGCAGAAAACTGAACGCGAAAGAGATAGGGCAGAGTTACAAGCATGGGCGCAAACGAATTTAATTCAGAATCAACTCCTCAGCAAAGCGATGGTGACAATCGAGATGCTGACGACGGAATTGAAGAATCAGAATCTCTCCTCGAACGAGTCCGAGCAGAGCAACGAGAATTTGAGACAAGAATTAACTCCCTTACTAACGCAGTTAAAGAATACGCCCAAGTCATCAGCGACATTAGAGAGCTTAGAGTTCAAAGGGCTTCATTGCGAGATAACAGAATTAAAGCATGGTTGGAAAATAGTAGTAGCTCACATCGAGAAGTTGAACGGGACGATCCAAGAGTTGAAAAACACTCCTCACCCGAAACCCATCACGATAGAAAAAGAGGTTTATCGCGCTGAACCCATAAGTAAATATGGGACGATGGGGTTGTTTAGTGCATTATTTACTTTGTTGATTTTCTTTGGATTCAATCAATTTATTCCAGTAAATATCTCGAACGATATCGACATCTATTTGAGAGCAATTTTGCAGCGTACAGATTATAGTAATGCCAAGCTACAACGGGTAGAAAAGCGTTTGGGGACTGACCGAAATCGAAGATGAAGGGCAAGATATAGCGATTGGGGCAAACAAGCTTAAGGTAATATTTGCCCCAATCATACAAATAATTAGAGATAAGAATGCACAAGTTTACCTTGAGTTGACCACTTCTCATCTAGAAGGCGACAAGCGACATAGACAACTTTTTGAGGGTTGCGTTTGTGCCTTCCATTCATGTTCCAGGAACGGACAGTATAATCACCTTCATAACCCAAGACAAGTGCAAGCTCGTCATAAGTTAACTGCCACTTTTTCTTAAACTCAATTGGGTGCATAAATTTAAATCCATTACTAGGATTTCAGAGTTTTAATGTCTTGATGTCTTGGAACTAAGTGCTTTCTTAAAGGCTTTTTAAGATTGCAGTAATATTAAAAAGCGGTAAACCCTAACTTCTCACTACCGTTCAATTGCTTGGATTCTATAAGTTGTGCAATCGCACCCCTTAAATAGCGAACACTAGGTTTCTCTTCGCCCCACTTCCGGCTATTTCTAATCGCGGCAAAGCTGACTGGTGTTGTAACGGCTGAAGTGACAATGTTTAAAATCTGCTCTTTATCAGCCTCAGAAATAGTCACTTCTTCTATCTCTGCAATTTCAACCTCTTGGGTAGGCTTTGAGAAAATAGACTCCAGTTTATTAACTGCGTCATCTGGTGCAATTTTCTCCCCTCTGGGCATAACTGCTGGTTCGTGATGCTGCACCAGTTCCGGGAAGAATTTGAGTAATGTTCTAGCTGGATCTGGTTGACCATTTCCTGGGTGTAACTCTATCTTTAGCCAGTCTGGAATCATGCCCAGATTGCCACCGTTAACAGGTTCAGCAAAGTTATTAGGGTTGGCTTTGAAATATTCGCCACTGGCAACATTAATTTTTCGCAATCCGCCAGCGCTGACAGACTGAGCTACACAGCCAATGAAGTTAACTGATTGCTTAAAGGTGTCTGCTAGTCCTGCTGTGGCCTTGCCAACCACAGAAGTTAAGTTGGAGCCATGCAAGACAATGATTAATGTACCGCCACATTTGGCGAAGCGAGAAAGTAAATATTGGATAGCCCAAGTGCGATCGCTCTCATCAAGTAAGGACAGCAACCGCATTGCCTCATCAATGACTAACAGTAAGTTTTTGTGGGAGTAAGGTTCACTTGCATCTAAGCCTTTAAGAAATTTAAGCAAGTCACGGGCGACTAGTTTATCTGCCCCGTCTGCATCTTTTTCCGGGTATTTAAGAGCATAAATTAGATTGCAACTAAAAGGGTAAACGTCCACCCCGGCTGTAAAGTATTGGGTGTTTAATTCCGAATCTAAAGCTAGAGATAATGTTGCCAAGATTGCTGCTAAGGTTCCCTTACCACCTCGCTGAGTACCTGCAATCGCTATCACTTGAGAACTCATCATGTCTTCTATTTGGAAACCACTTTGAGTTAAAACAGCGATGAGTGCGTTAGCTCTATTCGTCAGAGGGAGATGAGTTATAGTCTCTGGTGCAAGCCCCTGCGCTGATGGCTGTAATTCTGTAGGTCTAGAAGGAGAAGCAGCTTGGTGAGTGTCCCGAATATCTACTTGTGGTGATTGAAATTGCTTAATATCTACGGTTGGTGGTAACTGGGTTTGAGCTTGTGCGATGGCACTTATCTCAGACCGATTCACCCGACTGTCAATCGTCACATCCTGTAAATGGAGAGCCATACTTTGATAAGTCGGTAGCTGACGACCCTTAAGCTTGCCAAACCAGCCAAACATCCAGCGATAAGCATAAAAACGTTTTCCTGGCTCAACTTGGGTTAAATACTGGCCAATATTTTCAAATTCAGCTAGAAGAAAGGCGTACTCTTCTGCTGATTGTCGTTCTAGAAATTTAACAGTATTAGCAAGATGATCTGCTTGATAATTGCTTCGATTATCATAGTCACCAGCACGAGCTAGAGCGTCTATAAAGTTGCCACGTACAAAGGGTAAGGGGGCAATCTCTTTGGTTCTATTGGAATGTTCCACTACAAACCATAACCAAGCTGCACCACCAATTAAACCACCAACTATAGCCAAAGGATTGACCGCATAACAAACCGCTCCAATCCCCCCAGCCAGCAAGCCAAGTACACGGGTCATGTCTGCTTCATTCTCAGAAACTCGGGCCATTTCAAATAGTTGGTCTTTGCGCTCTTGCAACCATTCAGAAACATTCCCTGCCTCCAAATGGGATAAGGCCGGATATGTTTCGCGTAAGTGTTCCGTTTCCTTAGTTGTAATTTTTGGGATATTATTGCTTTGCATAAAACAAATGCCTCGTTGAGTTAAGAAGCCGCTCAATGTAGAAAGTTGTTGAGCGGCGCTCACTTTAATCGACATATTGCAAAAGTGAGTTTTGCAATATGTTGGGGAAAGGTTAAAGGTTAAAGGGAAAGGGAAAATTCCATCCTTTCCCCTTTACCCCTTCCCCTTTACCCCACTTCTGCAAGAAGTCTAATCTTTGGTCAATCGCCAGATGGCAAACCCAATTTCACCCGCCATCATTGTCCCAATGTTGAATAAGGTGCAGCCCAATATCATCAACGGGGCTGTGTAGTCGAATGGGTTACGAGCTGCAAAGGTGGTGACAATATCGAACACCCAAACCGCAATCACAACCAGCCCTGCACTAGAGCGATCGCGTGTACCTGCGGTCTTGTAGTCCTTCCAAAGCTCACCAACAAGGTCAATCTTGCCACTAGGCTTGGTTTCAAGCTCATAAACCATGTGGTCTTGAAGTTCCCGCCTAGCTGAATCTGGGTTTTTACCGCGTAGGGCATGGGCTTCTATTACCTGAACACCTACAGAAATTATGAATGCCAAGTAAAAGAGAGGGTTGAACGCTGCAAACGGCACATTTAGCCAATTCCAAGCCGGCTCAAACCAGGGTAAAACAGGGGGCCCAGTAAAGATTAATTGCCAAGTTGAATCAGCACTAATTATGGAACCGCCAATAAATAAAATCCCACCAACTAACGCACGACCCGCGCCACCGTTAGCAACAAATTGATTGACAATTGCGGCGGCTGCCCTAATAGGTAAGCCAACAATCATCACAACAGCCTTGGCGCAAAAATCGATGATTTCACCAAGCGTTCGCTTCTTACCCTTGGGTTTACCATCAGTGTTACCAGTACTATTACTTTCTGCACTTGATGAACCTAACGCCATTACTTCCTCCTTACTGGTTTGATATTTTGAACGCTTTTACAAATCCCTTTGGCTTTGTGCTTCCACTTCCAAATTCCTTCTTCAATCCGACCTATGCAGCGCCCAGAAGCATCAAAGACATCAACAATCTCGTCATCAAGATATAGGGTTGTGTCTGGTCTGGGATTGCGTTTACTGCTGTCAAAATAATTTGTGATTCTTAGAGAGCGAGTTGTGGGCATGACTCCGGCTTCATATAAGGCATCACTGGTCTTAGCCCGTTCTTCTATGCGTTTACGCTCTAATCCTTCGGTGGCTTTTAATCTCTCGGCTTCTGCATAAGCCCCCAACTTGGGTACTAAAGGAATGATTACAGGCAAGAAGCAGACCCCGACACCAGCCAATGCTAAATACAATTGCTTCTTGTACATCTCACTGTGCCATTGCGCTAATCAGTGCAAATTTTTCCCATTGCTTTAACTCATGTAGTCGCTTGCATACTGAAGAAGCTTCATTGCTAGGAGGGTTAGAAGAATCACACTCTAACCATGCTTGATGAGCGATTTTTGCAATTAACCAGAGTGTGTCTGATTCGCTCATCTTCTCTAGTCCTTCCCCCCATGTCTCACACATATCTTTAATGAGTGCATTGTCATGGGAGAGAGAGTAATATCCTACAGGGTGCGCCATTTTGATATCCTTAATGTGTGTATCGATTGAATGCCTGATGCTGGTTTGTGCGAACGCTTTTCTTGACCGGGCAAGCGTTTGCACAATTAATACTCATCAGAACTGTTAGCGAGTTGTACTTTTTCAATGCCATCTAAAACTTCAGAAATTGATTGAATGGCATCATTCAAAACCAAGTCGTTTGATGTAGTAAAATGCTTCGATGTTTGCAGCCTCCTGTATTCGGGAGTAGCTTGAATCAATCTTAAAGTCTGCTCAACACCAGCCAGGATGATTACTATTTCTTCTGTGCTAACAATACTGTTCATCATATTATTCACCTCTTATCGCCTCCAAATCCCCTAAATTGATTTGATGATTGTTATTGACAGAAAATCTTTCATTTACTACTTTCTCTAAAGCTTTCCTCAGCCAGTAAGCGGGGGTTGTACCATCCATTTCTGCAAGCATTCTGATGGCTGGAGTCAAGTCTTGAGGGACGTTGTAATTAAGCCGCTTGGTTAACATCGGTCGTTTCTCCTAAGTAAAGTTTTTTCATTTCTGATAAAGCAACGGTTCCAGGATTTTCGGGAATCAACAAATTACTTTCAGGAATACAAGATTTGAGTAATCTTTCTTTAATCAACATCTGCACAGGCGCGATCGCAAATGCACCGCCACACAAAGTTACTTTGCTGCGTCTGGCTTTCACGGATACGTCATCTAGGGCATAAGCCAAGGGAGAATCTTTCATCCATGAATGAATCGCGTTCTCCAACTCACTCCCAATATCTTCGCCATCAGGTGCAATCGCACTTATGCCGTTATCGCCAACGGTTGCAGTTTCTAAAATCTCGCGCAGTTGGGAGGGGCGAATCATTTTAGAAGAATCGGTGTTGCTCAATGCTCTGGAGAATTCTTTGATTAGTGTGGCAACGCCACCGCCACCATTCGGACTACAAGTTACCCGTTTTGGTAACTTGCCGAGATTACTGTATTCGCTGATTGTGGCTGTACCATATCCAATATCAAAAGTATGGAACTGCTTATCGTCAAAGCGTTCGCTTACCCAGAGTGACGCGCCATATCCCTCTGGGAATCCCAGAAAGCCAAGTTTAGAAAAACACAAACGGTATCTAACACCATCTACTGCTATCCACTTGCATTGTTCAATGGCTTTTTTTAGTTCTAATGGGGAAGCTAGCGAGAGCGTTGATAAACGAATGTGCAAGGTTCTACGCTTGTCGCTTGTACCCGTGGACAACTCAAGCAGATTCGGCAGAGATGCGATTGCGCCTAATGCCAGTAGCGGGAAGTAGTGTACTTTGTGATTCTCGGAATCACTCATCGCTATATATTCCTTACCTTGCAGTCTGGCTGAGGAGCCTACAACCCAATGCTCAGTAATATCTTTGTTGTTTTCATCTTTGCCTCGGCTTAGGCTGAAAGCTCCTAATTCTCCAAAGGGCACTGATGGCACACAACACACCAAGGATTCGGTTTTCATTACTGGTGTTGTGCCAGTTTCGTTATTAACGAAAGCCTGATATTTAATACTGGAGCGTCCAGCATCTAGCATCAAATGAATTACCTTTTTTGATGGCATTGATGCTTTCTCTGTTATAGTTTCAGGCTCGTTTGTGTTAGGTGCATTCGCGCTTATAGATGTTGGTTGTTTTTCAGGTCTTGACATATCGTAAAACTCTCAACTTTTTATCGTCACTGTCACAAGGAGAAGTAGTCGTTATCAACTAACGTTTCATGTTTCATGTTTCATGTTTACGGTGGGTGTAAGTAGCGTTTCACGGTGTCAAGTTAGGCTGAAACATTGATGCAACCGTTGAAACTGTTTCATGAAACGTATCTATGAAACACTACTGAGTATCTTGGCTCCCAGTAGCAGTAGTCTGTGACAGCATCGATTTTTGCAAAATCTGGAGTAAAAGGAAGTTAACGACCTCTGCATGGTCATTAATGCCTAATTCCTGCGCTTTATTGCTAATAAATGGGTGTAGAGATTGCCTGATTGTTACTCGCATAAATCCTCCTCAAAATAAATTTGCAGGCTGAAGTCGCCAAGAATATGTGTATCTTGTCTCTCGCTGGCGCTTTTGCCTTATATCTGCCAATATAGCAATGGCACGACATTGTGGTCAACACGAGAAACAGATAGTAAAATAATTAGATATTGTGTAGGAGAATAGATTTACATGAACTCAGTAGATTCGATGGTTGATAGACGACGGAGCGAAGATTATAGGCAGTTAAGCGGTCATGTGCCAGTTCCCTTGTATCGAAAATTCAAGGCGACATGTGCTGAACGAGATGTAAACCAAAGTGAGGCCCTCGAACAAGCGCTCGCACTTTGGATAGAACAACCTGCAAAGCAAGATGGTGCCGCATGACCGACAACATAAATGCGTCTTAATCTTAGATTAAGGTCAAGTTGAGGCAGCATCAATAAATTGAATTATTTTTAGTCACACTACTAGTATTAATATAGTGGGGTATTTATCTGGTTTTTAATGTTAGTTAAAAACTTGTAAAAGCTTTGCTGTGTCTTAGCTTGAGGAAAATAAATAAATTGTTTTATTTTATAAAGTTGAGATATTTATTATTTTTTTGTCTGAGATAATTTACTATGTAATAAGACTATACCCTTAGTTCATCTTTTCTAAGTGTCATGTCACCCGATATACATAAGAAAAGAATGCCTCCCCAAGACTCAACTTGTTTCAGCAAGTTGTTTAACAGTCCTAGAAGACACCCCGTAGTTTTTTCTATTAAATTTCTTTATAACTTAATGTTATCAGTTCCGAGAACTTCCTACAACGGGTTTAACGAGAAATTTGATTAAAATTTTGGTGAATCTTCAGGGGAGGTAAAGCCCACACAATTTACCTCACAAGGATTTCACAATGGTAGCCACCTTTAATAGTTCTGGGACTACTGCTACAAATGACGTTCGTGGACATCTAGATCAACTGACTCTAGCCCCACTATTATCTGAACCCAGGAATCAGGCGACACAGCCCAATAGTGTTGAGCCAATCTGGACTAACGAGAGCGTTAAACAGCATTGGATTTCATTTGACGCTTTCAAAGATTTTATTAAGCAGAAGTTTGGGCGTGACCGACTTTGTGCAGAGCAGTTTGACGCGATGATTGAGTTTACAGACTCACCGTGCCGGATAGCCGAGGCTTTAAGGTGGAAAAAGCCATATTCCGGCGTTGTGTATGCTGCGCTGATGCTGAATGCAGATGATAGTGTCTGGCATTCAATTTTGAGTCTACCAAACGATGATGGCACAAAGCCTTACAAACGGCTGGCTCCATCTAAGAATGGAGATCAGTGCTTCTATCCTCGCGTCATCCCCACTATTAGAAGGCTCGTTGAGCAACAGATGGGACTTGAGAAAGGCAGTATCCCTGATGATGTGGATTTCTATGAGTGGTTAGCCAATTCCGAGTTACCTGTAATTACGACCGAAGGCTCAGAAAAACTGTTTAGTCTAATCTGTCAGGGATACCCCGCCACCACCAACTACGGCGCGACCTGTGGGGTAGATAAAAAGACCAAGCGATTCAAGCCCAGCTTACAGCGAATCATGAATCGCCCTAGAACTTTGTTAGTTGCCTATGACATGGATTCTAAGCCCTCGGTCGTAGCATCTGTAAACAAGGGGATTGATGCACTGTCTTATGCGGCGCAAAAAGTAGGCTCCTCCGTATCGCGCCCCACCTGGGACGAGTCACTAGGCAAAGGGATTGATGACTTGTTGCTGACACCAAACGGTTCAACACTTTGGGCCCAAAGCTATAATAATGCACTCTGTCAAGGCATAGTCACCAAAATGCTGGGCATTAGGGCGGTAGACGAGGTAAATAGTTTTGAACAACTCGAACAACTTTCTCAAGTCTACGGCACGATTGTAGAGTTAAATATTTTGAAAACTCGCATGAGTGCGGATAATCTAATCGCGGCACTAAATCAGCAAATCAGAGAATTGACCCACGGCAAAGATGCCGTTGAGTCCAAGTCTCATCAGTCAAAATCTTATCAGTCGAAGTCGAAAATTATCCCCGCTGATATGTTGGCATTTGAACTGGTCGAAGATTACCGAGAGCGCCTCAAGTACTGCAACGAATACAAGGAATGGAAGTACTATCTAGGTGATGATTCGGGATTGTGGAAATCCCAGGATGACCACATGATCGAAACAAGGATTCAGGGAATATTGGATGCCCGTTCAATTGTTGGCTATGGCACTGATAGCTATATAGTCAATATTCGCAAATTCATGGCGCGACGGCTAACTGTTGAAACGTGGCCCCAAAGAACAGGCATCGTTCCATTCCTAGATGGCGTACTGGTGCTGGCTACTGGAAAGTTTGAGAAACACTCACCCGGTAATTATTTAACCTGGACACTGCCCCATCGCTTTGATAATCCCAAGATTCGAGATTGGCCAACGATTCGCGGTTGGTTCCAGGAAGTAACGGAGGGCGACTCCCAAAAAATACAGACCCTCATCTGTTTTGCAGCTGCCACACTCAGAGGTATGTCTCATCTCCAAAAAATTCTTTACCTCTGGGGCAATGGCGGCAATGGTAAAGGCATTTACTCGGATATCCTGACGGCGTTAGTCGGCTCAGAGAATACTTGGAGTGGCAAAATTGAAAACTTGGATAATCCTAATTTCCTGGTAGACATCAACAACAAGCGCTCAGTCATTTTTGAGGATCAAGATAAGGTCAATGGCGGTTTGCAAACTTTCAAAACCCTCACGGGGGGAGGAAGCACCAAAGCCAAGGAAGTTTATAAAAAAGCTTGTGATGTCAGACTCGCTGCCACAGTCTTAATTACTTCCAATTATGCGGCGCTCCAAGGCTCTGGGGTCGGCAGATGGCTCAAAAGGCGGTTGATTGTAGTAAACATGAATTACTGTCCACCAATTGTAGATACTCACCTCAGAGAGAAGCTCTACCCGGAGATGGGAGCTTTCACCCAGTACCTACTTACCATTCCAGAGAGTGAAATAATTAACACTCTCAATGGAAAAAACTCTACTGGCTACGATCTCGCTTACTGGGAAATGGCACAAATGACTGACTCCATCGCAGCTTGGGTGGAACGGCATATCGTGCGAGATTTATCAGGGGTGGTCAAAGTCGGCTCCAACAAAAACGAATGGCAAAGCAGCAGCTACCGCCCCGAAATCAGCACACTGTTTGGCTCATACCATCACTACTGCCAAAATTCTGGGCAACAGGGTAAGAGCTTACCCAATTTCACCCCAGACTTACTCCAAGTCTTAAATCATGTGCTGGGATGGTCTGATGTTAAGCAGGAAAAAACCAGAACTGGCAGTCATTTTTACGGTATCCGGTTAAGAGGCGCTTTCGATGAGGCTCCGTTCCCTTCCGAATCTTCAATCACTTCCAATCAGGCTGGTGATGGCGCTCCCTTATCGGGTGTAGGGGGTGGGGTGTGGGGTGTAGGGAAGGAGACGGAAGGGGCTTCGTACCCCTCCCAATGCAAGCGCCCTTATGAGGGCGGGGCTTCTGACCCACTGGTTGTTGGGTCAGGCTGTTTCCCCACACCCCACACCCTACACCCCACACCCGCCCCAACGGGGCTTGGTGATGGAGGTGTGATGGACAAGGTTATGGATATGGTGATGGACTCAAAGCCTTATGGTGACGGATGTGATGGACATTTACAGAAAAATCTTTTTGTAAACGAGGTAAATAATCATCCATCTAATTTTTTGAAGAGTGAAAGTTTGTCCGATGAGAAAACGGATTTTGTAGAAAGTTTGGGCAAAACTCTATCACCTCCGTCACAACCATCATCTGAAATAGCTATAACCTATACTCCACAAGCATTACCATCCATCGAGCCAAACCATCACCAAACCATCACCAATCCGTCACCGGCTCCATCAGCATCCGTCACCACCCGCCAACCCGTTAAAGGAGATCGTGTGAAGCTACTTTCAAGCGGCGAAGAATATAAAATCTCTTGGGTTTCCTGTGGTAGTGATAAAGTTCTTTTGGTTTCTGCTCAAACCGGAGAGCCGCTCACTGCTCCTTCACCGTTGCGTCCTGGCGCTGCGGCGGGTGGATTAAATCTCATTGATGTTAGTGAACTGGAGTTTTTGGATACTTAGGGCAACTAATAACAGGATCTCGCACGAGATATGTCGGTTGAGATCCATCGCTTGTGGGCAAAGAGTTATCCATTTATAAACGGGGTGAAATGAGCAGTCGATACTGTTGGCGAAAGTGTTACAAACGCATAAACAAAAGTATTACAACTAAAAGCCGCAACGACAGATTGAAGGTTTGAGCTTACTACATATTTGTAAATACAAATATGTAGTACATTCGCCAACAGTATCCTTCCGTAACTTTACCCCCTGATGGTAGAGTCATGAGTTTTGACCACAAATTTTTCGGAAAAAAATGAAAGCTAACTGAGCAAAACTTTTATAACCAAATTACCAGACATGAAGCGGATTTGGCTTCATGCCAAATTTGATGAAAAAACTGATTTAACTTGCT
>NZ_JACJSF010000011.1 GCF_014698035.1 Desmonostoc muscorum FACHB-395
CAAATTTTACTGTGGGTGCAGGTGGGCGAGGCTCAACCATACTCTCTGTCTGGTGTTTTTGCGATCGCTCCTAATTATACTTTGTCGAGAGTGATAAAAGAGGGTTATTTTAAAGCTTTTGAAATTTTTCGCTAATCTGTAGAGGCTAGATTCTTTACTGAAATAGCAACGCCAGAATTATCAAGCTGCACCACGCTAGTAAGTATGGCTGTGCGAACACAAATTAAAGCGGATTCCTTTAAGATACAAAACTATTGCTATATCTATTGCAGTTTAGCTTAAGTCAATGCCAAAATGTAAATACATTTTTCCCAGTCAAACAATAAGATAAAACAATGAGCCTGAACGTAAAATTACTAGAATTATCTGGAATTTTAGATGGTATTAGAGGTAATGAACTGCGTCGTGAAGTTAGCGATATTCTGCTAACTGGAGCCGATATATTGTTACTTGATATGAAAGAAGTAAAGTTTATCGATAGCTCTGGTTTAGGTGCTTTAGTCTCAGCAATGCAAATGGCGCGAAATGCTAATACCAAACTTTTTGTTTGTTCAATCAGCGATCAAGTCAGAATGTTGTTTGAATTGACTAAAATGGATAGAATTTTTCAAACCTTCGCTGACCAAGATGAATTCAATCGCCAAGTATTGGCAACACAGTAAGTTCTTAGACTAGCCTAAATTGGAATCTGCACACTTGACTATACTAACCAAAGTTAACTTTTACCAAAGAGAAGTCATCATCAAGATTATCTTGAGAATTCAAGATAAGAATGTTCGCTAATAATTGATTTAGAATACAGGGGTCTTTTAGACTATGTTTAGTTAGTAAGTCAATGAAAGCATCAATACCCCAAATTTTACCATCTGACTGATTAATTTCATAAACACCATCACTAAAAATGTATAAAATACCGTTCTCTTCGATGTGAAAAATAGCCTCTTCAAACTGGACATCAGGTAAAAAGCCAATTGGGAGATCCAAAGAACTTAGCTGTTTAACTCGGATGTTTGTTGTAGAGGCATTCGATAACAGTAAAGCTGGTGGATGTCCGGCATTGGCATAAATAAGTTGGCGTTTTAGACGGTGATAAACTCCATACCAGATTGTGAAGTATTTATCACCGTGCTTTGTCATTTGAAAGGCGTGATTGAGCGCTTTTAGGACTTCACTGGGTTGACAAAAGTTTGTGTTTGGTAGAGATTGTGATCGCAAAACATTCAGCACGGATACAGATAGGAGGGCTGAACCCACGCCATGACCTGATACATCCAACAAATAAATTGCCAAATTATCCTCGTCGATCCAATAATGGTCAAAGCAATCACCTCCTAGCTGTGCTGAGGGAATAAACAGATTTTCTGTAGTTACTGCTCCTACGAGCGGTGAGGGTAAGAGCGATCGCACATAATCAGCAGCCTCAGCTAATTCTGCCTCCAAAATTTGCTTTTGGGTTTGTAAATCTTGATTTAGTGTCTCCAAAACTTCTTTTTGACTTTGTAAATCCTGATTTAACTGGTGTAATCTTAGTCCTGCTCTTACCCGCGCTTTCAATTCATTCATCTCTATTGGTTTAGAGATAAACTCATCTGCTCCAGCGTCAAGTCCTCTAACTCGATCTTCCTCCTCTCCTCGAGCTGCTCCCCTAGCCGTTAATAGAATAAAAAAAGTGGTTGCTAACTCTGGATCTGTTCTAATTCGACGACACACTTCTAGCCCATCTACCTCGGACATCATCCAGTCACAGATAATCAGAGCAGGACGTAGTAATTGTGCTTGTCTAATTCCTTCCTCGCCATTTTTGGCGACACTGGTATCATAACCTTGATTTTGGAGTGTTTTTTTCAGTACTGTTCGCACTATAGGGTCATCATCAATAACCAAAATTTTAAACATAAATTAAAGTTTACTAAGTAGATTGAAGAAGAATTTAGAAGTCAGAATGGGCTACGTGTAGCGTAGCGTCCCGCAGGCTTGACGCTCTGCTATCCGCTCTTTCCGTCAGAATTCATTCTGAATTCTGCTTCGCTTAAAAAGAAGTAATTACTCTAATTCAACTTATATGCAATTTAGTTTTAAATGTATAGTGAAAATACTCAAATTAAATAAATTAAATACGAATAGGATCGTCTCGAAATATTTTATTGGTTAAGAAGTGAAAAATACAATTTATCTAAAAGTCAACACAGACCTTACAGCATCATCTCAAGTATTATTTTGGTTCGATCAGATGAATCAGCCGCCTATTCTTAACAAAGAAGTTTGGTGGCAATGTCAAACACTTTTGATGGAAGGCTTCACTAACATAGTTGAACATGCACACAAAAACTTACCTATTGAAACTCCTATTGAAATAGAAGCTGTACGGGTAAATAAATATATAGAAATTCGCATTTGGTCTCAAGGTGAACCATTTGACTTAGAGCAGCAATTGCGGCAAATATCTGAATTTGATGAGAATGAGCAAGAGCGCGGGCGGGGTTTAAAAATTATGTCTGCCATTGCCGATAAATTGAGTTATGAGCCAACAGGAGACAATCGTTACTGTTTATTTATTAGTAAATATTATTAATCCTCTTATCTGAGCTTTGCTAGCTTAATTATTAGCTAGAAGCAAAAAATTCTAAAGTGCTTCATGCAGCGAGACTCAATATTTTACCAACTTTTACAAGCATCCCCACCAATCAATGCAGATAGTTATCAATTCGATTTGGTCGCCGTTAAAAAATTAAATATTCAAATTTACGTGGTATTTTTACCACCAGAAACAAGTAACTTGGCACAATCAAATCAACTATATAAATAAGAACTAGCTAGAGTAAAACCCTTATAGCTATTGCCTATTTTCTTATTCCAACAAGAATTATTTACGGCCGCTTCCTTATCTCGTGATTAAAAACTCTTGGATACATTTAACAAACTCTTCTAACTCTGAGATTAAGTGAGTAGTACCTCGACGTTCTTGATTGTGAGCTAATTGTTCTAATTTTTGTGCTGCTAAATGCATGGTTATAGCTCCAATATTGGCACTAGCACCTTTAATTTGATGAGTTTGGAGCGCTAGTTGCTCATAGTCATTATCTGCGATCGCTATTTTAATAATCTCTAAACGAGGTTGCATATCTTCAACAAATATTTCCAGTAGTTCTAATTCAAATTCTGAGTTGTTTTCCGAGAGCTGATGCAAGCGTTCCCAATCAATTGGGAGGTCAACTGAACCTATATCTGTTGTAGAAACTTTCTGCTCTAAAACATATATTTCTTTTGCCTGGAATATCACACTTCCCCAACGCTGTAGCACCGCCGCTAATTTCTCTTTGATTACTGGCTTGCTGAGATAATCGTCCATTCCTGCATTTATACACATCTGTTGATCTTCTTTCATCGCATTAGCTGTCATCGCAATTACTACAGGGCGACGACTATTGACAAAGCTGCTTTCTTGCCAACGATGAATTTCTTTTGTAGTTTCTAAACCATCGAGAACAGGCATTTGGCAATCCATCAAAATTAAATCGTAGGGGATTTTTTCTAATAGCTGCAAAACTTCTTTCCCATTACCAGCAACATCTGCGCTATAACCTAGGCTTTGGAGTTGCTTCAAAGCAACTTTCTGATTCACCAAATTATCTTCAGCTAAGAGAATTCTTAATTTGTGGAAGTCACGAGCCAGGAGGCGGGAGCTAGGAGAATGAGCGTTGCTGTTGTTTTCGTAATCTTTTAGTTTTAACTCTTGACTTCTGACTTCTGTCTCCTCCTTTATCTGCGTTCCTAAGATAGTCATGATGGTATCGAGGAGTCGGGATGGCTTAACAGGTTTGACCAAATAAGCCGCAAATCCTATTTTTAGCGCTCGTTGGATTTCATAGCGTTGATTAGTAGAGGTAAGCATAATCAAAGGTAGCCCAGCGATCGCTGAATTTGCTTTAATTTGCTCTCCCAAGGTCATGCCATCTATTTCTGGCATCTGCATATCAATCACAGCAATGTCATAGAGATTTTTTTGCTTGGCAGCCTCCTCAATAGCTTTGAGGGCAATAGTAGCCGAAGCAGCCTGATCTACTAACATTCCCCAACGGGTAGCTTGATGATGGATAATTTTGCGATTAGTAGCATTGTCATCCACCACTAACAAGCGCCGATTAGTCAAAAGTTCGCGATCGCTTTCTGAGGAAATAGGGTGAAGTTGCTGGGCAAGAGTTACTTCAAACCAAAATTTAGATCCTTTGCCCAACCGACTTTCTACGCCAATTTCTCCTCCCATCAAGCTTACCAGTTGCTTGCAGATGGCTAATCCCAAACCTGTGCCGCCATACTTGCGGGTGGTGGAAGCATCTACTTGGGTAAATGGGGTAAAGAGTTTGCATTGGTCTTCAGAGGTAATGCCAAGACCGGTATCTGTGATGGCAAAATAAATGGTGGCTGTAGTAGAGGAAAGCCTTCGCAATTCTGCTCTGACTACTACCTCTCCATTGCTGGTGAACTTGATCGCATTGCTGATCAGGTTCATCAGAATTTGCCGCAGGCGGCCAGCATCGCCTTGGAGTTGGGTGGGAACGTTGGGATAGATTAACGCTGCAATTTCTAATCCTTTATTATGGGCTGAGGGAGCTAATAATTCCAACACTTCTTCTAGACAAGTAGATAAGTCAAAATCTAGAGTTTCTAGTGCCATTTCCCCAGCCTCAAGTTTGGACAAATCCAAAATTTCGTTGATGAGGCTTAAAAGAGCATCTCCACTAATGCGAATAGTTTCGATAAAATCCTGTTGCTCTGAGTTTAGGGGAGTTTCTAACATTAAGCCTGTCATCCCCAACACAGCATTCATCGGAGTCCGAATTTCATGACTCATGTTTGCTAAAAAGGCACTTTTGGTTTTAGAAGCTAATTCAGCTTGATGACGAGCAACTTCAAGTTCTCTTCGCTGTTGAGTTTCTGCATATAACATTTGGGCTTGGGCTAAGGCAATACCTACTTGATCGGCTATTTGTCGTAAAAGATGAGTTTCAAAGCTAGACCACTGACGGGAACTGCCACACTGATGGACAATTAGCAAACCGCAGAGTTCTTCTTTGACAAGAATGGGTATGACTAAATTGGATTTGACCCCAAATTGTTGCAGTAATTCTATGTGCCTTTTTTGAATTTCCACTATATCTAAGTCAGCAAGCTCTAGATTCCGTTTTTGACGATATTGCTGTAGATAGTACTGTTGTGTATATTCCGCTTGAAAATAAGAATCAGTGAGCTTTTTCTCTTTAATTGTCAGCCAGCCAGAAACTACTGCCTCAACTACAGTGCTTCCAGATCCATCTGTCAAAGGTTGATAAATCAAAACTCGATCGCTATGGAGAATTTTTTGTACCTCCGTAACACTGACTTGGAGAATTTCTTGGATTTTCAAAGACTGACGAATCTTAAGGGTGATTTCAGTAAATAGTTGCGATCGCAAATTTTGGCGTTGGAGTTCTTCTTCTGCCTGCTTGCGCTCAATAAACTGCCCTACTTGCTCACCAATAGAATTCATGACTTTTGCCAAATCTTGGTCAGGTTGCTGGATTTCATGGCTAAAGCAGGTAATGACACCAAGGATGTTTTTACCACTATGGATCGGAAAACCAAAAGCTCCGTGCAGTTCTGCTTGGACAGCGATTTGAGAGCGGATGAAATCTTTGTCTTTAACTACATCAACAATCCAAACAGGTTCAGCACTGTCCCAAACACGACCAGGCAGGCCAATTCCTGATGCAAAGGTGGTCTGCTGACTAAGGATCTCAAATTCTTGCATTCCTGAAGACATTTTATACCATGAATTCAGTAAACTTAGTAGATTCGCTCGCTGATTTACCATCCAAATTTCACTTAGATCCCATTCCAAACTCTCGCAGATTCCTTGCAGGATTTGGGGCATAGCTTCACTGATTGTAGTTGACTCTGCTAAGACGCGCGTTGTAGAGTACTGGGCTTTGAGGTGCTGTTCTGCTCGTTTGCGTAAACGAAGCTCGTCGTAGACATCGCTAATATCAATACCTGTAGCAACAATGTATTCAACGCAACCCTCATCATCTTTCAAAATAGCATTAGCCCATGAAATCAGCCGCAGACTGCCATCCTTTGCTACCCAATAATTTTCATATTCTTTGGGCGCTTCACCAGTTCGCAACTGTTCAAAAACTGCTTTAACTGGTTCTACCTGTTCAGGAATGAGAAATAGGTTCCAGAAATGCCTTCCTCTCACCTCATCGAATGAGTAACCAGTTGTTTGTTCACAAGCTTGATTGAAGCGAACGATCTGCCCTTGTGTATCCAGAACTATTACCAAGGCGCTAGCTGTATCAAGAACTGCTGAAATAAAGTTGCGTTCTTGGTTTAGCGTTTCCTCTGTTAATTTACGTTCTTTTACCTCACGATAAATGAAGTAGTAGACTATAGCCAGAGTGATAAAACTTAGGCAAATAGCGATCGCAAGTGTCAAAACTGTGTTGTTTGCACTGGCTTTTGCCGCTTGTGACTGCTGTTGAAGCAACCTTTTATCCTCATTCTCAATCTCATGGATGACCTTGCGAATATCATCCATAATATATTTCCCCTGATTTGTCTGGATTACCTGCAACGCTGCCTCGAATCCCTGATTTTGACGCAGGTATATAGTCTGCTTGAGTATGGCAAATTTTGCAGCTATCAGAGATTCAAGGGCGGCAAACTGCTTTTGTTGGCTAGGTTGATCTGCGATTAAATCCTTCAGTTCTACAATTTTTTGATCGATGTTTACAACTACTGCTTGATAAGGTTCCAGATAACTTTCTTGTCCAGTCAGGATATAACCGCGTTGTCCAGTCTCAGCATCCTTCATCTCGGACAGTAATTCTTCTAGCTTATTGATTTTATCTTGGGTTTTTTGTACCTGATTACTAGCATCAATCAATATGCGTGTGTTTTGATAAGAAATCATGCCAATCAAAACTAAAATTGCCGATGCTAACCCAAACCCTCCGGCTACTGTTTTAAAAAATTGTTTGCGTCTCTTGTGTGCCTGTTTGCGTGTATGAGTGACCAATACCAAACTTGCTAAGTTACGCCGCATTTCTAATTGCTTGATTACCTGGCGACCGATAATTCGCAATGCTTCAACTTGTTCTGGAGAGAGCTTTCTTGGTACACGGTCAATTACACAAAGTGTTCCTAGTGCATATCCTTCAGGGTTAGTTAACGGTACACCAGCATAAAATCGAATATCCGGGTCAGAAGTGACTAGCGGGTTTGTCGCAAACCTTTCGTCTTGTGTGGCATCAGGCACAACAAAAACTTCCGGTTGCATAATAGCATGGGCGCAGAATGCCAAATCTCGCGGTGTTTCTGGGGCTTCCATTCCAACTTTGGATTTGAACCACTGGCGATCGCTATCAATTAAACTGATTAAGGCAATAGGAGTGCCACAAATATATGAGGCTAAATGGGTGAGATCGTCAAAGGCAGCTTCCGAACGAGTATCGAGGATCTTATACTCCAAAAGAGATTCGATTCGCTGTATTTCGTTATCAGGTAATGGTGCTTTCATTCTTCAGCCTTATCAGTGACTACTAAAATTTGACCCGCAACTGTCCTGTCAAGGAATTACCACCGTAAGCACTTCCCCCAGTTTCTTGATTGCGAACATTACTAAAGCTATAGCCAAGGTCTGCCTCTATATTTGGTGAAACCTTTACCGTACAGCGCGTTTGATAGGTATTGGCGTTATCAAATTCTCCTTTAAGTCGCTGCTGTCCTAAGTTGGCAGCGAGGCGACAGCGTAAAAAATTAACAATATCTCCTTCCCAAGCCACCTCAGCGTTGTAAACTAGAAAATCTGGTGGGGAAAAATAGCCACTTGTGCGTTCTAAATCGCGATTGAAACTCAAATTGAATAAGTTAGCTGCCAGAGAAAACTGTCCGAACTTGCGTTCTAGCCGACTAAATGACTGCACCTCGGAATTACCATCGTTGTAACTACCCAAACGCAATGATGAAAACAAGCTGGTGTTACCGTCAATTTGCCAGTATAAATCAGGCCCAAATCGCCAAGCAGTAATTTGATTTTCTAAAGTTCGGGCATTGGATTTATAAGGGCCTTGTTCTAAATTACCTGATAGTACTATTACCGATAGCAATCGACCTGATGACGAAACTTGCGGTGGCGAAATGGAAGCCTCCACCTTAGCATTGAGATTGATAGCTGTAGGTAAACGATTGAAGACATCGACTCCGGCTGCTGTTTGCAGAGTCACTTGACCAATTTTTCCTTGCCATCCAACTTGCAAGGGAAAATTCGTAATTGATTCAACACCGCGTTGTTCAAATAAGTTAAAACCTGTTTTCACAAATATTTTATTGCCATTACTCAATCCAAACTGAACCATTGGTTCAAAAAAGAAATTGGTTTGGCCAAAGTTATCTGTGTCATAGCGATAGTCCGTATGAATGCTTTCCAAAACTGCATCCGGCGTTCTTGGTTCGGTGGAAGTTTTTGGTGGACTAGAATTCTGCGGTGGTTCGGGTAGCGGTGGACGTAATTGCAAATCAGGATTGAAGTTTTCGGGGGCCGCCATCAAAATAGGTGTTGGCTCAGGATTTACTTTGCTGACTCCCTCAATCAATTCTGAAGGTGATTTCCAGGTCTGATGTGCTTGGGCTGCTTGTAACTTAGCTTCTGATAATGTCCAAATACCTACGCTACAGATTACTCCCAATTGAATCTGTAGGCATCTCCAAATCAACCCAGTGTACGAACTATGTGGAGAAATAAAGAAATAAAGTATAAAATTATCTGCCATAGGTCAATACTATAGTTGTAAATAAAAAACTTGCTGCCAAAGAGTTTTCTGGCTGCTAGCTCATCTATTCAGCTTGGAATTATGATGCCCAAAATATATGCTTGTTAAGACATGGCAAAGAAAAAAGGCATTAATTTTATATACCTGCCCCTTGACTGTCTAATTAGTATTTTTTGCAAGAGCGTCTTGCAATTTTTAGTTAATAATTTTTAATTTTTAATTGGAAGCGTACTCTTAGATAGAAGCAAGCTAGCAAGAGGTTCGTAGAGAAGCGACTTGACCGCTCAATGACCCATCTGGCAGCAACGAGATTGACATCCTCACCGCCGTGAACGCACTCTTAAGAAGGAGTAATGAGTAATGAGTAATAAGTAATGAGTAAATACCCATTTTTCATCCACTCATTACTCATTACTCCTTACTCATTACTTTAAAGCCGTGCTGGATGGTTACTGAGCGTAGCCGAAGTAAACACGGGGTTTTAAACCCATTTTTCTGATAAACCCAGATTGCCCTCAATACTTGTCGGTTAAGGAGAAAAGGGGAATGGCAAAGGGGAAAGAAAAACCTTTAATCCAAACCCAGTAACCTTTTCCCCAAACCAAATTTCAGTTTAAAATCCAAAACCCGAGCAGTATTGGGTTTGATAACTAGCCATGCCGCACCATTAGGAGTGTGTTCTAGGAAAAGTTTAAGGGTACAAGGGTAAGGGATGAATTTAAACCCTTACCCTTTTCCCTTTAACCGAGAAGTATTTCCTTGAACCCTATTGGTAATTCAAGATAGCTGGCAGATTTTTGAGATTTGGCGAGATATTCTGGTGAATAGTTACTGTGATTTTAAGCCACTGCCAACTGTTGTTTTTGAGTCTGCTGTTGCCATTTCAGAGTTTTTAGTATTGTCAACCTCAAGAGATCGGAGTAATTCTCGAATTACGTCTGTTGCTGGTCTTCCTGTCAAAGCACAGTAGTGTTCAAGTTTCTTCATTTCCTCAGCGGTGAGATTTACTGTTAGCCGTTTAACAGCCCATTTTTTATTCATGATCCTCTTTTTTCTTTAAAATTTTGCTTTTTGTCGAAATCACCAAGTCATTATGATTGTTCCCGTAGTGCATAGCCTACACCACGGACTGTATGAATCAAACGCTTTTCATTATTCTCTTCCAATTTGAGTCGCAGATAACGAATATATACTTCAATAATATTAGAATCACCCATGAAATCGTAACCCCAAACTTTCTCTAAAATTTGATCTCTAGTAAACACCTGACGGGGATGTGAGAGGAGATATTCTAATAAGTCAAACTCTTTTGCTGTTAACTCAATGCTTCGTTTTTCTCGAAAAACTTCACGGGTACGGCGATTTAAGCTTAAATCTTCAAATTGCAGCAAATCTTCGGTTGTTTCTTGCGTGCGACGCAGATGGGCGCGAATTCTAGCGAGTAATTCCTCAATGCTGAAGGGCTTAACTACATAATCATCGGCTCCCGCATCTAATCCGGCGACGCGATCGCTCACTTCATCTTTTGCTGTCAATAAAATTACTGGTACTGTACTACCTGTTGCTCGCAAACGGCGACAAATTTCTAAACCTGTTAAACCTGGTAACATCCAATCCAGAATCGCTAAATCTGGCGATGAGTCTCGCGCTAGGGTGAGACCGGCAATCCCATCATGAGCTACACTTACTCGGTATCCTTCGCTACTTAGCTCTAATTCGACAAATCGTGCTAGTTTGACTTCATCTTCCACCAAAAGGATATGTGCTGTCATAAGTTTGCTCCTGCTGCCTCCTCTGTCTTCTTTTCTGTTTCTCAGCACTGAGGGATATTTTGAATAATGGGACAAATTGTATCTTCATACTGGTCGCCGATATTCTTCCAGCCTGAAAGTAATCCCTTTATTTCAGATCGCAAAGTTAACAACTGATCGATTTGGCGATCAATTTGCAAAAGCTTGTCCTGGAGCTTTTCTTTGATTTCACCACAGGGAGCTTGTCCTTGGTCATAGACCTGAAGAATATTTCCAATCTCCTCTAAGCTCAGACCAAGATTTTGTGCCCTTTTAATGAACGCTAGACGAGTCAGCACATCCATTGAAAACTGACGAAAGCCTCCCTCTGTTCGTCTTGATGATTTGATTAAACCTAAACTCTCGTAATAGCGAATTGTCCTGATAGGAATTCCGCTTATATCTGTTACCTGACCAATTAAAAGCAGTTTTGTCTCCTGAGTTAACACGGCAGATTTTCCCAAATATTGTAATTATTATTACATATTTATACTAATTTATTAATTCAGATGAGAGTTTAGCCAAATCTTGGTATCAGTAGTTGAAATTTTTATTTAATTAGAGATATTACTAAGTTTTGATTTTTCCGATATCTATTATGAATAGATGTTGGCTGATACTAT
The DNA here is from genome assembly GCF_014698035.1 of Desmonostoc muscorum FACHB-395. GTDB lineage: Bacteria > Cyanobacteriota > Cyanobacteriia > Cyanobacteriales > Nostocaceae > Nostoc > Nostoc muscorum_A. Next base: position 11,224 of record NZ_JACJSF010000011.1, read on the forward strand.
CTAATAATTAATTAGTATAATTTTAACATTTTTAATCTAATTTACTCAATATTTTACGCCTCAAATTTTATCTATTTGTTGAGTGACTATTTCTCATAGTACTGAAAGTAACTGTTTTTTTTTAGTTCGCATGTTACTTCTAGATCAACTGCTTCACCTCAAGTGAAACCATAAAAATGAATCTCAACTCGCAGACTTCTAGCTCAACCCGTAAACCTAAAACTTTCAATAATCCAGAACGTTTTATTGAAGGATGGTATTGGGTAATACCCTCTCGAAATCTGCGGGTGGGTGAAGTAAAACCTGTCACGATTTTGGGCAGAGAACTAGTGATTTACCGTGGTAAGGACAGAAGAGTAACTACCTTTGATGCCTACTGTCCCCACATGGGCGCTCATCTTGCTGAAGGCAAAGTTGAGGGTAATGCACTCCGTTGTTTCTTCCATCACTGGAAATTTGATGCTGAAGGGATGTGTATTGATATCCCATGTTTAGATACGCCGCCTTCCCTAAAGTTACAAAGTTGGCCCACTGCTGAAAAGTACGGCATGATTTGGGTTTGGACTGGAGAAATACCACAACAACCTCTACCTTTTATTCCCGAATTAGAACAAAAAGAGTGTGATATCGCTATCCATTCTCACTTTGTGATGAACTGTCACCCCAATGTGGTGATGATTAATGCGATTGATACTCAACATATCAATACAGTTCACAAACTGCCAATAGAAATTATTTTTGAAAGACAGGAACTGAACGAAAATGCAATTATCTTCAGTAACACTACAAACATTAAAGAGAATTCATCTTTCATTAAACTCATCCGTCTTTTCTACAAAAATGCCATAACTTACAGTATTTGCTATTGGTACGGTAGCATTGGCATTGTGACACTTGGTCCCGATTTCTTCCATGTCCACACAATGTTTGCAGTTCGCCTCCATGAAGGTGGAAAAGCTGAAGGTCAAATCCTGTTAATTACTAAGAAACGTAAAGGATTTTTTGGTTGGTTATCCAATCGAATTGTGTTATGGCTGACTAAGATTGCAGGTAAATTTTTTCTCATGGGTGACATCAAGATTGTCCAAACAATTAAGTTTGATTTGAAAACTCCAATCAAAGCAGATCAGTCAATCATGCAGTTTATTAACCATGTTGAAAGGCAGCAATCTCTAATGTGGGGGACTTGGCAAGAAGCGCGATCGCGCGATGTAGAGAGCAAGCCCAAGCGTGAGAGATGGCAAGATACAACGAGTAATGACTAATATCATGTCTACATTGACCAAAATTCTGTTGAAGCTTACAAAGCCATAGCTTGACAGAATAATTATTTTATAGTCAATTAAATGGACATGATATGACAGCTAATAAAAGTTAAAAGTTCAACAAATTACTTTTAACTTTTAATTTATTTTTACTGGGTTCCTAAATTAATAAAAAGAAGTGGCAAAGCCACTTCCTAATTCCCAGGTAGAACCTAAGTTATGAGTATAACGATTACAAAAATTTGAAATAGTATAAACAAACACCAATTAGCTGAATATCTGTATTTTCCTTGTTTTCTGGGTGAGAAAATCGTAATTTCGATGCGCTAAATAACTGTATATTTACATAAGTCTCATGATTACAATGGAGACTCAAGTGTAAGTTTTTCTGGTAGATAGACAGCGCGATCGCGATCAATCAGTATATTTACTATAGCTCTTGCATCTTTGAGCGTGACAGGTAAATCTGCATCTACGCTAATGAGTAAGGCATAACCGTTGGTAAAGCTTTGGTTCGTCATTCGGTGGGTGAAGAATGCGATCGCATTTTCCTCAAACTTACCCGATGCCAACTGCGATCGCAATTCCTATATAACTACTTAGATGCAATTATACGCATCTTGATTCAATTCTTAATTGGAACATCCCGATAATTTATTCACTGACCACAGTAATTTACTAGTTCTAAACTTAGTATAAAAAGTTACGTCCATATTCTTGCTACACCCTAGCAAGCAAACTGATGTTTAGCATACCACTACTCACCTGGGTTCAGCACAACGATAATTTCTGTAAGCCTGATTTCCAAAGGTTTCCAATGGCGATCGCTGGAGGAAAAAGTACTATCCCCAGAAACAGCTTGGTAGTCATTAGCAAACTTTTCGTAAGCATTGGGAGCAGCGTCTACTCGTAAAATCAGTTTGCCTTGATAACGGGATAATTTACTACTATCCAACAAGATAGTACCGCCGTAATCCCACGCCAATCCATAAAGTTTAAAATTACCTAATTTCTTGCGTAACTCGCTCAATGGGGTTCCAACACCGATACCTTCGCGGGTTTTCCAAGCTGAACCCAGGTTACGCACATCTAGAGGTTTAGTACGAGTATTATCACTCCAAACTATTAGCAGAGAACGCCCCTGATTTAGATTTACCTGAGTAGCGGCGAAACTCCCTATTCCTTCAGCACCAGAAATGGTTTTATCAACGAGATGGGATGCACCAAACAGCTTCACTAAATCTTGCTTGGTGGTTGTGCGTGTTATTGGCCCCACTCGTTCGCCAGGAACAATCAAGGTGTTTGTTAATGGTTGCGATTTAGCAACAGTAATTGGATGATTGATTTTCTGGGGTAGTGCAAAAGCTGGATTTGCTGAATAGTTTAGTAATAAGGCTAAAGTAGCTGTAGCAATGCCTTTGATTGATGAATTCATAGGTTCTATTCTTGGGTAGTTAAACTATGAGTCAAATGTACTCATAGTTTAACTACTACAATTTACCAACTACAAATTCCCGATTTTCCAAAAATTTTATTTCATCGCTCTAGTTGCATTTAAAATTGCCAGCAATGCTACTCCAACATCAGCAAAGACAGCTTCCCACATTGTCGCTATACCTAAAATACCCAATCCAATAAACACAGCTTTAATTGCTAAAGCAAAGCCAATATTTTGCCAAACAATTTTGCGAGTTTTTCTGGCGATTTGTATTGCTTCTGCTACCTTTGATGGCGCATCTGTCATGATAACAATATCAGCAGTTTCGATGGCTGCATCTGAACCTAAGCCACCCATTGCCATCCCAACATCGGCTCTAGCAATCACTGGTGCATCATTAATACCATCCCCAACAAAGGCAACTTTACCATGCTTGCCGGCGGTGCTGAGTAATTTTTCAATGGCATTAACTTTTTCTTCTGGTAATAAGTCTGCTTCGTAAGCATCTATGCCTAGCTGTTTGGCAATTTGGGAAGCGATCGCTTGATTATCTCCAGTCAACATTACTGTTCTTTGTACACCCATTTGCTTGAGTGCTTGAATAGCGTGTCTCGCATCTTCTTTCAGTTCATCAGCAATGACAATATACCCAACGTAAATATTATCCACTGCTAAATTAACAACTGTTCCCTCTAGCTGGCAATTATCATGAGCAATATTCTCTCTGTGGAGTAGGCGATCGCTTCCCGCTATCACTATCCTATTTTCAACCTTGGCTCTAATTCCATAGCCTGCAATCTCTTCATAATCTCTCACCTCAAATTCATCAATCTTTCCCCCATAAGCCTTAAGGATAGATTGAGCGATGGGATGATTTGAGTGCGATTCTACTTGGGCAGCTAATTGCAGCAATTCTGTTTCATTGTAGCCATTTAATGCTACTGTTTTTACTACTTTAAATACGCCTTTAGTTAACGTTCCAGTTTTATCAAACACAACTGTATTCACTGCATTTAGAGTATCTAAAAAAGTGGAGCCTTTAACCAAAATACCACGTTTAGCTGCACCTCCCACACCTCCAAAGTAACCTAACGGAATACTGATAACCAGTCCACAGGGACAGGAAATAACTAGCAAAATTAAGGCACGATAAATCCATTCTGAAGAACTCGCACCAGAAATGAATAAAGGAGGTAATAAAGCAACTGCTAGAGATATAAAAACTACTATTGGCGTATAATATCGGGCAAATTTAGTAATGAATTTTTCTGTTTCTGCTTTTTTGCTTTTGGCATTTTGCACCAAGTCTAAAATCTTGGCAATAGCAGAGTCATCAAATAGTTTGGTGACTCTAATGCTAAGAACACCCATTTTATTTATCATCCCAGCCAAAACTATTTCACCCGGCCTCACTGTTCGCGGTACAGATTCTCCAGTTAATGCAGATGTATCAACTTGTGAATTTCCATCTATAATCTCACCATCCAAGGGAATCTTTTCCCCCGGTTTGACGACGATAATATCTCCAATATTTACTGTTTCTGGGCTGACTTTTTTTAGTCCCCCCTCTATTTGGATATTTGCATAATCAGGGCGGACTTCTAATAAAGCTTTAATAGAATTACGAGAACGACTAACGGCAAGATCCTGGAACAATTCGCCAATTTTATAAAATAGCATGACTCCGACAGCTTCGGGCAATTTATGAATTGCGATCGCGCCTAGTGTTGCTACTGTCATCAAAAAAGTTTCATCAAATAATCTACCTTTAAGAATATTGCGTCCAGCAGTTTTTAAAACACTCCATCCACTCAATAAATAGGCAGGGATGAAAAGCAGATATTCACCTATTGAGTAGAATGTATTGTGTAATTGATTTTCAAAAATTACACCAGGCACATATAAACTTAAAATTGCTACCAAAGGCAATACCTCATTTTTTAGATTGAATTCTCTACCGTGATCGTGATTATGGTCATGGTTATGATTTTCATCATGATTGTGATTATGATTCTCGTGATGGTCATGTTCACAACTGCAACAGCCTGAAGATTCTGAATGTATTTTTTGCTTCATTTTTTGTGTTGAGGCTAGTAAATTACTTGGTATATGAGCCTTTTTCCAAATGTAATAAAAAAAAGAGATTTTTACAAGTTGAACATTTAAGAATGAGAATCTATATCAGATTTCTTACTAAATACTTATGCTATCTTTTGGTTAAAATTAAGATTTATAATTTTGTAAGGATAGCTATAGCAGTTATCAACTTTGTAAAATAATCTAAGATGTAATTTTTGTTCGTAGTGAGCGATTTATCGCTCTGCATAAGATTTTAAAGGTCTTGATCCGCAAACTTCAAGCCTGTTTGACTGGCTTAATTCTGCTATGACAACTACTTTGCGATCAAACTTGGTAGATATGGAACTTTCTTAAATAACAAGTGTCAAGCTAGCTATTCTTAGGGGAAACCCACTTGAAGTTTGAAAGTGAATCGAATACCCTAAGCTAGTAGACAATTTTCTCAAGGAAATCTATGAACAAAAAAATTCTTCTGAATTTGCTTTCCACTTCCTCAATCTTTGTGTCCATGATGTCTACGCTGGTAGCATTTCATCCTGCCCATGCTAGTGGTAGTATTACACAGCGATTGATGCACACAGAAGATGGTCGTACCTGTATCACTAACCCACATGGTGGAAAAGATTTTGTGTGCATTCGAGATTCAGAGAGAAAGAAACCGTACACCTCATCTGCACGTTCCTCAACTATTGTCACATCAGTATCAGATCAGAATGTTGCTATGTTGAACTTTACTGATGAAGAAAGTGATGCAGCAATCAGGGTATTTGGATGCGACTGTCCATTATGTATAAATTCTTTGCGTCAGTTGCAGGGTACTGGAAACTTGGTGTACTAAGGTTGAATAGCGCTTATAGCGACTACAACTTCTGTTAAATACGTGTGATTAATTACGTATAGAAGATATACGAAACCAAAAAAGCATTTTTAACTATGTACCACTACTATTAAATTTAAATTCATTCTTGGGGCGGTTTGTCTGACTTTTCACGGCATCTGGAAAACCTCTCTCTAAATCTCTCTCCTAAAAGGCTACCGTGTACACACAAGTATAGTCCGCAAAGGTTTAAACCCTTTTGGCCCGGTAAATACCCAAATTTTGGGCAACTATAAACTCCATTTATCCCGCTAATTTTAAGGTTAGGGCAACGAAACCAAGTTTTAGGTGGAATTTCAAGACTTGTGTGTACACCGTAGCCTAAAAGGAGAGAGACTTTGAATTTTCCCCCTTCCCGACACGAGAAGGGCAGGGTGGATTAATTGTGCGGAGAGAAAATTTGGAATCCCCGTAACCTCGTCAGCCTGCTAACAGGGGAACTGGATTTATGAACGCAAGAATGAGGGTTTTAATTTTTCTCTCTAGACAATTAATCCACCCTGCTTCCCGACACGAGAAGGGGGTTAGGTTTTTGGTTAACTTTTCCACATAACGTGAAAAGTCAGCACAGTTTGTAGGGGCAATTCATGAATTGCCCCTACATATAAAGACTAAAGACGCACAGAACTCTATAGCTAAGAGTGTCCTGTTTATTCCACCACCTCATTTACAGGGAATCTATCAATCAACTGCATCGCTCGATAAGCATTACGTTGGAAAGAGTCTGGCAGATGTGGAACGTGGGGTATTTGTGATAATAAATCCAACGTCCGCCGGAGAATTCTCACCACATCGCCTTCATCTAAGGTGGTGTTTTCGCAGAGTTCTGTCCACTCCATTCCGAGCGCCCATTGTTCTACTATGGCAATTAACTCAAACTCCAACCATATAGGTAGCGCTACATTATACCGCCGTTGTAGTTGGAACATTTGGCGACGAATTCCCCGCAATTTTGCTAAGGCTTCTGCCACTTCATTACTAAGCTCAAAGTTAACTTTGCTATCTGGACGGGGTGTTTCCATCACTAAACCGGCGGCGGCGGCGGCTAAATGGTGGGGATCTAAGTTGTCCAATTCACCACTAGCGAATACCAAACCCAACCACAATTCATTCTCACCCCGAATGGCGGCAGCAATTCGCCCTAATTGTGTGGGCACTAAATTATCTAAAGCGCCAAAGTGTTGCAGAATTAAAATTAAATTGAGAAATTCTTCCCAATGACGTTGTGACTGTTGCTCTACTTGCCCTTGCAACTGTTCGAGTTCGGCTTCTAGTTCGACATATTTGGCGCGACGCTTGAAAAGCGTGGCAGCATTGCCTGATTGATGTAAGGGATGAGCTTCTAATTGCTCTTGGACGGCAGCAGTGCGACTGAGTTGTTCTGCTACTTCTGGTGCCAGATGCAAAGATTCTATCGGATTGGGAATACGCGCAGCGATCGCAAAGCTTTCTTCGTTACCACGGCGTGACTGTCCTGGCTTCAAAGGCATCTCTGGGGGTGGTAGTAAATCCGGTGACACTTCAATGCGTGGTAATTCGGCATATAAATCGACTACATCCCCTGTGGTTGCAACATACCAGCGATTATCATGCCCTAAGCATACCAAGTAGGGAGCTTGACCAGAACCAGGCGATTTTCCCACTAACACTGCGGTTACGGGTGAAGACACTGTGATGTTTTTGCCTTTGAGACTCAACAGAGTTCCTGACACTGCAAAGTCTAACATCATCCCTAATTCTTCTTTTCTATCTTCCTGTGCTTGCTCTTGCAGGGTTTTTAATATTTGGCGTTCTACTTTCAAACGTTGCCGCAATTTTTCATAAATAGCCAGTTCATTTTCATCAACGGCGGCGATTTGCTCATGTAGTTGAGCTAATTGTTTTTCCAGTTCGGCAATCTCATCGTATTCTGGTCTTAAATGCAATGTCGCCATGTACTGCCCAAAACTACGCTCTATCAGTTCCCTGGTTTGCTCTAGGGTGTGGGTTTGCAGCAAGTTGAGTACCATGCCATAACTGGGCGTAAACTGGCTTACCAAGGGGTCTGGCTTGGATGTCCCCAAATATGCCGCTTCTTTGGCTCCTTCAAAGGGAGTTTGGACTGTCACCACATGACCTTGTTTATCCATCCCCCGACGGCCTGCTCGTCCCGCCATTTGCAAGAATTCGGAAGCATTTAACAGGCGGTGTCCGGTGTCAGTCCGCTTAGAAAGGGTAGAAATTACCGTCGTCCGAGCGGGCATATTAATTCCCGCGGCCAGTGTTTCCGTGGCGAATACTACTTTAATCAGCCCTTGCTGAAATAGTTCTTCTACCAGGGCTTTCCAAGCAGGCAAAATTCCGGCGTGGTGGGCAGCAATTCCTCGGTATAGGGGTGCAATTTGTCCAGAACGCCCAGCTTCGGGATTGCGGGCTAAGAAGTCATCAATCTGTTGCCGTAAAATCTGGGATTCTTCATTATTTACCAGCCATAAATCACCCACTTCTGCCACCGCTTTATCACATCCCCGGCGACTGAAGATAAAGTAAATTGCTGGGAGCATATCCCGTTGCTCTAACTGGCTTAAAGTATAAATTATGCCAGGAGCTTCCGGTCTACCACTTCTTCCCCTGTCCCTTTCTCCCCCTCTCCCCTTCTTTTTCTGAAGAAGGCGGGGGTTAATTTTGGTTTTGCTATCATTCAACAGGGGAAATAACCCTTTGGGATTGCAAAAGTGAAATTCTAAGGGAACTGGGCGAAAATCGGAGTAAATCAGGTCTGTTGGGCCGTGAACGCGATTTAACCAATCGGTGAGTTGATCGCTGTTGGCAACCGTTGCTGAGAGGGCTGCCAGTTGCACTTCCCGGGGACAATAGATGATGGATTCTTCCCAAACTGTACCGCGCTGGCGATCGTTCATGTAGTGGCACTCATCAAGTATCACCGCTTCCACGTCTACTAATGAGATGCCGACTTGCCCGATGGGTGTGCCATAGAGCATATTTCGGAAAATTTCTGTGGTCATCACCAAAATCGGTGCATCCCTGTGAATGGAGGCATCTCCAGTTAACAGTCCGACTTGATCAAACCCAAATTTTTCTCGAAAGTCACGTAATTTTTGATTCGACAGCGCCTTTAGGGGAGTAGTATAAAATACACGTTTTCCTCGCGCTAGGGCGCGATAAATGGCGTATTCTCCGACTAATGTTTTGCCCGAACCTGTGGGCGCACACACGACTACGGAGCGTCCAGCATTTAGGGACGCGATCGCTTCTTTTTGAAACTGATCCAGATCAAAGGGAAATATAGACCCTAAGTCAAGTTCTGGAGACGGCGCAGGATAATTCACTCAATCACATTTGCAACCAGATTGTTTACTATACTAACGAGTCTTTTGTCAACTTCGTTAATAGTCATTTGTCATTTGTCATTAGTCATTAGTTTTTCACAAATGACCAATGACTAATGACTCTTTAATTATTTTCCCAGTTCTTGCGATCGCTCTGTGGCAGCTTTCACTGCTTCAATTAAAGCTGAACGAAATCCTGCCTGTTCTAACTTGGCAATCCCCGCAATGGTTGTACCACCGGGACTGGTAACGCGATCTTTAAGTTCTGCTGGGTGCATTTTGGTTTCATACAACAGTTTCGCTGTTCCCAGTACGGTTTGCAATGCTAATTGATTGGCAATTGCTCTAGGTAAACCTGCGGATACTCCGCCATCAGCAAGTGATTCTACTAGCAGCGCCACGTAAGCGGGGCCGCTACCAGATAGCCCTGTAACTGCATCCATCAGCCCTTCTGAGACTTCCACAACTTCGCCCACAGCAGAAAAAACTTGTTGTGCTATTTGGTGATGCTTGGTATTGGTATATGCACCTAAACAAATAGCGGTAATTCCTGCTCCCACAGTGGCTGGGGTGTTGGGCATTGCTCTGATAACTGGCAATTGCACAAATGCAGCTTCTAGCTGACTTAAAGGCACACCCGCCAATATGGAAATTATCAGGGGTGATTGTTCTCTATTAATAATATCAATATCTGCTAATTCTTGCGCGATCGCGCTGAACACCTGCGGTTTCACTGCCAAAAAGACAACTTCTTTGGCTTGAGTGAAAACCTCACTATTATCTGTCGTCACAGCAACACCGTATTGCTGTTGCAAAAAATCTAGGCGTGAAGGTAGCGGTTCGCTAACTATGACTTCTGATGATTGATAAATTCCACGCGCGATAAGGCGGGATAAGAGCGCTTCTCCCATTACCCCACCACCAATTAAACCAAATTTTATAGTCATTGATCGTTAGTCATTTGTCATTAGTCCTCTGTCGTTTGTCATTTGTCACTACGATCAAAACCCGAGATAAATGACAAAGGACAAAGGACTAACAACTAATTTAACTCTATTGTGCCATCCGATTAGTTTCGTTGCCCCAGGTTTGATTTGGAGAACCTGTAGGACGAGAAGGACGTGCTGGCGGTTGTGGTACTTCATGAAGAACGCCACCTTGGGTGCTAACTTGGACACAGCTTGGTGTAAACAAGAAGATGCTCTCACCGATGCGCTCTTGATGTCCATCTAGTGCGTAAGTACCACCTGCAACAAAATCTACTGCTCGTTGAGCTTGGTCTGGGTCCATGATTGTCAGATTTAATACCACTGACTTCCGTTCTCGCAACGCTTGAATTGCCTGGGGCATTTCTTCAAAGGTGCGTGGTTCGAGGACTAAAACTTCCGAAATTCCGTTAATTGCTCCTGGCATACCAATCACATTCCCCATTGGCTTTGAACCTGCTGCGATATCATCTCCCATTGTAGGCACTGGTTCCCGCCAGCGTCGATTCTGAGCGGTTGCGCTCTCTTGTGGGGCTGGGGGTTGGGGATTTTCTTGCTGATACAGATTTTGGTAATTATTATTATCTGTTTCTGGTTCTTCTTCGTAATATTCGTATTCCACTTGCTCATTTAGACCTACAAAGTCTCTGAGTTTGGAAAAGATGTTGTTCATTGTCTGTGTACTCTCCTGGTGCGAATAGCCTATATTGACTTGGCTTAGGATTTATTGAGATAGGAGCGATGCCTACGGCCGCATACGCTACATCGGTGGATACTTCAGCAAGTATATTGCCATTTGTAGCCCATACTACGGGTTTTGGCGATGAACCGACACTTATTGGAAAGGTCTGTGCATCGCCTAAACATAATAATGAGTCAAGATTATATCCTAAGGTTTGTCCGAAGGAAAGTTCTTTATACCCCATTTTCCCTTGGCGATTGCTCTTGTCAATACTATATCCTTTGTTTCTAATTGCACCAGTCTCTTACAAAATTCTTGTCATCAAATCCTGATCTCTATTAATACTGATCTGGAAACCTGATGATCAAGGGCTAAGAGCGATCGCCAAACAATATTGTTACTAATCACACCCTCATTGCTCCTGCTTGTACTTGATACTCAACCGGAAGAGGGATATGTAATATGCTTAAGAGCGATCGCCAAACAATATTGTTCCTAATCGTACCATCGTTGCACCTGCTTGCACTGCCAGTTCGTAGTCGCCTGACATACCCATAGATAGTTCCTGCATTTTAATGTGCGACCAGTTTTGAGCCTGGATTTTCTTTGCTAGCTCACGATTGAGATTAAACACATTCAAAATTTCCGGATCGCTTAATCCTGAAGGTGGAATTGTCATCAAACCTTGAATTTGTAAATTTTTGTATTGATCGAGTATGGGTAAATCAGCCAAAAGTTCTGACACACTCCAACCAGACTTGTTGGGATCGGGGAGAATTTTCACTTGTAGGCAAACCTGGGGACTCACTCCTAGCTGTTGGGCTAGTTGATCTAAGCGCTGTGCCAGCTTCAAATTGTCCACGGAGTGAATCCAAGGAAATTGTTCGATGGCTTTTTTGGCTTTATTGCTTTGCAAATGTCCAATAAAGTGCCAGGTAATATCCAGTAAGTCTTGCAACTCGGCTTGTTTGCTGGCGGCTTCTTGGATGCGACTCTCTGCAAAATCACGAATCCCTGCGGAGTATGCAGACCGAATGGCCTGGGCAGAAACTTGTTTGCTAACAGCAATCAATTTGACTGAAGTTGGTAGGGAGGAACGAATGGAAACAATACGTTCGGAAATCGAACTGTTCATTGGAAGGTGCGTTGGAAAACACTTTGAAGTTGATCGTACTCCTGAGAATGTCCACTGCGCCGCAGGGTACGTAAGCGATTTTCCAACATCATTCTAGCCTCAGTTCGTCCTATTGGCTGGAATTTGACACCTTTAACGTCATTTGCGACCAAAAAAAACAGGCGCTGGGCATAAAGTGTGGTGAACAAATCCTGGGTCTCATCAACCATACAGATTTTGTAGAGTAAACCCCAAGTTGGATGGTTTATGTAAGTTTCTGCGTTTTCTGGATTCATTTAAGAGTCAAGGTGTAGTCAAGGTGGGAGTATATATATCTTTTCGCAGTGAATTACAAACATTCAGACGATAATACCAACATTCGTCAGAATATTTGCTTAAAATGCAAAACTGCGGTTACGAAGACCTTGATCTAGTTTCTAATTGGCAGATGAAGCTAGTGGTAGTGAAGCGAAATGGTACAACAGAAGCCGCAAAGCGTGGATTCAGAGAGTAGAGGCTGGTTGAGAAACATCACCATCTGCTTTGGTGACTTCAATTTACCAATCTGTCGGAAGAAGGTACAAGATAGTCCTTATCCTCTTGTTAAAAGTTCGACGTAGCAAGGGAAAACACCCTTTGAAGCTCCCAACGGCAACAGCGAACTTTTCAACTTCTTTCCATACTGCCACAACTATTGCTAAATGGCACAAAATAGCTAACTTAAGTGGGGAATGGGGAATGGGGATTGGGGACTAGTGGTCTATCGCATTAATTTGGCTAGGTTTGTAGTGAGCGATTTATCGCTCAAATCAAGGACTAAAGTCCTTACTACGAACTTTTATAACCCTTCAGAATTAATGAGACAGACCACTAGAAAGAAAACTATGGCCTATTGATTATTCAGCATTTTCGGCGCTACCAGTTGCGTCTGGGTTTTGTGCAGAGATTCATACTATTCTTTCTCAGAATCACTGTCTGCGGACAATTCCCGCACCCACTGGCATTAATGGCGGCTAGCCAAAAATTTGTTGCACGCCGATCTAAAACGGCAAAATAATCTGTTTCATACTAAAAAGCTACGGAAAATGTTAGGGGATCAGTTTTCTGGCGGTGTAATTAACCTAGTTAAGCTAATCAACTATCGGTGAAAAGGAAAGAGAAAAGCAGGCACAGAAAATATTACCTTTTACCATTTTCTCGGTGCAAAATTAGACCTGAGTTCCTATAGCTAGCCGTATTCCCCAGAATACAATTAAAGTTGCAATAGCAAGCCAGTCACGCCCTTTGAATCGTAAGTCGTGCCACTGCACTCGATGCTCGTTGGGACTGGTAAAACCCCGCACCATCATTGCATTCGCCATTTGATCGGCTCGTAAGAGCAGATTTTCTAACAATCTCTCTGCGACTGTCATCCAAACTTTGAAGCCTCCTTTCAATCCCAGCTTTTTCCAATTAATTGCCCTTGTCATCACAGAGCGAAATAAGTTTTGCACTTCTTCTAAAACTAGAGGAATAAAGCGCAAGGACAAGGTTAAAGTTAAAGCAATCTCTGTGACAGGCAACTTGAAGCGTCGTAGGGGTTGCATTAAGCTTTCTATGCCAGAGGTGATTTCTTCTGGTGCGGTTGTTAGCAGATAGAGGTTGGTGCTGTAAATTACGGTAAATATAATTGTACTCAGCCGTACTGCCAAATCCAAGGAGCGGCGAGTTACTTTGACTGGGCCTTTCTGAAATAGCACATAGTTGTATTTTTTGTTATTACTTGCTTGCTCTGGAACAATATTCTTGGAGACTGCTTGCGGGGTTAATATTTGTTCATTAGCTGGCAGGCGTGGTTGATAATCTACACCCATTCCATCAGGACTGATGGCTCCGATCGCTAAGACAAAAAACGATAGCATTAGTAGCCAGCCCATTTGTTGCTGCCATACTCGCCGGGGAATCCTAGCAATCAAGGTGGCAATAATCAATAGCACCACCAGCAGCACCCGCCAAAAGTTGTTAGCCAAAACATAGCTTGTTAAAAAGCTCATCAACCAGGCGAACTTGACTCGCGGATCGATTTTATGCAGCCAAGTTTGGGGTTGTTCTAAATAAAGTCCAAGTGGCAGCGATCGCAATAAATCCATTTTAGAGTTAAGAGTTAAAAGTAAGGAGTTAGGAGTAAGGAGTTAGGAGTTTTGACTTAAACTCATAACTTTCTACCTTCTGCCGCTATCAAACTCTAGTCGATAGGGTTGTATAGTTAGCAAGCAATTCTGACTTTAACTCATAACTCTTATACAGACGCGATGAATCGCGTCTCCTAACTTAATTTGACGCGAGTTGCTCTATTAACATTACCAATTTCGGCATCACGGACTTTTTTACTGCGCCACAGTAAAATAATTGGCGTGCCTTTAAATCCTAGCTGTTGCCGGAATTGACGTTCAATGTACCGCCGATAGTTGTCGTTGAAGCGTTTGGAATCATTGACAAATAGTGCGATCGTTGGTGGTTGGCTACTTACTTGTGTACCATAATAAATTTTGCCCTGACGACCACCACGGGATGCTGGCGGTGAATGCCAGCTAACGGCATCCGTTAAGACTTCGTTAATAACTGATGTGCTGACACGCCGTTTGTGTGATTCAGCCGCCGTTTTCACCAATTCGAGAATTTTTTCTACCCGTTGTCCCGACAAGGCACTCACAAAAATTGTTTCTGCCCATTCGGTAAAATGTAACCGTGATTGCAGAGTTTTTTCGTAATCGTAGATTGTGTAAGAGTCTTTTTCGACAGCATCCCACTTATTAACGACGATGATGCAAGCTCGACCTTCTTCGATAATCCGCCCAGCTAATTTTTGGTCTTGCTCTGTGACTCCATCTACAGCATCTAGTACTAATAAAACCACGTCAGCGCGACGAATCGCTTTGAAAGCACGGTTAATACTAAAAAATTCTGTGCCGTATTCTATATGTTTCTTTTTGCGAATACCAGCGGTGTCAATCAATCGGTAGGTTTGTCCGTCTCGTTCAATGACGGTATCAATAGCGTCGCGGGTTGTGCCAGAAATTGGGCTGACAATTGCCCTTTCTTCGCCAACAAAAGAATTGAGTAAGCTCGATTTGCCCACATTTGGGCGACCCACAATTGCTACTTTGATTTCATTAGTTTCTGGGATGTCTTCAACAGCAGGGATGTGATTAACTAACTCGTCGAGTAACTCTCCTGTGCCACTACCATGAATCGCGGAGATGGGGTATGGTTCGCCCAAACCCAATTCCCAAAACTCGGCAGCTTGCATTAAGCCTTGGTCTGGAGATTCACATTTATTTACAGTTAGTAGCACAGGTACGCGCTGTTGACGCATCCATTCAGCGATTTCTTGGTCTGCCGATGTGGGGCCTGTTTGACCATCTACGACAAAAATTGCGGCGCAGGCTTCTGCCAGGGCTGTCATTGCCTGCTGGCGAATCAGTGGTAGAAATTCGGTATCATCATTAAAGACTAAACCACCAGTGTCTACGACTAAAAATTCGCGACCATTCCAGAAAGCTGGCATGTAAGTGCGATCGCGTGTCACTCCCGGTTCATCATGGACAATCGCCGTTTGTTCCCCGGCGAGTCGATTAACCAGGGTGGATTTGCCCACATTTGGACGTCCGATAATTGCAACAATTGGCAGTGCCATAAAACCAGGGTAAGTGAGAGACGTAGTATATCATGTACTTACATTTTACTCACTTTAAGTTTTAATTTAATTTTCCCATAAGAAGCGATGCCAAAGAAACCTCTCCCTGGTTTTACTACGTAAAACCTTCCCTCTCCGAGCCGGAGAGGGAAAAGCTTGAACTTTAGTTCAAGACAGGGGGAGGTTTCTCTAATTCAAGTTAGTTTGAAAAATAAAAAAGGTAGGAAATCCTACCTCTTACCCAAAAAAAGCATTTTGTAACCAAATACCAAATTCAATATCACACAAGCTTTTGACAAATCTATTGCAAAACTATGACGAGGATATGACGTTTAATTTGCAATTGACTTCGCTATTACACCCAGTTGCAACCCAGGCGGATAGCTACCTTCTTCTTTTATCCGCTTGATTTCTGCGTCTGTGAGCCGTAAATTTAACTTTTGTGCCAATGTTCGCACAATATCTCCCCGGTCAATTACACCAGCTACAGCACCAGCAGGAGAAAGTACGGTAATTCGAGGTAACTGCTCATTTTCCAGCTTGTTAATGACCTCAGCTATGGTTGTTGCTTCAGTAACAGTGGGTATTTCTGTTAGGGGATGCACAATGCTGTGTAAGGTTTGGGTTTCCCATTCACTCCTTTGGGTTAAACGAAAATCGTCAATGGAAACCAAACCCCGGTAACGTCCATCAGAAGCAGCAAAATAAATCTGTGAAGGAGCGGTTTCCAACAAGTATAAATCGGCAAAGGAGCGCAGTGTCTGGTCAGCATCGATAACCCGAAAGTCACGAGTCATCGCATCAGCCGCCACCACTTTAAGTAGGCTTTCCTGCAACGTAGTCATGTTGTCATAAGTGTTAGCGTTGCGGACAGCAAACCAACCTAACAGCGCAATCCACAAACCAAGTGCTAACTCCCTTGTCAAGAAATCTACAACAAATCCTAAAGCGATCGCACCATAACCCAAAATTTGCCCAGCCCTAGCAGCCCAGTGTACGGCTTGAAAACGATTACCTGTTATTTGCCATAGTGCTGCTTTTAACACTTGCCCTCCATCTAGAGGTAAGCCAGGAATCATGTTAAATAGTGCTACCACCAAGTTAATTCTCGCCAAATCTCCAACCATGATACTGAGTGGGCTAGTATCAGGGATGACAAGAACTCCCAGACTGAGCAGGAAAAATAGTATGATACTCACCAATGGCCCAGCGATCGCTACTTGAAAGGCTTTGAAAGGAGTTTTAGATTCTTCTTCAATCGCAGCAATCCCGCCAAACAGAAACAGAGTAATTGAATTAACTTTAATACCTTGCGATCGTGCTACCAAGCTGTGACCCAACTCATGTAGCAACACCGAACCAAATAGCAGTAGTGCCATAACTATTCCAGCACTCCAAGCTATAGCAGTCCCCCATTCTTGGTAAGCTACCCCAAAGTTAAGGGTTGCCAACCCTAAAATCACAAACCATAACGGGTCTAGAAACAGGGGAATTCCAAATAAAGACCCAATTTTCCAATTTGTTTGCATTACATTGTCCTAAAACTAGATATCGCCAGTAGTTCCTATACAGCAATACTTGCGTATATACTTACACGTATATATCTGAGCATCAATTTGGTAGTGCCGAGTTCCAAAATGCTCTTATTTCTAGAATAAACAATTAATGCCTGTTGGACATTGGGCATTGAACATGAAGAAGAGACAAGGGAGACAAGAGAGAGACTTGTTCAATAATTCCCCCTTGTCCTCCTTGTCCCCCTGCCTCCCCTGGCTGATGCTTATGAGTTACCTTGCTGGAGAAAGAACTAAAATCGTTTTGAGGAGTTTTGTATTGATCGTGGCGTTATAAGCAACGCCGCGATCATCGCAAAACTACAGACGACCGATGTTAGTCAGTCCTAAAACGATACCAATGCCAACAATATGACCAAAAGCCATCGCACCAACAAATGTTGGAATACTAATCGGCAGGATGGGGAACTTGGGGCCAACTAAGGGTTTTTCGATCCTAGTACTTAGTAAAACCATTACTAAGCTACTGATGCTGATGATAATACCTACTGTAGGATTCCACGCAGGTGTGGCGGGAACAGTTGCAGCTGCTGCTAGTAAAATAGAGGAAATCAAGCTTTTGTCTCCTAAACAGAAAGTTAATCGTAGACCTCAAGATTATAAAATTACAAGGCCCAAAAGTTTTTGAGATAGTTTAGACTTTTCAAATGATTATTCTAAATATTTTGTTATATTTTCATGCGCGTTAAAATTTGCGGCATTACTCAACCACAGCAATCTATAGCGATCGCTTCTCTGGGCGCAACAGCACTAGGATTTATTTGTGTACCAAACTCCCCTCGCTACGTGACTACATCCCAAATTCGGGCAGCTGTGGCAGAACTCCCAGCAAATATTGACACAATTGGAGTTTTTGCCAACGCTAGTATTCTTGAAATCAGCCAGATAGTTGTTGATTCTGGGTTGACGGGGGTTCAGTTACACGGGGATGAGTTACCAGATTTTTGCTACCAATTACGTCAAGTTTTACCAAATGTCGAAATTATTAAAGCACTTAGAATTCGTAGTCTTGAGCATCTGGGCACGGCGGCTGATTACACAAAATACGTAGATACTTTACTCCTGGATGCCTACCATCCCGAACAACTTGGTGGTACAGGTAAAACCTTAGATTGGAAAATATTAGAGCAATTTAACCCCAATTGCCCTTGGTTTTTAGCTGGGGGATTAACAGCAGATAATATTGTGGAAGCTTTAAATCAGGTTAATCCCAGTGGCGTTGATTTATCTAGTGGTGTGGAACGCGCACCTGGAGATAAGGATTTAGATAAAGTAACCAAGTTGTTTAAGAAATTGGGGGGTAGGGAGTAAGGAGCAGGCGGCAGGGAGAAAGGGAGTAGGGGAGGCAAGGGGGACAAGGGGACAAGGGGAAAAGAGGTGAGAACTTGAAACAAGTCTTTCCCCTTGTCCCCAATTCTCCTTGTCCCCAAGTCCTCTTCCCAATTCCCAATTCCCCATTCCCTAAAAGAATGCTGGTTGATGGCGAATCAAGTTAAAAAATTCTTCGCGGGTTTTATGCTCTTCTTGGAACACGCCAACCATTGCGCTAGTGACAGTCCAAGAACCTGGTTTTTGTACGCCTCGCATCACCATACACATGTGGCTAGCTTCCATCACAACGGCTACGCCTTGGGGTTCTAGAATGGTCTGAATTGCTTCGGCAATTTGGCGGGTTAACCTCTCCTGCACTTGCAAGCGACGGGAATACATCTCAACAATGCGGGCCAGTTTGCTCAGTCCTACAACTTTTTGGTTGGGGATATAAGCAACGTGCGCTCTACCCATAAATGGCAGCATGTGGTGTTCGCACAGACTAAAAAAATTAATGTCTCGGACTAGTACCATCTCGTTATGCCCTTCATCAAAGATGGCATCGTTAACGAGTTCTTCAAGGGATTGGTTGTAGCCACTGGTAAGAAACCGCATTGCCTCGGCCACTCGCTTTGGTGTTTTGAGGAGTCCTTCGCGTTCAGGATCTTCGCCAACGCCCAATATTATTTTCCGCACTGCATCCTTCATTTCCTCTATATGTTCCTCTTTTGGCGGGAACAAATCAGCTTGTCGCCCGTTATTCGTATTGCGATCGGGTCTAGGAGTTATGGCTTCTGCCAAGTCGGGAATCAGAGGCGATTGAGAGTAATTGGAACCGTTGGAACTAGCGATAGTCATGATTCAGTCTTGGTTATGGTTTGAAAGTTGGTCATTAGTCATTAGTCATTAGTACATTGGTCATTTGCAAAGGACTGATGACAAAGGATAAATTAAAGTGCGCCAGCACTGGGCATCAGGGTCAATTCGTCTATAACTGCCTGTTGTGGTAACAGAACTGTGTAAAGAATTGACTGAGCCACTATTTCCGGGGTTAACATCTTAGAACGGTCTAAGTTGACATGGACTGTTTCTGTGTCCCAAAGTTCGGTATTGACTGCGCCAGGAGAGATAGCTGTGACACGAATGCCGTGGGTGCGTTCTTCTTGTGCAAGGGTTTGAGAGAGGGCAATCAAACCAGCTTTACTGACGCTGTATGCTCCCCAACCGGGAAACGGTTGCTTGGCAGCAATTGAAGCGACGTTGATAATTGTGCCTGTGCCCCGATCGCGCATTGAAGGTAAAATTCCTAAAATGCACTGAAACACGCTGGTAAGATTCAAGTCAATTACCTGCTGCCATCCTTCTAGGGGAGTTTCGCTCAAAGTGGCTGTATAGGCAATGCCCGCACTGTTTACCAGAATGTCTATATCACCAAAGTCAAGAGCGATCGCTTGGATTTTTTCTTTTACTTCAAAGATCCGCGCTAAATCTACAGCGTAAGCTTTCGCTTCCACCCCAGTATGCTGTACAGCTTCTGCCACCGCCTCTAACTTATTCAAAGAACGGCTGACTAAGGCGACATCTATTCCGGCTTTGGCAAAGGCTAAAGCCGTTGCTTTCCCAATTCCACTACTGGCCCCAGTAATCAGGGCGCGTCGTTTTTGCTCAACATTCATGATGTCTCCCAATTTTTTGGCAGTTCCCACCTAGTACCACCCAATTATTCACATTTATCGGTTTAGATAGATTAAAGGAATCTAAAAATCTGATGATTTCCATTAAGCAACTGCTATGATGCAGTGCAATAGTGGGCATATTGTGGGTTTTATCAGTGAAGACAACAAATCGTCGCCTGGAAAACCACGCCGTACACTCAAATTAGATTACTCAATAACACAAAAGCTACTCAATTTGATTGAGTAGATTTGCCAAACATGCAAATGCCTATGGCCAGATTGTTAAAAATCTTTAAGCACATAGGCAATTATAGCATTGCTGCTTTACTAATCCATCATTAGGTAATGGTTTTAGTGGGCAACTTCTGTAAAAACACCAATTTTACGGAATTTTTCATAACGTAGTTGGCGGCGTTCTGGAGCGGTTAAATGGTTAAGTTCGTCCAAATTTTCTAGCAGCACTTGCTTGAGCGTGGTAGCAGCTTTTAAAGGATCGGAATGAGCGCCACCAGTGGGTTCAGGCAGTATTTGGTCGATAATTCCCAATCTTTTGAGGTCGTGGGAAATAATTTTCAGCGCAACGGCGGCTTGAGGAGCTTTACCAGCATCTTTCCACAAAATGGCGGCGCAGGCTTCGGGGGTGGCGACGGTATAAACGGAGTGTTCAAACATGAGCAGGCGATCGCCTACACCAATACCAAGTGCGCCACCAGAACCACCTTCACCAATAACTGTGCAGATAATTGGTACATCTAAGCAAAACATTTCCCGCAAGTTGTAAGCGATCGCTTCTCCTTGACCTTGATGTTCTGCTTCCACTCCAGACCAAGCCCCTGGTGTGTCGATAAAAGTTAGTATGGGCATACTAAACTTGTTAGCGTGTTCCATCAAGCGCATGGCTTTGCGGTAGCCGCCAGGATAAGGCATTCCAAAGTTACGGGCAATATTGTCTTTGGTATCACGACCTTTTTGATGACCCAACATCACCACAGGTTGCCCACTCAGACGACCGACTCCACCAACTAAAGCCGGATCATCACCACCACAGCGATCGCCATGCAATTCCATCCATTCATCGCTAATAGCCTGAATGTAATCGAGAGTACTGGGACGACGCGGATGACGAGCGACTTGCAATCGCTGGGAAGGCGATAGACTAGTAAAAATTTCCTCACGTAGTTGCATGGCGCGTGCTTCTAGTTGACGAATTTGACCAGAAACATCAACGCCATTTTCTTCTGCAAGTTGCCGAATTTGATCGATTCGGGTTGCAAGTTCTGCTAGGGGCTTTTCAAAATCTAACAGTAGCGGTTTACGCTCGGTAGTTGCCATCGTAGGGTTTATCAATTACGAGTTATAAGTTATCTATCTTTTGTCCTTTGTCCTTTGTCCTTTGTCCTTTGTCCTTTGCAAATAACAAATGACCAATGACTAATGACCAAGGACAAATGACTAATGACTAAACCAACAACGGTCTAAATCCATGTTTTACTGACACCCGGCCAATCTGCTCCATTTTATCTACGGTAATCTGATTCCGTCCCCACGAAAAGTTCGTGTATAACTTCTCAAATTCCAGCAGCATTGATTCGGCAAAACAGGCAAACAGCTGACGGGCTGGCACGTCCATATTGACTATTTTCATAATTTTCCAGTCAATATCCAGGGAATGCTCTACAATCCCACCATTTAACACGTGTACGCCAGGATATTGAATTTTTGTCGCTAAGTTTTTAGGATAGCCACCATCAATCAACAAACAGGGTTGTTTCAAAGTGGTAGGGTCAATTTCCACGCCTCTGGGCATACTAGCAACCCAAACTACAACATCGGCTTGGGGTAGCGCTTCTGTCAAACCCATGATTTTCCCCCGCCCCAGTTCGCCTTGCAACTCTTTGAGACGTTCTTGATCACGGGCGATTAGCAGGAGTTCTTGGACATCTGTTCTCGCATCTAACCAGCGTGTAACGGCACTACCAATATCCCCAGTTGCTCCACATACCGCAACAGTTGCGTTTGATAGATTAATTCCCAGTTGTTTGGATGCTTCTTCCACCTGCTTACAAATAATGTAGGCAGTATGCGTGTTTCCTGTGGTGAAGCGTTCAAACTCTAGTTTGATATTGCGGACTTGGCTAAACTGCTCTAACTTAAAGTTTTCAAAAATAATCGAGGAAAATCCGCCTAAAGCTGTGATGTTAATGCCGTGCTTCTGTGCATGGGCCATGGCGTTGAGGATTTTCCGTGTGGCGGCTTTGATGCGGCGACTAGCTAGCATTTCCGGCAAAAAGCAAGATTCTACATACCGTCCTTCAATTTGTTGCCCAGTAACACTGGTGACAATAATAGTATCGACAATTTGCGGCGGGGCGCTGCACCAAAAGTCTAGCCCTTGATCGGCATATTCTGGGTATCCCAATTCTTGGGCTACCGCTTGAGCGTGTTCTAAACTAGTCAGATGTCCAATTAGACCAAACATGTAGTGATTATTAGGCTTATGCTGTCTTGAGGGGGGGAATTTAGGAGAGTTAGGATTTGTGGGTTAGGAGTTCTGAGTTCTGAATTTGAACTACTCAGCACTCAGCACTCGTTAGTCAGCACTTTTTTAAGCACCTATGAGTCCGTAGGCTGACAAGCGCATGATATCGCGAGTCGTAAAACCAATGTTACTCAATGCTTCACCATACTGAATCATGAAGTCTTCTACCAAAGCATCTTTTTCCATTGCCATTGTGTGGGCATCACCTTCTACTTGGTTGAGCATTTTCCAGACGATGGGTAGGTTCTGGCGATTTGCAAGTTCAAGTTCAGCTTTGGATTCTGCAAAGTGTTCTTTCAACCAAACTTCTCCAAAATTGAGGTGGCTGTATTCTTCTTTAACTACTCCTTCAGTAATTTTGCGGGCAAAATCGTCGGCAACGGGGATGTAAATGTTATATGCTGCGATCGCAAAACATTCAATAATTAAAGACTGAATCAATAAGCAGGTAACGACTTTTCCCTCTGCGGCGGCTGTTTGAAAATTTTGGTGTAGGCCGGAGAAAAACTCTTTGGCAAATGGCAAATCTGGTGTAACAGCCAAATTGCGCCCACAAGCTTCAAATCCTTTCTTATGGCGGCTCTCCATCTTGGATAGGCGAAGCAATTCATCATGAGATTCTGGCAGCAGTTGGGCTAGTGTGATGTAATTTTCATGGGCTTCTTGTTCCCCTTCAATCACGATCGCATTAATCCGGCTATAAGCATCTTTGTATGTTTCGCTTTTGAAATCTAATTCTGTAGATTGGTCTGTAAGCTGCTGCATGGTTATGTTTACTCCTGTAAACCTGAATTATTTGACACCAGGATTCAATTTACCCTATGAACTGAGGGTAACAATCTCTGTGGTTTAATTTAACTTAACAAGTAGACTATGTTTATAGATTAATGGTTGCTGGGGGCAATGCTCTAGTACTAGCGAAATAAATGCTTTGCGGCTTCAAGTTATGTCTAAACCAAACCCGAATCTGAAATCTGGTGATTTTTTGAGCCTAGTAATCTTACTGCTAGGGGCATTTATCGTTTTACTACCGCTATTTGTGGTTCTTCTCACCTCCTTTGCATCGACAGCCGCCAGCCCAGAAAATTTGTCTAAAAATAACTGGTCTTTAGCTAATTACCGCGTTGCATGGCAACAGGGAAAATTTTTGCTGGCGTTTGCTAATTCTACCTTGGTAGCGATCGCTGTGACGGCGTTTCAGATTGTCACTTCTGCTTTGGCTGGTTACGCCTTAGCACGGCTGAAGTTTCGGGGACGGCAAGCACTGCTATTGGTTGTTTTAGCAACTTTGGTAATTCCTTTTCAGTTATTGGTGATTCCCATCTTTTTGGTTTTGAAGTGGGGACACTTGATAAATACATACTGGGCGCTCATTTTACCCACTGCTGTCAATGGGTTTGGGATTTTCTTATTACGTCAGTATTTCCAGACAATTCCTGTGGAATTAGAGGAAGCCGCAGCCATAGATGGGGCAACCAGATTACAAATATTGTGGCGGGTAATGTTACCTTTAGCCCGTCCAGCATTGGTGACGCTGTTTTTGTTCACCTTCATCGGCGAATGGAATGATTTGTTTAAACCTCTGGTATTTACAACCCGTCCCGAATTAAGAACAGTGCAACTGGCGTTGGCTGAGTTTCAAGAACAATTTACGAATAATTGGCCTTTGATGATGGCGGCGGTGACAATAGCGACAGTTCCAGTGATGGTGTTATTTTTCATCGGTCAGCGTCAGTTTATTCAAGGTATTGCTGCAACGGGAATTAAGAATTAGCAAAGGAAGCTGTCTGAATTTTAGATTTTGGTGAAGCGCGAGATATGTAAATTCAGTAGTAAGATATGAATTTTTATGAAGTTATGCGTAATTGTTCCGGGTCAAGCTGAAGCAGAATTATACACATTCTGTAGGAAATAGAAACAATCATGAATCCTGAGACATTACAACAATTACAAGCCGAGATTGAACAAAAACTCCTTGAAAGCGTTAATAACGCTGGTTTATACAGTGTGCTTGAGAAGTACGGTGTCTTAGATGATAGAGCTTTAATCGTTCAATGGCAGTGTAATCTTGACCCAAATAAAATCAAATCTGATAATGCAGTTAATAACCAGCAAGTAAATGAGTTATTGCCGGTAACTCCAAAACAAGAAATTGTGCTGATGGAAAAATCATGGTGTATTCCTTGCCCTTCAACTGGCAGTCCTCTAGGTTGTAACTGCTAAATAATTTAGTTTTTAGACTGTAAAAAGTTTATTCTAGTGAGTATAAAAATACTGAACTTTGCATTTACTAAGCTGTTACGCAAATAAGATTGCATATCAACTGGTGAGGTTGTCCTTTGTCAATTGTCCTTTGTCCTTGGTAAACACTAATGACTAATGACTAATGACTAATGACTAATGACGGTCTACACGGAAAATATTGCAATATGTAGGCGCGTTAGCTTAGTTAGGTTACAGAGATAATTTCAAGTATCACGATAAGTTAGTGAGCAAGGACAAATAAAATTATCTTACGCAATGTAAGATTAATTAGATTGGCTCGTAGTAAGGGATGAATCCCTTATTACAAACCTTTAATTTTTCACACTCACTTAACTTATTTAACTAGCAAAGAGCAGTATTTTAATATACTCTTATTTTTTGGGTGCAAGTTTGTCATGTCTCGATACCGAAGTAGTTGGTACTGGGAGTTAGGAATAGTGAGTACATTAACAATTGCTGGAGTACTCACTTTCTTTGAGAGTTTTGTCTTAGCCCAAATACAAAAAGATGGCACACTTGAATCTGAAAGTTCAATCATTACACCAAAGCTAATCGATGGTCAGCTTATAGACCAGATTGATGGTGGGGCAGTTCGTGGTACAAACTTATTCCACAGCTTTGAACAGTTTTCTGTCTCTGCGGAAAGGACAGCCTACTTTAACAATGCAATAGATATTCAGAACATTATCAGTCGGGTGACGGGTAATTCGATTTCTAAGATAGATGGGATTCTGAAAGCTAACGGCACAGCGAACCTGTTTCTGATTAACCCTAACGGCATTATTTTTGGGCCCAATGCTTCTTTAAATATTGGCGGTTCATTTGTGGCAACTACGGCGAGTAGCTTGAACTTTGCTGATGGTACAAAGTTTAGTGCTACATCTCCTCAAGCTAAACCTCTACTGACATTAAGTGTTCCCATTGGCTTACAATTTGGAGCAACTGCGGCTCCCATCCGCAATCAATCTCAAGCAAGTCCAGATGGCGCAGTTAATATCTTTGGACAAGGCGTTGGTTTACAGGTGCAGCGAGGCAAAACCTTGGCACTTATAGGCGGTAATATCACGCTAGAGGGCGGAAATATAACGGCAAGGGGAGGAAGGGTTGAATTAGGAAGCGTTGCTGGCAATAGTCTGGTCAGTTTAAGCCCAACCAACCAAGGTTGGGTTTTGGGATATGAAGGTGTTCAAAATTTCCAGAATATCGAAATCATCCAGTTAAATAAAATTCCATCGATTGTAGATACTCATGGAAATGGTAGCGGCAATATCCACCTGCAAGCGGGACTTGTGCGAGTAGCTGGCAGTTTCCTAATTCTAGTTAATCCCTTGAGAGCGCAATCAGGAGGGAATTTGACAGTAAACGCTTCAGATTCTGTAGTAATTGAAAAAGATTCACAACTGTTTACTCAGAGTTTTTCCAACGCAAACTCTGGAAACATAAATGTAAATACTAAGAAGTTGGTAGTCAGAAGTGGAGCGCAATTGCAGGGGCAATTGACCATAAACGCTTCAGATTCCGTGGAACTAATTGGTGGCACTAACATCCCTCTCTTTCGAGATGGTAGTGATTTAATATCCAGTGGATTAT
Organism: Desmonostoc muscorum FACHB-395; assembly: GCF_014698035.1. Classification (GTDB taxonomy): domain Bacteria; phylum Cyanobacteriota; class Cyanobacteriia; order Cyanobacteriales; family Nostocaceae; genus Nostoc; species Nostoc muscorum_A. The sequence continues at coordinate 37,625 of NZ_JACJSF010000011.1, forward strand.
TTAGTGCAACTTACGGCAATAAAAATGCTGGCAACATCATAATTAATACTGGAAGGTTGCGTATCGAAGGAGGAGCAAGAATATCAACAAGTTCTGAGGGCATATATAGGTTTATTCCTAACCAACTTACACCAGCTACAGGCAATGCAGGAAACTTGACAGTGAACGCTTCTGAGTCGGTAGAATTAATTGGAACTTCACCAAATGGTTCTAAGCTCAGTAGCTTGTTTTCTGGGACTCAAGGGCCTGGAGATGGCGGAAACTTGACCCTAACCACAGGGCAATTGATTATCAAGGATGGGGCTGCAATAACTGTGAGCAGCCAAGCTCGAAAAAATGTAATCTATATCGGAGATCCAAATAATCTTGGAAAAGCAGGCTATTTAAATATAACCGCTCGCTCCATACTTCTCGACAACAAAGGAAAACTCATATCTAATAGTGAGTCAGGTAAAGGTGGGAATATTACCCTACAGGTGCAGAACTTATTATTGATGCGCCGCGAAAGTCAAATCACCACTAACGCAGGTACAACAGGACTGGGTGGAGATGGCGGTAATATCATCATCAATGCACCTAATGGCTTCATCGTCGCTACTCCCTTGGGAAATAACGATATCACCGCCAATGCCTTCTCTGACTCTGGTGGTAAAATCACAATCACCGCTAAGAACATTTTTGGATTTGTGCCCCGCACTCGTGCAGACGTAGAAAAACTCGATCGCGAAGAAATCAATCCGAATAACGTGCTAACAAGTGACATCACGGCGTTTTCTCAGCAAAACCCTTCATTAAATGGCACGGTACGAATCAACTCACCAGATGTTGACCCTAGTCAAGGATTAGTAGAATTGCCTATAAATTTGGTTGATGCTTCCCAGCAAATTGTTGCTGGTTGTAATTCTGGTGGAAAAATATCCAGAAGTTCATTTATTACAACTGGGCGTGGAGGAATAGCGCCCAATCCCACGGAGCCATTGATAGCCGATGATGCGGTGCTAACAGATTGGATCACACTCTCTCCAGAGAGTCAGAATCGTGCTGAGGGTATCCAGAACAGAGTGGTTGTTCACAAGCAGAGAAACACAGAAGAATCACAGAAGGTTAATTCTGGCAATGAACCTACTCAAATTGTGGAAGCTCAAGGATGGGTAGTGGATGCCAATGGGAACGTGGTTTTAGTTGCTCAAGTACCCACTGCGTCGCCTCATAATTCTTCACTCATCGCTACATCTTGCGCTGGTAATTAAAATTTGAGATTCTCGTCAATTTTGTCGGTGCGCCGGCGTAGTCCGTCGTAGACATCGCTTTTTCGCAATGACCCTCATGCAAGCGATCGCTCTCTCTACTCAACTCATCTGTCGGTGCGTTGGTGTAGCTCACCGTTCGCGTAGGGTCTCGTAGAGAAGGTATAGCCTCTTTGTCAGGTTGGTAGCCAGATTCATGAAGGCTTTAAGGAAATCCAGCAGAAATATATGAAGTTTTGTTACACAATGCGTAATTATAACTAGCCAAGCTGAAGTCATAATTATGGGAGTTCGCAAGAGGCTTAGAAACCTAATGCTGTCGTGCCACTCTAGACTCTGTATCCTTAATTTCTTCGTCGCCAAACTGTACTAATCGAAGTCAGGTTAAATTAGTACATCACAAGATAAGTCCACACATTTACCAGTCTGCAAGGAGAGCAAAATTCATGGAATCTCAAGTTTCACAGCAAGCAGTCATTGAGTCTGAAACTTTAGAGCGGTTAGAAGAAAAAATTCAGCAGGAAATTATAGAAATGTTGAAAAACTCTAATTTCCGCACGCTACTCGAAGAAAACGGTATATCAAAAGATAGAGTCCTGAAAATTAAGCTTGAGTGCAATATCGAACTAGCTCCAATTCCATCTACTGATGCTGTTGAGAACAAGCAACCCCAGGGATTTTTGCCAAAGGATTTAGGCCCTGTTGTCATGAAATTGCAATGCTGTGAGGACTGGCGGGGATATTGCGTTAAATGCTAGAAAACCGTAGCGGTATTGTTAACTTAACACCTAATCTCGATTAATTGAGAATAAAGGTAAGGGACTTCCAAATAAAAAATATCTAACTACTTGTTGTAGGGTGTGCCTCTCGCCCGCCCTTAACTATAGGCGGATAAGACTTCGGCGTGAGCGCTCAGTCCTTCGACAAGGCTCAGGAACTATCGAAGGCTGTCCACCCCACAAGATTGGATAATTTGTTTCTTTGTAATTCCTAATAGCGCTGCTCTAAAAAGCTAATTGTTTTTTTAGTAATGTTATAAGACTTCCTTCTTATGCATAATAAGCAAACATTTCAATGCTAGAAAACTGTAGCGGTATATCAACTTAATATCTGTCATTGTAGCTTATTTAGAATAAAAGTAATAGCATTACTATGAGAAACCAAATCAATTTTTAGTAATGTCACAGAATTGTATTTTTATTCTCAATCAGCAAGCTTATTAATAGTTAAGTTAGCAATATTGCTTTTAGCTAAGTAGAATAAAAACTTTTTGTAGAGGCATAACATTGTTGTGCCTTTAATTTTATTAGTTTTAATGAGGAGTCTTATCAGATTTATACAATAGAAAAACGTATATTAACGATTTAAATATTGTAGTCTATTGAGATAGATATAGTTTACTGAATAGAGGTACAGCGTTACTATTATTTAGCAATTGATAGTTTTTTAAAGGAGTTTATTATTCGTTATGAGTATTCTGTGTGGCTGGTTTCAAGGATTAGGAATTGTAATAGGTGGCGCAATAGCTTTCTCTGCCAATTGTGCTTTTGCCCAAATCACCCAGGATAGCACTCTACCTAACAATTCTCAAGTTACAACACAGGGCAATATCACAATTATTGAAGGTGGAACCCAACTAGAAAGTAACTTGTTCCACAGTTTTAAGGAGTTTTCTGTACTCAATGGGACTACGGCTGAGTTTAAAAATACTGAGGGTATTCAGAACATTATTAGTCGGGTAACGGGTAAGTCTATCTCTAATATTGATGGCATCCTTAAAGCTAACGGTACAGCTAACCTGTTTTTGATTAATCCCAACGGGATTATTTTTGGTACTCATGCTTCTTTAAACATCGGTGGTTCATTTATTGCAAGTACAGCGAGTAGTCTAAACTTTGCCGATGGTACAAAGTTTAGTGCTACAAATCCCCAAACCACACCCCTACTAACAGTAAGTGTTCCCATTGGCTTACAATTCGGAGCCACTGCGGCTCCCATTCGCAATCAATCCCAAGCTAGTCCAGGTGGCGCAGTCAATAGTTTGGGTGAACCTGTTGGGTTACAGGTGCAGCCAGGCAAAACCTTGGCACTTGTAGGAGGTGATGTTGTGTTAGAGGGCGGAAATTTAACAGCAGCATCGGGACGAGTTGAGCTAGGAAGTGTCGCTGGCAATAGCCTGGTCAATCTGAAGTCAACTGTTCAAGGTTGGATATTGGGATATGAAGGTGTCCAAAATTTTCAGAACATTCAACTAATCCAGCGAACTATTGACGGTTCTGGAATTCCATCTCAAGTAGATGTTACTGGCGTAGGTGGTGGCAATATTCAGTTGCAGGGCAAAAGTGTGGAACTAATTGGTCTTTTTGTGATCTTGAGAAATCGGAATAATGGCGTTGGGGATGGTGGAGAATTAACGATTAACACCAGGAAATTAATTGTTCGAGATGGCGCACAAGTATCTACTTCTACTAGAGGCAAGGGTGCAGGGGGAAATTTGACCATTAATGCCTCCGAGTCCGTAGAGTTGATTGGTAGCTTTACGACACCAGATAATTTTACTTTTCCTAGTATACTTTCTAGCATAACTACATCTGATGGAAAAGCGGGTGACCTTACAATCAACACTGGGAAATTGCTTATCCAAGGTGGGGCAGAGGTATCAACACAGTCTAGTGGAGCATATCGAACTCCAGTAGAATTTATACCAGCCATAGGTTCAGGAGGAAATTTGACTGTCAACGCCTCAGAGTCTATAGAACTAATTGGAACCACACCAGATGGCTTGCCCGGCGGCTTGTTCGCTGGGACTTTAGGCTCTGGAGAGGCTGGAAAAATTACAATCGTCACAGGACAATTGATTATTTCGGATGGGGCTGCAATAACTGTGAGCAGTGAACTTCCAAAGCTTCAACCGAATACAATCTACAAAGGAGATGTAAATAATTTAGGATCAGCAGGTGAACTCAATATAACTGCTCGCTCCATACTGTTGGACAACCAAGGAAAACTCACATCTAATAGTAAGTTAGGTCGAGGTGGGGATATTTCGCTACAGGTGCGAGATTTGTTACTAATGCGGCGCAATAGTCAAATATCTACTAATGCAGGGGGTGATAAAACTGGTGGTAATATCACCATCAAAGCACCTAATGGCTTCCTCGTCGCCACTCCCTTCGGAAATAACGATATAACTGCCAACGCTTTCTCTGGCTCAGGTGGTAAAATCACAATCACCGCTAAAAACATCTTTGGGTTTGTGCCACGCACCCGTGCAGACGTAGAAAGGCTTGATCCAACAGGCTCAATCAACCCGAATAACCTCCGAACAAGCGACATCACGGCATTTTCTCAGCAAAACCCTTCATTAAGTGGCACTGTGCAAATCAACTCACCAGATGCTGACCCCAGCAAAGGATTAGTGGAACTACCCGTCAATCTGGTTGATGCTTCTGAGCAAATTGCTGCTGGTTGTAATTCTGGTGCAAAAATAGGAAGGAGTTCCTTTATTGCTACTGGGCGTGGAGGACTAGTAGCCGATCCCACGCAGCCATTGATAGCTGATGATGCGGTGCTGGCAGATTGGATCACACTAGAGCCAGAGAGTAAAAATCGTGCTGCTGGTATTCAGAAAAGAGCAGTTCTTCAGGCGCAGCAAAACACAGAAGAAAAATCACAGAAAGTTAATTCTGTCAATGAACCTACTCAAATTGTAGAAGCCCAAGGATGGGTAATGGATGCCAATGGGAATGTGGTTTTGGTTGCTCAAGTACCCACTGCGTCGCCCCATAACTCGTCACTCACCGCTACATCTTGCGCTGCTCATTAGAATTTGAGACAAGTTAAACAATCTTTGAATTAAGGTTCAATTTCCATAACTTGGCAGTAATTACAATCGCAATTACTGCCCACAAGTTTGCCTATTTCCTAACTCGTCTCCTGAATTTGCAAACGAACAGTGTGTTCAGTTGCACCACTAAGTTGCAATTCCATAATTTCACCACCCAGAGGTTCCAAGCAAGTGAGGAGCGATCGCAAGTTGGGTGTACTTGCACCAGTATCTACATATAATCTATCTGCCAAATTGCCGATTCGTTTCCACGTCATATAGAGTTTAGCGATCGTTTGTTCAATCTGCGATGCTTGATTGACCAAATCAGCAGCAATGCTCAAACAGCCGACTCTTTGCGCTTCTTCTAAGGCTGTTTCAATATCAACATTTTCCTGCGTCAGCGCTTGGACTTGAGCCGCCCCTTTGAGATATTTTGCCAAATTACGCGCTTCAGTAGTTACCTGTTTCAGGGTATCCACATCAGGATTGGCAGCAATTTCTTTCTGGATAAACTTTTGGTGCGATTCTGGCAGTTTTTCCATTTCCTTCACCAATGGGGCAATGTAGCGCGGTGGAAGGGTGTTATCTGCGGCTTTTTCTTTGACTGATTCAGGTAATAAATCTGAGGACATGGCTGTCCATTCATCGCTGAGTTGACGCACTTCGCGCCTGGTGATGCGATCGCCTTTTTGGGCGGCTTCACTCACCATCTGTTGCACTTCTGGCGATGCTTTGGAGGTTTCAACAAATGCCCGTTTACTGAAGTTATTCACAGAACCGGGGTCGAGTTTACCGTCTTCAATCAGAGTATCGGCACTATTGGCCAGTTGAATCCAGGCGTAAGCTTGACTTTTGCTGATTTCCCGCTCTTTTAGCCATCGCAGAAAGCCAGTACCGCGCCCATCACCACCCACTTTCTCTCTGTCGCGGATAGCCCGTAAAATTCGTCCCCGCCAGATTTCAGTTTGCAAATCAAAGCGATCGCATACCTGCCAAGCTATTTCTAGCTGCTGTTGAAAATCAGACTCTAGAATCTGTTCATCTTCTGGATCGGGCAGTTCAAAGCTGATATCTGCTGGCTGTAGTAAAGCAGCAGCAAGGTCGTTGATGGAGTCGGTGTCTTGCACGATTGATGATAACTAGTGGATGCGATCGGCTTATTATGCCATAATCTGCGGACTATCACTTAAGGGGGAGTACGGTATTTTGAATTACTACACATATAGTAGGAAGGGGTAAACCACCTCAGTAAGGTCTTTAATTAATCAGAGAGAATAAAAATAAAACGATGAACCAGGTAGACTACCTCCGCATTAGTTTAATCGATCGCTGTAATTTTCGTTGTCAATACTGTATGCCAGAGGGAGTAGAACTGGACTATATTCTCAAGCAACAGCTGTTAACTGATGAAGAGTTGCTCACCTTAATTAAAGAAGTATTTATTCCAGTAGGCTTTAATCGGTTTCGTTTGACAGGGGGTGAACCCTTATTGCGTCCGCGTGTGGTGGATTTGGTCAGTGCGATCGCAAGTTTACCCCAAACTCAAGACCTTTCAATGACCACCAACGGGTTTTTGCTGGCTCCGATGGCACAAAACCTCTACAATGCTGGTCTGCGACGAATTAATATCAGTCTAGACTCTCTTCATCCTGACACTTTTGACCAAATTATCGGTAATCAGGGCCGTTCTCGTTGGCAACAAGTTTGGCAGGGCATTCAAGCTGCTCACCACGTCGGATTCGACCCACTGAAGCTGAATGTGGTAGTGATTCCTGGCGTTAATGACCACGAAGTTCTAGATTTAGCTGCTCTGACAATTGATAAACAGTGGCACGTTCGATTTATTGAATTTATGCCTATTGGTAATGTGGATTTGTTTGGCGATCGCGGTTGGGTATCTTCAGCCGATTTACGGCAACAAATCCGCGATCGCTGGGGCTTGACAGAATCTCAAGTTCGTGGGGCTGGCCCTGCTGATGTTTTTCAAATTCCTGGTGCGAAGGGGACACTAGGATTTATTAGTCAGATGTCAGAATGTTTTTGCGATCGCTGTAACCGGATGCGCCTGAGTGCTGATGGCTGGCTGCGTCCCTGTTTATTGAATGAAACTGGTCAAATAGATTTAAAAACTGCTCTGCGTTCTGGCACTAGCACCGCTCAATTACAAGAGCAGGTGAGGCATTTACTTGGAATGAAGCCAGAAATTAACTTTAAAGGGCGCGATTCTGGGATTGTCGGTACATATACTCGCACTATGTCACAAATTGGCGGATAGTAATTGGTCATTTGTCCCTTGCAAATAACTAAGGACAAATGACTAAGGACAAATGACTATTACGCTTGTCGTGAGTAGTATTCCACCACAAGTAGTTCATTAACTTGTAGTGCCACCCATTCGCGCTCAATAACACTGTTGACTTTACCAACCAACTTATTTTTGTCAAACTCCAAATGACTGGGGAGGTTTGCCAAACCGGGATATTGCAAGTTAGCTTCCACCAACTTCCGTGATTGTGCCCGATCCCTGACTGCAATTACTTCTCCAGGACGGCATTGGTAGCTGGCAATATTCACCACACGACCATTAACAGTTACGTGACCGTGATTCACCAATTGACGAGCGGCTGGGATAGTCGGGGCTATACCCAAGCGGAAAACGGTATTATCCAAGCGCATTTCTAACAATTGCAGCAGGACTTGTCCGGTAGAACCAGTAACACGTCTGGCTTTCCGCACATAGCGGAGCAATTGCTTTTCAGTCAAACCGTAGTTGAAGCGGAGCTTTTGCTTTTCTTCTAGACGGATGGCATACTCAGAGCGTTTTTTACGGTTCTGACCATGCATACCAGGCGGGTAAGCGCGTCTGGCGCTTTTACGAGTCAATCCTGGTAGGTCGCCTAAGCGACGGACAATTCTGAGGCGTGGCCCTCTATATCGGGACATGAGTTTCCTTAATCTAATCCTGTTTAAACTTTACCCAAACATTCTATGTTGACATACCACTGATTAAAAATCAGGGGATTCTTGGTTTTTGAAGCTGCTTGCCTTGGTATGACGTATCCTACCAGAGTAGAGGCTTCAACTTTTGTGCTAGTTGCTTTAAGTCGGTACCGACGTACTAGCTTCCAAGCTTGAATTCCGACCTGTCACGCCGTACTTCTGCCAATAAGTTTTTTGTTTTTATTTAGTTTCGTAGGCTACTCAATCATCAGATTGGTGTACGCAGTATTCTTACTCTGAAATACTTTTTACGTTGCCTACTTATCTTTCAAACAGTTATATTAACACAATTTCCGGCACAATTAATTATGTCTATACTTTGCTCACGCTGAAATTATTGAATTACAGAGGATTTTTAAAATATTTGAGTTAGCATAACTTTGGGTGTTTGGAGAATGGCAATGTCAATGAGCAACAAAGCGGTTAATAGAGGTAAGAACAAACAAGCCAGTTCCACCTCCAGAAGTTTAATAGTACCAGTTTTGGCTATAGCTGGATGGTTGACAACGATCTTACCCAATCCAGCGATCGCTGCTTCCTACAGCAATGATTATAGTAACTGTGCAGGTCGTCTCCTAAAAGTGGGCGTAACGGCAGAAGCGGCATCACAAGCTTGTGCAGCTGCACTGCGTCCAACTGATTTGGCTGCTTGCGTGGTTAAAATTGATAAGGAAACCCAAATTGCTGCGACAGATGCACTTTCTTCTTGTGGGAAGGCCCGGCGACCTGAAGAGTTAGCTACCTGTGTAGTCGGTGTCAGTTTAAGTACGAAAGAAGAAGCTAATCCGGCAGTTTTAAATTACTGTGGACGTAGTTTGTTACCCGTGCGCTTTGGGCAGTGTGTGGTTGGCTTGCGTAGTCAAATCGATGTTCCTCCTGCTCAAGTTTTAGATACTTGTATTAGTGCTGATGATAGTGTTATCGGTGCTTCATCTTCAACACCACCAACCATCATTCCTGCGGGATCAAGTATCGAGACCGTTCCATTTCCAACGCAACAGACTGTTCCAGCACAACCTACTGTTCCAACACAACCAGGCACTAATTAAACTACAGTGCTTTGTAATTGCTGAGAATATAGGTTAATTATTGACACTCCCCCGTTTATAAAACGGGGGATTCTTGGGTCAAAAGGGAGCTACTGCTTAACCCCTCGCCAAGCATCTTGACCGTATGCCCTACGGCTGCAAGTCCACGTTGCAGCACTACCATAGCGGCAGCAACGTCTCTATCAGTTTGGAATCCACACTCACCACAAAGATGAATTCTCTGATTTAAATCTTTTTTGCCCGTGTGGTGGTTGCAGTTGGGACAGGTTTGGCTAGTGCCGTTAGGATTAACCTTGGCAAAATATACCCTTGGAGTTAAAACTAGCTTGACTGAAGGAACAATATTTATATAATAAAATCCGTCATAATTGCTTTACGCTTGCAAATTATGCAAACTAAATACTTACAATACAAAAGTCACAAGCAGTTTTGTGACTTTTATACTATTAGTACAGTATGACAATGTAAATAGACCAATCATCCCCCTACTTTTAAGTAAGGGACAAAAGCGGTGAAAAGCTTAGAAAGTAAGCTTTTTGAGTTTTGCGTAGTGCTACTAGTCTTCTTTTTCACCAAAAACCGTCTGTAAGACGACTGCAATACCACCGTCTTGATGATATTTATCTGCCCAAGCACGGATAATTTCATCCAATTCTTCCATAGCTTGCTCCATTTTTTCAGGGAGAATATCAAGTTCTTCTAATAAGCGCATGGCATTTCGTCGCCGTTCTGCCCAATTTTTCATCATGCGGAAATACCGAGCGGTATCTTCTACCATGATGTAAGTGCGTTCTTGATCGTCTGCTGGGGCGTAAAAAGGACGAGTAAGTGCGTAGAAGGGCATTCCCCAAGGAGAATCTATGCGTGTTACTGTGCCTGAGTAGAGTAGACGACGCTTGATATGCTCACCCAAAGCTTCACTCAAAGGCATTTGGTGTTCGGTTGGCAAGTCTTCTTGCGATCGCCTGTGCAAAAACTCAATCAAATCCAGAAACTCAAAAGAGCTAACTAACTGGGCATCTGGTAAGTTACTTGGCAGTTTTTGCTCAATTTGTCTTTTTTCTTCACTTGTCAGACTTGTACCAGGTACGCGCGATCGCCCCGGTTGCCAAGGATACTTTTCTAGCCAGACGTAAGGCAATTGAATCAAATAGCGAGGTTCTTGAGAACCCAACATTTTTAACAGTTTGCCTTCTGTTAGTGCCTGTCTGACTTCTTCTACAATAATTTTTACTCGTTTCGGCTCTAAGTGGTGCAGATGCCCTGTCATTCGCAGGTTTTGTCCCTGCTCTAGATAGGTCATGTAAATTGCACACTTTGCTGCTGTTGCGGCTGCGTCTAAAAATGCCCCATGCCTGTGCCCACTCGTCCGCATGGCACTAAAAGCCAGATAAAGCATGATCTGATCCATCGCACTGGGGTCAAGACGTTTGATCAGATCTATGTCGTTACTCATATTACAGACAATTGAATAGCACGTTTACAGAGTTTTTAATCGATTGAGAATAAGGTAGTATACACCTGGCTGAAGCCTATTTTTCACTTCAGACTATATTAGTATGCGATAACCATGAAATCGGCGGTAGTGCAAACTACCATTTTCGCATATTTTCTAGTACACAGGCAGATTAAGTCGTTGTTACCATAACTGTCTCTGCATCTGACTGGAAAATTATAGATATCACTAAGTCCAGCTTGACGGCGGTTTACTTCCCAAAAGTTAACTGTGTTGCAAATAATCTACAAAGCTTTTAACTTCTCTGGGATTATTCTCATCTTTCAAGAGCAACAAGATCAAACTGCTTATACCTAATTATGGCACTATGCCGACTCGGAGTAAAAACTAGTTTGCGCGGTTCATCTGGGGTATTTGTTACTCGAAAAAGATGCTTTATATTCAGCTTTGGTGAATTATTTGTAGTACACAGGTGGTCGGAGATCGTTGGGAGTAATCTCAAAAGCAACCGCTTACCAGGTGTAGCAACATTCAGAGGTTGAGCCAAACGGCTCGTTGGGAACTATCATTTCGTTCACAACCTCCTGTGATGTCTCGGCAGTATAAGCCGTTGGCTTGAGGGAAGATAGTAGACATCAAGTAGATCAATTAATTCCAATTTTAAAGTACCTATTGTTCTTTCAAATATCGCTTTTTATCATACCATTGTTTTCTGCTTTTGGAATAAAATTATGTGTTTTAAAGTTTATAAATTATGACTATTTAAATATTTTATATTCTGACTAAATCAAGATTTGATGATATTTCTCTTTTGAGTTTTAAATTCAGGTCTTATTTATTTTATTGTGTTGATGATTTGACACAGAAAGCTGCGATTGATTCAGACTGAATCGCATAGCCATGAGGCTTTTTTGCTCGTGTTAATCAAGGAAAAATTAGTTAATAGGCATATATATAATAAAACATATTGGATTCAATTTGATGATTATTTAGAGATTGTTTTTCAATGAAATTATATTTTTTTCATGAAAGAATTTTAAAATTCCATGATTTAACTAATTCATCGGCTACTTGAAAGCATATTTTGACAGCGCTGTTTTATATACTTGAGAGACTGTAATGGCGTAGATAGGTGTTACTAAAAAAAGACAAGAATCCGCAGGCAACTACGATATCAGCATCTTTCTCTAAGTATCTAGGCGATACCTACGGTGGGCTACGCCTATGCAAACTAAGTTGACTAGTACACAAAGGCATTAATAAAGATACCATCTCGTCAACCTCAAAAACATACAAACGAGGTATTTTGAATTTCGCCTTACTCGCAGGGCTTTTCGTAGGATAAAAGGACTAGCTGTTTTATGGGCGCGATCGCTCCATGTATTCATGTACCTTAAAAAACGGGTTACTCTCAACCCTTCTACTACTTTTTCATCTTCTAGTTCCAAAATATGCTGCAATGGTCTTCACTCCTTGCAAATTTCCTGTTTGAGCAAGTACTTGCGCTCAATTGCTTGAGTCAGTACTACTCGTACTGCTTATATATACGTGTTTTCCCTATCTGTATCAGGCTAAATTGCTAAAAATATATTACAAGTCAAGTTATTTTGATTACTCTTGGCTCAACGAGAGTGGTTCTCAATTGCATGGAATACATACCTAATCCCCGGATTCGTGGGTTGGGTTGAGTGTAAGCGTTACCCAACAAAGCCTTGATAATGTTGGGTTCCGTTCCTCAACCCAACCTTCCTGTCTGTCCCATTAAATTTGAGAGATAAGAGAACGAACCGCGATCGCGCAGCGTCTCGCAGAGAAGGAAGAGGGAAAGAAGAGAAATTGAAGAATTTATCTACTCGTCAAAATTAATGACATGAACCACTACTGGTCTATCGCATTAGTTATGAGTGGTAAATACGTTTGTAGTGAGGACTTTAGTCCTCAAATATTCAAGCACTAAAGTGCTTACTACAAACCTATCAAAACTTTTGCGATAGACCACTACGCCAGTTTTAGTTTTTAGCCTTAACCCAAGCGTATTGTATTAAGTATTATCTGCACCTATCCGGCAGTCCTAAATTATCCGTGAAAAATTAAGATCCCCGAATTCTTTTTAGAATTCGGGGATCTTGGGCAGATTAGCGTCAGGATTGATGGTGAAAGTGATAGAAGGTAAACTAGCACCCATTACACCCAAACTGATTAAACTCGCCATTTAATTCGTGTTACTGGAGGGTTTCGCCTGATTTCGCATCGTTTCTAGGCTGAAAGCAGCAGCGCCAAAGGTTACTAACAACACTCCCAGAATTTGCACAATCTCTAAATTTTCTTGAATGATTAACCCAGCAAAAATCACGGTTAAAACTGGGATGCTACCACCGATAATCGCCGATCGCGAAGCACCTAATTTACTGATACCAACATTGTTCAGCAAATAGCCAGCAAGAGTCAGCACACCCAAGATAAATGCGCTTAAAACCAGTTCTAGCATTTTAGATGAGTCAAAAACTATCAAGTTCCAATTGCTTGGTAAAGGTAACATCAAGCAGATAAAACTCAACAACAACATGGTAACGAAGTTAATTAAGGTAAAAGTCACGGGATGCAGTTTGCTAGCACATACCCGTGTCAGAATTATGTAGGCAGCAAAAGCTACGCCCGAAAGAAGGGCGGTGCTGCCTCCTAGTGAAGGATTACCCATACTGGTGTTGGGAGAACCTCCTAAAACTAACAATTCACCGCAGCAAATAGCAGCGATCGCACCGAAGCGGAATGTGGTGGGGCGATCGCGGAACAGAAACCACGACAATAGCCCGCTAACCATCGGGTAGATAAAGAACAGTGCGATCGCCATTCCAGTTGTGACTTGAGCGATCGCAATGTAGATTAGCACCTGAGACAAAAACAAAAAGCACCCACTCACAACCGACAATAGCAAAATCCGCTTGGTAGCTGTATTAGCAGCTGTGGGATTTCCTCGCACAGAAGCGGCCAAGTTTTCTAAATCTTGCCATAGTGTTGGATGCAACATGGGAGACAGCAATACCATCAGTGGTACTACTACCATAAACCGGAGCGTCAAAATCAACAGAGTATTGCCCAAAGTCGGCGGTAGCAAGCGTTCTACATCTACTACTCCAAAAATTTGGGAACCTTCGTGGAAAATCACCTTGATGGCTATGTTGTAAAGCGACGATATCACTGCCGATGAGACAATCAACAAGAAACCGACTTGCAACTGCGAAAAGCCGGAAGAATTAGGCGATCGCGATTCTGAGGGTTTTGCTGGCGGCTGCGGCTCTAGCGCAGTCAAAGGTGGTGATTTCGGTTTGCTCTGCGACACTCTGCGGATCACAGAATTTGGTTCAGTAGCGTTTCTTCTTCGTAAAGGTTGAGGTTGTATTGCTTCTGGCTTTGGCACAGATACAATAGGAGGCTCTGGTGTTGTTTCGCTTTCTGACAAATCCTTATTGAGGACAGAAATGGGTTCAGAAGCGTTTTCCTGCGATGGCGGAACTACAGGAGCAGTAGGCTCTGATGTCGTTTCTCTTGCCGACAAGTCTTTGATAGGGACAGCAATGGGGTTCGCGGTGTTTTCTCTAACAACGGGAGATTCTGATGTTGTTTCTCTTTCCGACAAGTCATTGCTAGGGACAGAAATCGGGTTCGCAGCACTTTCTCTAACAATGGGAGGCTCTGATGTTATTTCTCTTTCCAACAAGTCTTTGATGGAGACAGAAATTGTATTCGCGGTGTTTTCTCTAACAACGGGAGGCTCTAATGTGGTTTCTCTTTCTTCTAAAAATTGATCCGGGATCGCGGAAATTGGCTCAGAGGAATTTTTTACTACTTCGCTAAAGGTTGGTGGGGATGTCTCAGAAGGATTGTTTTTTTCTGGCTCAGTAAACTGTAAAACAGTAGGCGTACCTGCTGCTGGTTTGCGTGAAGTTTCTTCTATAGTTTTTTCTAGTTCTCCATGCAGGCGGTTAACAAACTCCGCCAAAATCGTTTCCCCTTGCTGTTGCTGGCTATACATCCGTGACAACTGTTGGGAAAGATTACTTTGATAGTTTTTTAGCTCCTGTTGCAGCGAGTTAAAAGTAACAGTAACGGTGTCATCCAGGCTGTCAAACATGTGTTCGACTTTTTCATTGATTTCACCTACTACATTGCTGCTCACTTCAGCGGACTTCAGCGCAGCTTGTTCGTAAGACTTACCCTCTATGCTTTGGTTAGCTAAATTTGCCAGAGAGGATTGCAGTTGTGAAGATATATGTTTTGCCAGAACTTCTGCCAGTTGGCGAATTAAGACTTGCTGTTCGGTGATTTGGCGCACTTGTTGTAAATGCTCTTTTTCCTCTACCAAGCCTTGAATCTCATCGGATAACCGATTTTTTTCTGACTGAAGTCGCTTTACATCTTCCTGCAACGCTCTGAGGACATTCTGCTGAAGATTTTCTAAGTCTTCAACTACAGCCCAAAGAGCATTTTCTGCTGCTCTAGATAGCTCGCCTCTGACTCTTGGGTTTTCTGGTTGCTTCTCGAATCGCCCCATTAGCTTCTAACCTCTAACACCTTGACGATAAAGCTGCTTCCGGTACGCTTTATTGGCGCTCATCCTAATTTCCTGTATTTTGTCAGATAAATTAAAAATTTTAACAGCACTTCCGCATTTCAACGTAATTCTGTCATACTGAACACAACTTGGCAAAGCACCAAATGTACCTTGCTGCTTAATAATCAGTATTTTTTCAGCATTGATTAAGTATTTAGCCATTCGATTTTGGACTCCGCTTTTCCTCAGTCGAACGATTTTAGATTGTCGTATGGCTGTAACTAGCTTGAAATGATACCTTTTTTATTTTTGATCCGTTTCATGTACATCAATATAATATTTGCTAATGAGATTTTTACTTTTAAATAAATCTCACTCCAAATAAATATTTATCAAAACAGAATTCAGGAGTCAGAATTCAGGAGTCAGAATGGGCTAAACGCCCCGCTACCGCTAATAGAATTAATTCTGTACGACTGGCGGATAGCGCAGCGTAAAGCCTTCTCTTTCAGAGACTCTAACGCGAATTCTGAATTCTGAATTCTGTATTCTTCTTCAGTGTTTTGCTACCAATAGTAATTGTCAAAGACTTGTAGATGCGTGTGCTTAGGCGGAAAGTTATCTGCCTTGCGAAACTATTTGTAAATTTCTGTGGAATGTAACTTGTGTGACAGTTTATATCTCTAAATGGAGATTAAAGTATCTTTCTGTGGAAATTCAAAGTTACGCTATCCCCTGCACAACATTCTAATGAATGAGCAGCAATTCTGCAAAAACATGCTTTTTTGGCATTGTTGCAGTCTAGGTTATACATTGAGTAGATTTAGTAGATGAAAAGTTAGGAAAAGATTAATAATTCTTAGCGGAATAAAATTCGGGCGATGCTAAAAATGGCAGCGCTAAGTAAAGCACTCACAGGGATTGTAATTAGCCATGCAGCAGCAATACCTTTTAGTGTCTGGAACTTAATCGACTTAATATTTTGCACTAGTCCAATACCAACGACACCGCCGACGAGAGCGTGGGATGTGGAGACTGGTAAACCTAAGCGAGAGGCGATGAGGATGGTGGTAGCAGTAGCAAGTTCGGCACAAAATCCACTACTAGGTTGCAAGGCAATAATGTTTTCGCCAATAGTGGCAATGACTTTTTTACCCCAAACAGCTAAACCACCAACAATACCAGCACCGCCAAGGATTAAAATCCAAAGGGGAATGGTAAGACCATCTGTAGGTACGCTACCAGTGCGATTGATGTAGACGATCGCAGCTAAAGGAGCGATCGCATTTCCCACATCATTAGAACCGTGAGCAAAAGCTACAAAGCAAGCACTTAGTAGTTGGAATCGGGCGAATAATCTTTCTACAGGATTTGGAAGTATTTCTCCCTTGTCTCTCTTATCTCCCAATTGTCGCCAACTAATGATTGTGAGTCCAACAGCTGCTACTGCACCCGTTAAAAGCGGGATGTCATGAGAAGGGATTGTAAAACCAACTTGCTCAATTACAAAATTGGTTAGCGGTTGAGTCAGCGATGGTAATACAATTACGCCGAATACACCTAGCAGCGCAGTACTCAACCAGGGAATCCATTCTTGTAACTGGACTACTTGATTGGGTTGGTCTAAAATCCAGTGCTTGATTTGACTATAAAATAAAGCAGCGATCGCACCACTAATTAACGGCGTTAAAACCCAGCCAATGCTAATTAAGCCAATTGATGCCCAATCAATTGCACCTACTCCTAAAGCTACCCAACTAAATCCTGCGATCGCACCAACAACCGCATGAGAAGATGAAACTGGTAAACCGCGTGATGTGGCAATTTGCAACCACACACCACAGGAAATTAGTACCGTTACCATCCCAGTAACTAATATTTGGGGTGTAGCTGCGAATAAGGCGGGATTAGCAATTTTCGTTGCGAGAGTTTCCGTTACCTCATGTCCAAACAACACAGCACCCGTAAACTCTAATACCCCAGCGATAATTATCGCTTGTTTGAGGGTGACAGCTTTGGAACCTACAGAGGTTCCCATCGCGTTAGCGACATCGTTTGCTCCGAGATTCCAGGCGACGTAGAAAGCTAGTAGAGCGACGAAAAGTAGGGTAATAAGCATGTTGTTAGGGACAAGAGGAAAGTGAGAGAAATGAGGATGAAACTTGAGTTTTTAAGGGTGAACTTTGAACCTTTGAGCTTCGCCGTTGAACCTTTGAGCTTCATCGTTGAACCTTTGAGCTTCATCGTTGAACCTTTGAGCTTCGCCGTTGAACCTTTGAGCTTCATCGTTGAACCTTTGAGCTTCATCGTTGAACCTTTGAGCTTCACCGTTGAACCTTTGAGCTTCACCGTTGAACCTTTTAGCTCCATCGTTGAACCTTTGAGCTTCACCGTTGAACCTTTGAGCTTCATCGTTGAACCTTTGAGCTTCATCGTTGAACCTTTTAGCTTCGTAGCTGAATCTCAGACAGAACTTTAAACTTCTAGTTTTAACACTCTCCTATCTCCCTAATCTTCCTTTTACGGATAAATTAAGATTTTATAAGTATCCGGTGTGGGTGCGATCGCTTGCTCAACAGCTGCTGATAAATCTTTTAATGGATAGCGATCGCTAATCAAAGCTTTTACATCAATTCGCTGATTAAACACAATATCGGCTGATAGGTTCTGAAGCCGATAAGATGAGCTATAACTGCCTATCAAGTCAATTTCCCGACGGTAGAGAATATTTGGGTTGATAGGAATTTCCACCTCATCAGGAAATTCAGCGAAAAATAAGATTTTACCGCCTTTGCGGGTACTATCAAGTGCTTGAAAGAAGGCTTTTTCACTGGGAACAGCCAGCAAAGTAACATCAACACCTAGTCCACCAGTTAAGGCAGATATTTTGGCAGGTAAATCGGGATCGCGTGCATCAAAAGCCGCCTCTGCACCGACACTCAAAGCTTTATCAATTCTAGAGGGTAGTAAATCAGTAGCGATCGCTTTTGCTCCGAAATACTTCACCAACATAATGAACATTAACCCAATTGGCCCAGCACCAGTAACTAACACAGTTTGTCCTGGAGCAATTTGAGCTTTTCTCACTGCCTTCAAGCAGCAGTTAGTTGGTTCTACAAAACTTGCTTCTTCAAAACTAATATTATCCGGGATGGAAATTAACCCACCATTTTCCACAATATGTCCAGGAACCTTGACATAATCGGCAAAACCGCCACCACTGGCGTTAAAGCCTGCGGTTGTGGAGATGTTTTTGTAAACATCGCACATAGAGAAATTATCATTTAGGCAGTAGGCGCAACGCATACAAGGGATGTGGTGCATCACGGCTACCCGTTGTCCAACTTGCCAACCTTTGACATTATTGCCTATTGCTGCGATCGTGCCGGCAGTTTCATGTCCAAAAATACGCGGCGGTTCATACAGTGGATAACGAATTTTCTTAATATCTGACTGACACAACCCCACAACCCGCACCTGTACCAGCACTTCATCTGGTTCCACAGTTGGGACTGGGATATCTTCGTAAGACAGTTGATTAACGCCTCTAAATACCTGTGCTTTCATGCTGTTTTTTCCCCACTCAACGATACTAGATGTAACATTAGTGGTGAACTTTAAGCTATCAGATTTGAGATTTCTGTGTTTTAGCTCGATAGAATTTTACGGGCGCATATCAGTATTTCTTTGCTGAGTAAATCAAATAGCTTTCTAAGAGATAAGGGTGTGTTAGGGCTTGCGTAACGCTGTATTATTTTTAAATATTTTCTCAATATTTTCTCCGAGACGCTAGCAATGACTATTCGCCATGCGACTGAAACTGACTTACCTGCAATTGTGGCAATTTATAATGCTGCAATTCCTAGCCGCATGGCAACTGCTGATTTAGAGCCAATATCTGTAGAAAGTCGCCTTCTTTGGTTTAAGGCGCGATCGCCTTCACAACGCCCGCTTTGGGTAATCGAAGTGGAGGGAATAATTGCTGGATGGCTTAGTTTCCAATCCTTTTATGGGCGGCCCGCCTATAATACGACTGCCGAAATAAGTATTTATATAGCCCCTCAATTTCATCGCTGTGGTTTGGGACGACAACTATTAGCACAAGCAATTAGCGAAAGCCGTACTTTGGGTTTAAATACCCTATTAGGCTTCATTTTTGCCCACAATCAGCCTAGTTTAAACCTTTTTAAAACATTTGGTTTTCAACCTTGGGGACATTTACCTAAAGTTGCCGAAATTGACAGCGTTGAACGAGATTTAGTAATCATGGGACTTAGAATTATTGATATTTACACAGATTAAAATCGTAAACTGTCCATGATTATGATTTAGTAGGAAGGAGTTTTTATTGTAATAAATTCTTTGTTTTAGCTAGTTTTAGCCAGTTGGGATATTCAGTCATCAGTAAATCATAAAGTTCTTGATCTGCTATAGTTTCTTATCTCCTGAGTGTTTTAAAGAACCATCTAATGATTGCAGGTTATTGTAGAAAATAAAGTATTTCTCATCGGGTATTTTAGCATTCGCGTCTAACATAAATACGGAAGCATCAATATCATAATTTTGTCCAGCTTGATTTGTTTGCCAACCCAAGCCAATAGCTACTTTCTTTAAACTAGGAGCTTCTTTAGAAAGATTAAATCTACCACCTTTGCTTAATTCAATTTCCATTTCATATACATCCTATAAATTTAATTTGTTAATTAATTTATACAAAAAAAAGGGGGTATTCATGACTCTTACCCCCTTTCTACTTATTACCTTTTGAGATAGCTACTAAGCAGCATATCGCTCTACAAAACTTTGTAGTCCTGATTTATAACCAGCACCGACAGCTTGGAATCTCCATTCCCCATCTTTTCGATAAAGCTTACCAAATTCAATTGCAGTTTCTGCGGAAGCATCTTCATCTAATTCATACTGAGCAATTTGTTTTTCTGTAGTGTTGTCATAAATTCTGATAAATGAGTTTCTGACTTGTCCAAAATTTTGCTTTCTTTGCTCTGCTTCATGAATGGTAACGACAAAAACTATTTCTTGAACCGAAGCATCAACTTTGCTCAAATCAATTTGAATTGTTTCATCGTCTCCAAGCCCTTCTCCGGTTCTGCTATCTCCTTCATGTTTTACAGAACTATCTGGTGATTGGGAGTTGTTATAGAAAACAAAGTATTTTTCATTAGGAATTTTCCCGTTAGCACCTAACACAAAGATGTCTTTATGTTAATAACCAAGTGAAAGCTCGGAACCTAGAGCTTTATTATCAATAAGTTATGGCAGAACCAATATCTGATCGTCTGATACTGCGATCGCTGCAATTATTTACCAGAGTCAGCAAATGTAGAGATACAAACTTTTGCATCTCTAAACATTTTTTAACAACGCTGCAACTGCGTTAACAACACAACAACTTCATCAATTACTTGCCGCACAGCCGTTGCCGGTTGATCCGATTGATTCACGATAATACTAAAAACTAATGGCTCATATTTAGGCGAATTTATATATCCAGATAGAGAAACTACACCCGTTAATGTACCTGTTTTTGCTTGCACAATGCCCTCAGCAGATGTGTTTTGAAAGCGCCCTTTTAAGGTTCCAATTTTACCTGCTACGGGTAAAGATGCGCGATACACATATCCTGCTGGTGTTCTTGCCATTCCTCGCAAAGTTTGTACAAAAGCTTCTGGTGTCGCTAAATTCCGACGTGATAAACCCGAACCATCTACTAAAATATAATTTGCTGGATCAACTCCCAATTGAGTTAAACTCGCTTTGACAGCTTCTAAACCAACATCAACGCTAGTTTTAGTTTTCACTCTGGGTTTTTCCCCAGCTAATGCTCTCAATAGTGCCTCAGCATAAAGATTATTACTATTCTGAAGAGTTTCCATTAATAATTCAGATAAAGGTGGTGACTCTACAAAAGCTATTTCCTCTTGATGAACACCACCAGTTACCACTAATGTTTGTCCCAAAGGAATTTTTTCTGTTGCCAAAGCAGCACGGAAGCGTCGTAAGAAGTAATAATTAGGGTCAATTACAGGCAAATCTATTAAAGACGGTTCAGAATTTGTTGTTAGTTGTCCTTGAATTCGTAATGCTGTTCCTGATAATTCGCGGGTAATATTGACGTAAGTTGGTTGATTTTGGGCAACCGTTATTGACTGATTAATTGTCCGCCACTGTTTCGCCTCGCCAGGATCAATCCACACTACTTGTAAGGATTTACCCACAGCCTGCGGTACAAGTTTTAAGCTAAAAATATTTTGATTGAGAATAAAGCTGCTAACTGGTGCGCCATAGTCTGACTGCACATCTTCCCATTGCCAGGTGGGGTTAACAATGTCTCCTTGAATATAACTATCATCAGCTATCAATCTCTGAATTTGAGTAATACCTTTCTGTTTTAGCTGCTGTGCTAATGTTTGCAGTTGAGTATCACTTAAACTGGGATCTCCCCTACCGACAACACGTAAAACACCATTGCCATTCTGATAAATAGAGGTGCGAATCCGAAAATTAGCACCCAATTGCTGCAATGCAGCTGCTGTTGTCAGCAATTTGAGGTTAGAGGCGGGAATAAAATATTTCTGAGCATCCCGACTGTAAAGAGTTTGCCCACCACTTGACAGGGGTTGTACCAAAATTCCCCAGCGCACCCGACTAAATAAGGGACGATTGATTACAGCATCTATAGCTGTTCCCAGTTGGGTAGAGCAAATTGATTTTGTGGTAGTTGTTGGCGCGACTTGGGTTTGTGCTTTCGCAATAGAACTAAATCCTATCTGGCTAGTCAAAAATATTAACAAAACACCCAGTGGTTGATTGAAAGTCTTAAGTCTCACCAATTTTCCTTATCCCAAAGATAGATATTTTTAGTTTGCTAACAACTTCTTTCCGGAGAGAGAAGAATTGGCTCAGTAAAGTTACTTAACTAGTATAGGGAAGATGTTCACATGTTTCATACGTGGCCGATGTCTACGACGGGCTGCGCCTACGCACAAACATAATTTATGGGACTACAAAATAGAAACGTAAGTCAACCTGCACATACTACAGAAATACGAAATCGAGGCAATGGTGTGAGTACATTTTTATCTGGCGTAGCTGTATTACTCTCTACTTTGGCTTTGGGATGTAGTGGCTATGTAGCTTATGAAGTTTTCACGTTGCGGCAGACACTAAATGCTAGTAATACAGTCAGCAATACCATTCCCAGTCAAGTGCCAAGTTCTACAGCTACAACTTCTCCACAAGCAACGATCTCACCATCCCCAGCTGCTGCTACAATTTCAACAATTAGCCCTGGTCAATTTGTGCAGCCTGCTTTTGGCAAAAAGGCAGAAGTTGAGTTACTTTCAGCAAAGCGAATTAAAGATCCAGAAACTGGAAACCGTGATGTGGTAAATCTGCAAATGCGAATTCGTCGCCTTGCCACAGACGGAGTTGTTGGTGATATTATATCGGTGGCTAGTACAACAGCCCGTAATGTTGAGACTAGCATAACCTACAAAGGAGTTGCTCTCAATCGCTCAACAGGAAGCGTTTCTTTGTTTCAAGTACGCCCACAAGCCTCCGCAGATGCTTATATCTGGCTAAGAGTTCCCGATGGTGTTAATAACTTGGACATTTTTGTGCCAGATACAGCCGCATTTAAAAATGTACCAATTTCTAATTAGTGGTCTATAGGATTAATTTTGATAAAGCGCAAGATTCCCAACTTCTTTATGAAGTCAGGAATCTGAACAACTCAACTTAAACAAAATTATTTTTTACTCTAAATTAGCAACCCCAAATTAACGATAGTAGATGCTTGAGGCTGTAATTGAAAAAGGATTACTCCTCTTCCTCTTCATCTTCTCCGAACACTGCGTCTATCAGTTCTTGTGCCCGCTCGTCTGAAATCTTTAAGGCTTCCTGAAGCTCAGAGATATAATCTTGTTCCGCCTCGGGTACTTCTTCGTCAATCCCTACTACTAAGATAGCGGTGATGTATGCAGCTTCACGATAACCTCTATTGGGCAAGGATTCGATAGACTGAGCTATTAAATCTTCTGGTTCTTCTTCTTCAATCAAACTGACGACTTTTTCGGTCAATTCTTCAAAGTCTTCTTCAGAGTAATCTTCAAATAAGTCAACCCGACCGAGAAATTCACTTAAAGCATATTCTTCTGTTGAAGAAATACCTTCACCATCAGCAGCAGCGGAAAATAGTCCAAGGATTGCGATCGCAACTTCTGGTTCTAGAGCAACTGAACTAATACTACGGCCTTTGGGCAACTTGCGTTTAGACATAATTATCCTCTAAAAGTTACGTGATATTTCAGGAAGTAAAATGCTTCCTAAAATTTAGGATTCCCAAAATAATGGAGAAAAATACATTGGTATAAATATTTCTTCATAAAAAATACGCAGAGAGACATCCCTCTGCGTATAAAAAAACTATTTAATTCTCAAAAAGCGTTACAGCTTCGTCCCACACTCAGCACAGAAGTTATGGGTAGGAGCATTTTTGGCATTGCAGTTACTACAGTAAACTGGTTCTGCTGCTGCTTTGGGCGATCGCTTCTGCAAGCCGACCATTTGAGCGTTGCTCTTACCAGGAACTACCATTGGATAGCAGTTTTCGTCTCTGGTGACGTGGACATTTAAGATTACTGGGCCTTTGTGTGCCAGCATTTCGGCGATCGCATCTTTTAATTGACTGCGATCACTGATTACCATACCCTTAATGCCATAAGCTTGTGCCAATAACTCTACGTCTGGCATCCCTACTTCCATGTTGGAGCATGAGTAACGCTCACCATAGAAGGCTTGCTGCCACTGGCGCACCATTCCTTGCCAGCCGTTATTGATAATTATTGTCTTGACATTTATTCCATACTGTGCAAGTGTTCCCAATTCCTGTAAACACATTTGGAAACTGGCATCGCCACTGATACAAATGACTTCTTCATCAGGAAACGCCACTTTAGCGCCCATTGCGGCAGGTAAGCCAAAACCCATTGTTCCTAAACCCGCGCTAGAAATCCAGCGTCTTGGACCGTTTTTGAGGAATTGTGCTGCCCACATTTGATGCTGTCCGACATCTGTAGTGTAGAAAGCGTGGGGTGCTTGGCTACTAACTTCTACAATCACTTCTTGGGGTGAAATGCTGTCGGCGTGATGCGGCACTATTAGAGGATACTCTTCGCGCCAACGATTAACTAAATTTAACCACTCTTGGTTTTGATTAGGTGTAGCCTTAACACCTGTTTCTTTGCAGCGACGCAACAAGTCTACTAAGACGTTCCGCACATCGCCAACGATGGGCACTTCGGGAACGCGATTTTTGCCGACTTCTGCGGGATCGATGTCGATGTGAATAACTTTAGCGCGGGAGGCGAATTCGTCTAATTTGCCTGTAACGCGATCGTCAAATCTAGCGCCGACGCAAATCAGCAAGTCACAATCACTAACGGCAAAGTTAGCGTAAGCTGTGCCGTGCATCCCCAACATTCCCAAAGCTAGGGGATGATGTTCGTCAAAGCCACCGATCCCCATTAAGGTTGTGGTGACAGGGATGTTGAATAATTCAGCTAGTTCTTTGATTTCTTCATGGGCACCAGCTGCGATCGCACCACCACCGATATACAGTAGAGGACGGCGACTTTCAGTAATCAACTGAATTGCAGCGTTAATTTGCCGGGGATTTCCCTTCACGGTGGGACGATAACCGCGTAACTTTACTGAACCTGGTTTTACAGGTACATAGTCAAATTCTTCTAAAGCTACATCCTTGGGGACATCAATTAAAACTGGCCCTGGTCGTCCAGTGCTAGCGATGTGGAAAGCTTCGGCGACAATTCGCGCCATATCTTTGGGGTCACGCACTACATAGGAGTGCTTGACGATTGGTAGCGTAATCCCGTAAATATCGGTTTCCTGAAACGCATCTGTACCAATGGACGGGCGTGCTACCTGCCCCGTAACCACAATCATTGGGATTGAATCCATGTAGGCGGTGGCGATCCCTGTCACCAAGTTAGTTGCTCCTGGACCAGAAGTGCCAAAGCATACTCCTACTTTGCCAGTTGCACGGGCGTAACCATCTGCGGCGTGGGCTGCGCCTTGTTCGTGTCTCACGAGAATGTGCTTAATAGCACCAGTTGCTTCCACCTTATACAGGTCGTCATAAATTGGTAGAATTGCCCCACCAGGATAACCAAAAATATAATCAACGCCGTGGCGATGAAGGCTGTCAAGTAGAGCAAAACCGCCAGATGCACGTTTGGGCACGACTGGGGGGCTAGAAGGACGAGACTGTTTGTGATTCTCAGTTTGTGGGAGACTAATTTGGGAGAGCGATTCTCCTGCGGAGACACTTCGTGAACGCACGGTCAAACCTCAGACTATAGCTAAAGTTAATGCTGGATTCTGTATTTAAGATTTCATTTTAGTTGAAAACTTCAATGAAAACCTGATTAATTTTTATATTCAATATAAAGATAGATTATTAGCCTACATTAATTAAATTACGTCTTGCAAGACATTGCGGGTATTTTTCCAAGCCCAAACACCGACAACAACAACAACAACACTCATTCCTATAAGCACAGTTCGCAAGCCCAAAGCATCAGTTAATGGCCCAGTAATTGCCAGGGGTAACGCCAGAGCGATGTTGACGGCATGATTTTGAAAGCCAAATACTTTACCGTGCATGGTAGATGGTGTTTGCTGTTGAATTAAAGTTTGCATGGGTACGCCAATTAGGGCAGCACCTATACCCAAAAATGCACAGAGTCCTAGCGCCAGTAATAAGTTGTGCGTAAAAGTGAACACCCCTAAAACTAGTGCCATCATCAAAAATCCAATTAAAGGTAAGGGTTTGTGATGCAATTTATCACCCCAGTGACCTAAAATCGCTGCACCAGATACCATACCCACCCCTGCTGCTGCTAAGAAAAAGCCAAACTGTTTTTCTTTTAAACCAAACTCTTCAGCTAATCGGATTGTCAGCACTGTTAACGCTGCAAAGACACAATATAAAGTTGTCAGTTGCAGCATGGCATTCAATATCAAAGGGTTTTTCTTGAGATAGCGCAGGCTTTCGGTGAATTCAGCCCAAGGGTTATTTGATGCCCGATGTTCCCTCAATCGTTTGGGTTCTTTAAACTTAATCGGTTGCATGATTGCAGCCGACAATATGTATAATCCACCAACCACAAGCTCTTGACCGTATTCTTCTCCCATCCAGCTTTTCGCCAAACTCAAAATTGGCTCTCCGATAGCAAAGCCAACAATTAAAGCTCCCATCATCGTGCTGGTAAACAGCGCATTGGCTGCTAACAAATTCTCTCGCTTCACCAACAGGGGAATGGCTGCTTGCTCGGCTGGTGCAAAAAACTGCGTCACCGTAGAGATGGCAAAAGTCAGGATTAATAGAATCAGAAACTGTCTTGGTAACAAGGGAAGACACAGTGTTAATATTCCCCGCACAACATCTGAGCCAACCATAATTAGCTTTTTTGGCAAGCGGTCAACAAAGATACCACCAGCAGAACCGAACAAAATTGCTGGTATTGTAAAGGACAGCATCAAAGTTGAGTACATCGAGTTTTGTGCCAAGCCAGGAAGCGGTGAATAGTTCTCCAGCAGAGCAATCATCAAAACGAAGAAAACCTTATCTGCTAACTGGGACACCAGTTGCCCAATCCACAGGAGCATAAAACCACGGTTTTTTAGCAGTGCGCCAAACCCGTTATTAACAGCAGCTGGTTCAGTTGGAAACATTTAGATACTTTCTTGCTTTGGGTAGATGGGACATGGGGAATGGGACATTGGGCATTGGGTATGGGCTATGGGGTATGGGCTATGGGGTATAGTTTTTCTTGACTGTCCCCTGTACGCTATCACCTGTAACCTTTTCCCTTCCCCACTCCTAACTCCTAACTCATAATTCTATTGTCCGGACTAATTTGCTTCATAGCGCTTTAACAGCATAAGCAAAAACTCAGCTGCTGTCAGATAACCTTTGGGTGGAGAAATTTCAATGGATGAATCTACCCACCAGCCTTGTACAGCTTGGGAGGTAGATTCAGAGGGGATTTCCGTTAGACATCGCCACATAGACAAATGATCAACTGCTGGTTGTGCATAAAAGTTATTTTGCCCACAACCTAGCAAACAGGAACTCCAATGCGTGAAATAATCATGACTCATCCGATGAATCGGAAAATTACCCTGTAGTGGTACTCCCCATCCATCTATAGCAATAAAAGCTTTGACACTACCACCCAAGAGTTGCCACAAATGTGCTGCCCCTATTGCCCCAACTACGCCAGCACTAAAGCTAATAAATATAATTGGTGATTCTAGAGAGTTGCTTAGGCGATCGCGCAAAAACTGCAAAATGTGCAATGCTGATAAAACCGAAATATCTTTACCTGGATAAATCAGTATATTTGTGGGGTTGTGTGCGTTAGCGTAGCTCACCGCAGGTATCGCGCCATTAGAAACTAAATCTAACAATCCTACTCTAAAGCTTTCAGTTAACTCTGGCTCATGGATTCCAGGGCAAATAATTATATTCATCTCTCTATTCTGATTCGGCATTGGAAGATAATTCTACGGTTGGGTTAGGGTTTTTTGATGAAAATTCTAAATCACAGAGACGCGATAAATCGCCGTCTCTACAATAATCAATCCTTCGTTTTGACGGCGATTTATCACGTCTCTTGGCTTAACCGAACTGTATAATTTTTCATGCCACTTGCCCTGAGCGCCCCGCAGGGAAGGGATGCCCAATGCCCCACGTAAGTTTTGTATGTCTTTTGATGTATTATCTTGATTTACCCACCTATCCTATCCCCCTGGATGGGATAATAAGTTACAAGTAAGGAAGGGATATGTGTAAGCTATTCCCTTATTTTATATTTCTCTGCACTCTGGTTATATTGAGGAACTAATTGTGGTTGCCACGCCGGAAAAAGTACAACACACCCACGAGCATCTATCAGGTAAAGACCGTGTAGCCGTACTGCTTATGGGCTACGGCGAAGTCGAAAGCTACGAAGATTTCGCCAACTATAACGAACAGGCTTTAAATCTACTGACAGCAAAGTTCGCACCAGTACCGACCTGGATTTATCCCCCTCTGGCAAAGCTTTTGGCGCTATTTGACCGCCATGAGTGGGGACACACACACCACGATTTCATCTCCCCACACAATGCCATTTTTGAACAGCAGCGAGCTGGGATTGAGAAGAATTTACAAGAAAAATGGGGAGATAAAGTTCAAGTTTTCAAGGCTTTTAACTTCTGTGCCCCTTTCCTACCCAATCAAGTCTTGGCAGAAATCAAAAATCAAGGCTTCGAGAAGCTGCTAATTTACCCATTGCTAGTTGTTGATTCTATCTTTACCAGTGGGATTGCGATCGAGCAAGTTAACAATGCTCTCGTTGAGTTGGCTGATGGTGAGGAACACTGGGTTAAAGCACAGCGTTACATTCCTTCTTTCTTCAACGAACCAGCTTACATCGATTTGATGGCTCATCTGGTTGAAGAGAAGATTGCTGAGTTAGCAGGAGCTTATCTCCCTTCTCAAATCGGGATTGTATTAATGAATCACGGCTGTCCCCATAAAGCTAAAGGCTTTACTTCTGGGATTGCTGAAAGTGAAGCAATGTACGATTTAGTTCGGGATAAGTTGATTAACCGATATCCGTTAATCTCGGTGGGTTGGCTCAATCATGACACGCCATTAATTGATTGGACACAGCCAAACGCCGAACAAGCTGCAAACAACCTGATTCAGTTGGGTGCAAAAGTGGTAATTTTTATGCCAATTGGCTTTGCCACAGAAAACCACGAAACGCTATTGGATGTACACCATATCATCCATGCTTTAGAGAAACAGCATTCTGGCACGAACTACGTGCAAATGGCTTGTGTTAATGACCATCCAGAATTTTTGGCAATGGTGGCCCAATGGGCTGATGATCATATTGCAGAGTTGTTGTCAGAGCAAGCTTTGGCAGTTAATCCCCAACTCGCTGGAGATCACCATCATCACCACCATCATCATTAAGTTTTGAGTTTATCAGGGTGGGTCTAACTTTGCCCACCCTAAAACTAATTCACGCCTCGCAGCTTGCGAGTGTTATCAACTAAACTTTGAGCAAATTCATCAAATCTTTGAGAAAGCTTTTCATCTACGAGCTTGCCTTCAGGACTGAATGCACCCCAAGCTTGTCCGATCGCAATTTGTTCTGGAATTACCCAACCATGCACCCATCTGACAATTAGCCGTAGGTCATTTAATGCGTTACTATTTGACTGACCGCCCAATACGCTGATTAGTCCTGTCACTGTATCAGACAGTTGCTCAAAGCTCATCAAATCTAGAGCATTTTTCAGGACACCACTAACCCCACCATGATACTCAGGTGTGGCTAAAATTAATCCATCTGACTGACTGACAGTATCCTGTAACCGCTTAACATCTGGGTATTCTAGATACTCTTTTGCGCCAGTGCAAAACGGTAACTGCAACTGTCTTAAATCAAGAATTTCTACCTCTGCACCAAGGGCTTCTACCCTTTGCACTGCTACTTGTAAAGCAAGCTGCGTATAGGAGTTTGGTCTTAAACTACCACCAATACCAACAATTCTCACCATAATTAACCTACAAACTATTAACTAGCTACTATCACCAGATTTCTTAAAAAGCGGAATCGTTATGACTATGTTTATCTTAGCGATTTGTGTCCGAATGTGTCAAATTAATCTCTGCTGGAAAATTTGAGGATGAAAAAGTTAGGAGTTAGGAGCCAGAATAATTATCCAGGTTGCTCAAATTTATGTAATAACCGGAGAAACATGGGAATGCTTTTGTGTGGAAGTTAGACTAGATAAGAAAAGTGTAATTTCCAGTTATTACAATTTTTGGTAGAAGAATAGGCATAAAACCATAGCTCAACTTGTGCCAGCAGACAAAGGGTAATTATTATGACAAATTTGGGAAAAAAAGCATTGGTAAAAAGGCAGTCATCAAAGCGAGTTGCTTGGGTTGGTGCGTTGGCAAAGCCCGCCGTAGGCATCGCAGCTAGCTTGATTATGTTACCAGGAATTTTCGGGAGTACCCCCGTCTTGGCACAAAAACCAGAGAGTACCTCTACTACCTCTAGTACCTCTCTAAACTATGGTGATTTGCTTAAGAAAGCGAAGGCGGGAGAAGTCCAAAAAGTAGAGCTTGACGAAACCGAACAGCTAGCCAGAGTTTATCTCAAAGGGCAAAAGGAAAATACGCCACCGCAACAGGTAAGACTTTTAGCGCAAAACACAGAGTTAATTAACATACTCAAAGATAAAAATGTTGAGTTTGGCGAGGTTTCCTCTGCTAACAGTCGAGCCGCTGTTGGGCTGTTGATTAATCTTATGTGGATTTTGCCACTGGTAGCTTTAATGCTATTGTTCCTCCGACGCTCTACAAATGCTTCTAGCCAAGCGATGAATTTCGGCAAATCCAAAGCTCGTTTCCAAATGGAAGCCAAAACCGGAGTGAAATTTGAAGATGTCGCCGGGGTTGAAGAAGCTAAAGAAGACCTTGAAGAAGTTGTTACTTTCCTGAAACAGCCAGAAAGATTTACGGCTGTAGGCGCACGGATTCCCAAAGGAGTGCTGTTAATTGGCCCCCCTGGTACTGGTAAAACTTTACTAGCAAAAGCGATCGCAGGTGAAGCAGGTGTACCATTCTTCAGTATTTCCGGTTCAGAATTCGTGGAAATGTTCGTTGGTGTGGGTGCATCTCGCGTCCGCGACCTCTTCAAGAAAGCCAAAGAAAATGCCCCATGTCTAATATTTATCGATGAAATTGACGCAGTAGGTAGACAACGCGGTGCTGGTATCGGTGGTGGTAACGATGAGCGCGAACAAACCCTCAACCAACTGCTCACCGAAATGGATGGTTTTGAAGGCAACACAGGCATTATTATTATTGCTGCCACTAACCGCCCAGATGTCTTAGATGCAGCGCTGCTTAGACCAGGACGCTTTGACAGACAAGTGATGGTGGATGCGCCGGATCTCAAAGGTCGACTGGAAATTTTGAAAGTCCACGCGCGGAATAAGAAAATTGACCCTAGCGTATCATTAGAAGCGATCGCTCGTCGCACTCCTGGATTTACTGGCGCAGACTTAGCCAACTTACTCAACGAAGCGGCAATTCTGACTGCTCGGAGACGCAAAGAAGCTGTCACCATTTTAGAAATTGATGCTGCTGTGGATAGAGTGGTTGCAGGTATGGAAGGTACTGCTTTAGTAGACAGCAAGAGCAAACGCTTGATTGCCTATCATGAAGTTGGACACGCTTTGGTAGGCACATTGCTCAAAGACCATGACCCTGTGCAGAAAGTTACATTAATTCCACGGGGACAAGCACTCGGATTAACTTGGTTTACTCCTAACGAAGAACAGGGGTTAGTTTCCCGTTCTCAACTCAAATCGCGGATTACTGCTACTTTGGGTGGTCGCGCCGCCGAGGAAATCGTTTTTGGCAAGCCAGAAGTTACCACAGGTGCAAGCAATGACTTGCAACAGGTGACAGGGATGGCGCGGCAAATGGTGACACGCTTCGGGATGTCAGAATTAGGCCCATTGTCTTTGGAAAATCAGAGTGGAGAGGTATTTTTAGGACGCGACTGGATGAATAAATCAGACTATTCTGAAGAAATTGCCGCCAAAATTGATTCACAGGTGCGTGAAATTGTCAACAACTCTTATATCAAAGCAAAAGAACTGTTGGAAGAAAACCGCATAGTTTTGGAACGTTTAGTAGATTTGTTAATAGAAGAAGAAACAATTGAAGGCGATTCATTCCGCCAAATCGTTGCTGATAATGCCCAAGTAGCTGATGCACAATTAGCTGTACCTCATTAGACATCTGGGCAATAATTCCTCTTTCCTCTGTGTTCTCTGCGCCTCTGTGGTTCGATAAATTACTTTTAAACTCCTCAAGGCACAGAGAGAGCAGAGAGGAAAACAGAAATTTTAGGAGTTACCTTGAAAGAGCTAGTCCTAAAATAAGTAAGCAATCTCTGTGTAAAAAGTCAGAAGGCTACTTCAGCATTTCCACAAACTGGTACATAAAGTCTTACCACTGTCAAGCTTAGGGTATTGTATTATATAGCCCCAATCAACGTACTACAAGTGGAAATAGACATTATGAAACATAGATTTTGGGCAAGCTATTTGCTTGCGGCTTTAGCATTTCTTCCCTTAGAACCTGTGATTACTACACAGGTTTTGGCAACAGAGTCAGTTTTGCAACTAGCACAAGCCAAATCTGCTTACACGCAATATATGCAACTCGGCTATAACGAAACCAAACGTAGAAACTACCGAAAAGCTTTGGGATATTTTCAGCAAGCAGAACGGCTACGTCCTGGAGATAGATACGCTACTTCTGCAATTAGAAATGTTACAAGTTACATCCAACGCGGTAGAAATCGTATTGCCTTCGTCCCAGGTAGACCTGGTAGGGTAAGGTCAGCAGGAACACGAGGAAGTTGCTTTCAAACTGGACAAAATATCATTCCCCTGACACCGACAGATAAAGAAGCTCAACGAACCACAGCAGAGCGTCCCACATTATTTTTCTATGTTCCTCAAACCTCTACAACAGTACAAGCACTAGAATTTGTTTTGCGGGATGATGATAGCTCCGACCCATTGTATAAAGGAACTTTCAAACCTGTTGGGCAGAATGGTATTGTTAGTGTAAAT
This sequence comes from Desmonostoc muscorum FACHB-395, assembly GCF_014698035.1. GTDB lineage: Bacteria > Cyanobacteriota > Cyanobacteriia > Cyanobacteriales > Nostocaceae > Nostoc > Nostoc muscorum_A. The sequence continues at coordinate 70,524 of NZ_JACJSF010000011.1, forward strand.
GTACCTGCTAATCAGCCATCTCTACAAATCGGTAAAGAGTATAGTTGGACTTTTTCAATGATTTGTGATACCAACAACCGCGATAAAGACTCTTATGTAGAAGGTACAATAGTGCGATCGCAAGATGAAAACCTCTCTCTTCAGCTAAACCAACCAAACACAGACTTGGATCGTGCAGTTCTATTTGCGACTGCTGGATTTTGGGAAGATTCTCTCAGAACCTTAGCTAATTTACGCCGCCAGCGTCCTAATGATCCCGAAGTTCAGAAATATTGGGAAGATTTGTTGAATTCAGTAGAGATTAAAGAAGTTGTAAACAAGCCTTTATTGCCCTGTTGTACTGTTCAAAAATAAATTAAAAATTACTTAAAAACCCGGTTTTGATGGAGAAGCCGGGTTTTACCATTCATAGGTTTTGAGACGCGATAAATCGCCGTCTCTACAAGATTTTATGTTACAAAAACGACGTTCATTTCTAAGTGTACTGCGATCGCGTACCCGCCCGCCAGAGGCGATGGTCTCCGACCGACCGGAGGTCATCGCAAACGAGACAGTTAATCTGAGATATTGAACAATTAGTTTGTAATACTTAATATTAGAGAATCTAATAATTAGTATTTCATGATATTGTGTTCATCAGTACATATTTTTTTGTATGCATCGTGTAGACTCTATTTGCGGAGTAAGATTGCTACATAAATTTATGGTAATTCGAGCGCCAAGCAGCAACCCTAGTTTTGCTGTGGTATTAACCTGACTTACAGTTTGGTTATTTCATTCCATATAGAGCAACTGAAGTCTACATTTTAGTTGTTTTGAAAGCATTCCATTATTACATTCAGTGTGGAGTTAGCAGTAAATGCTAGCCCAAAGCTTTGTATGGAAAGAATTTTATCAATCTGCCATCTGAGTATTTTTTGGGTGGATGTCAGCCGTTGTGTCTACTCATCAGACACTTGCCACGTAGTTATAAGGATTTTACAAACAGTTAGGAATTAGCGATCGCACACTGACGTTAGATGAAAAGCCATTAGCTGCTATACGCAAATCAGCAATCACACTATAGAAAAGAAAAAAGCTTATGAATACAACACGCAAGTTTCGTTTAGGTGCATTCGTTCAAGCCACCGGTCATCATGTCTCCTCTTGGCGACACCCTGATGCACAAGCAGATGCTGGATTGAATTTCGAGCATTACAAAGAAATTACCCAGACTGCTGAACGCGGCTTGTTTGATGCAGTTTTCTTGGCAGATAGCCCAGGAGTTTGGGGTGGCGCTCCAGAAACTCAGTATCGCAACGGTAAAATGGCCCATTTCGAGCCAGTCACTCTCTTCTCGGCCTTGTCCTCTGTTACCAAAAACATCGGCTTCATTTCCACCGCCTCGACTACTTATGAAGAACCCTACACCTTGGCGCGGAAGTTTGCCTCATTGGACTACTTGAGTAACGGCCGCGCAGGGTGGAATGTAGTCACCACAGGCAATGAGAACGCTGCTCGTAATTTCGGACTTGAGCATCACCCAGAACATAGCCAGCGTTATGAACGCGCCGAAGAGTTTGTGGAAGTGGTGAAAGGTTTGTGGGATAGCTGGGAAGATGATGCTTTCATCCGTAACAAAGAGTCTGGTGTTTATTTCGACCCAGACAAACTGCATACACTCAACCATAAAGGCAAATATTTTTCTGTCCAAGGCCCTTTAAATGTTGGTCGTCCGCCTCAAGGCTACCCCGTGATTGTCCAGGCTGGAGCCTCGGAATCTGGACGGGACTTAGCTGCACGCACCGCCGAAGTGATTTTCACCGCCAATCAAACCCTAGCTGATGCCCAGGAATTTTATGCTGATGTGAAAGGGAGATTAGCACAATATGGGCGATCGCCAGACGATTTAAAAATTATGCCTGGTGCTTTCCCAATCATTGGCCGTACCGAAGCAGAAGCTCAAGAAAAGTACGAATTCCTGCAATCTTTGATTCATCCTGATGTCGCTTGGGGAATTTTAAAGAACTATTACAAAGGTGTCGATTTGTCGAAATATTCTCTAGATGATGTGGCTCCTGAACTGCCCAGCGACACCAACACTAACAAGAGTCGTCTAAAACTAGTCAGAGATTTGGCGACTCGTGGCACTCTCACATTGCGTCAGTTGTATCTCTCTCTTGCCACCGCACGAGGACATCGCACCATCCTTGGTACTCCCGAAACCATTGCCGACCAGCTAGAAGAATGGTTCAACAATGGTGCAGCAGACGGCTTTAATATCATGCCGCCAATCCTTCCCACAGGATTAGATGAATTCGTTAACTTAGTCGTTCCCATCTTGCAAAAACGCGGATTGTTCCGTACCGAATACGAGGGTAGTACCTTGCGTGAAAACTTGGGATTGCGTCGTCCGGTCAATCGTTTTGCTGCAAAACAAGTGGATAAGAGCCTTGTATTGGCGTAAATGAATTGTTTGCAGATGTTTAAGCCATACCTTTTAGATCGCACCTTCTGTAGATCGCCGCCCTACAGAATCGGAAATCGAACCGCAGAGGACGCAGAGGACACGGAGAAATAGAGTTTCAGAGAGTTCTTGCGTAAGTTTTAACACACTAACCAGCATCCAACGCTGCTAGGAAAACCTTGTAATTTTTTAAAGGAAAAAACATGACTGAATATAGCCGATTAAAGACCTCACGCTCCGCCGCAATCAGAGCAACCCTTGATTATCCGGTAATCGATACCGATGTTCATACCAATGATTTCACACCGGCGTTTGAGGATTACATTGCTAAGTACGGCGGTGTGAAACTCGTAGATGAGTTACGTAAGACAGAAGCTTCTCGTCTTAACTCCAAGAGCAACGGTAAAGACTGGTATCAACAAACCCCTGAAGAACGTCAATATAACCGGACAATCCGATCGCCTTGGTGGGCGAGAGTTACCAAAAATACGCTGGATCTAGCTACTTACACCCTCCCCGAATTGCTCTATGAGCGTCAGGCGGAGCAAGGGTCAGACTATTCGGTGCTGTTTCCGAACAATGTTCTAGCACCAGCTGGAGCCAGTGCAGAGAATCGTCAGGCACTGCAACGCGCGGTAAATCACTATCATGCTGATATCTACCGCAAATATAGCGATCGCCTGACACCGGTTGCTGGTATTCCCTTAACTACTCCCCAGGAAGGTATTGAGGAGCTAGAATTTGCAGTAAAAACACTCGGTTTAAAAGTAATTAATATCACTGGCGGGGTGAAACGGCCGATTAAAGCGATCGCTGATAAATATCCAGCCGATAAATTCCCTGAAATCGCCAAGTATGCCTCTTATATCGATTTCTATGGGCTAGATAGTGAATACAACTACGATCCCTTCTGGGCAAAGGTCGTGGAATTGGGCGTACCCGTCACCACCCATTACGGTAGCCAAGGTTGGACTGGACGCTCCTCCATTAGTAACTACATGAACAACCATATCGGTCACTTCGCCGATGGTTCGGAAGCTTTTGCTAAGGCGTTGTTCTTCGGTGGTGTTACCAAGCGTTTTCCACAGTTGCGGGTAGCGATGCTCGAAGGTGGCGCAGATTGGGGTGCCCGCGTCTACATTCATTTGGTAGATCGCTTCTCCAAGCGCAATATCAAGGCACTGGAAAATTACAATCCAGCATTGACAAATGCTGATGAGCTATTTGAAATATTTGAACGCTATGGTGCAGAAGTTACACAAGGGCATTCCCTCGATAAGGATGAATTGACCAAGACTGTACTGGGAGCTTCATTTAGCCGTCATAGCCGTGCGCCAATTGGTAGCGAATTGGATGATTTTGCAGCCGCAGGTATTGAAACAATTGAAGACATCCGCGATCGCTGGGTGAACAGTTTCTTCTTTGGTTCCGAGTCTGACGATCGCACCATTGCTACAGCATTCAACGACAAAGCCAATCCCTTGGGAGTCAAAATCAACGCCATCTATTCCTCCGATGTTGGTCACTGGGATGTACCAGACTTGACTTCCCCCTTGGCTGAAAGCTGGGATTTGGTTCAAGAAGGCGTTATTTCCGAAGCCGACTTTAAGTCCTATGTATTCGCTAATCCCTACAAGTTTTACACCCAAGCTAACCCCGAATTTTTCAAGGGTACTGCGATCGAATCCAAAGTAGGTAACACCGAATTTCAACAAGTGGACAAGAGTTTGGTGGTGGCGTAAAAGCCAAGATGAGGGCGTGAGGGTAGATGAGGAGAAATAATCAATATCCCATGCCCAATGCCCAATGCCCCATGCCCAAATAAATTAGGAGTCACAACCATGTCTGTTGAACAGCGCTCTCACAATGGTTCCTTGCCTTATCTTTTCTCGCCTGTTTCTGACAATGCCAAGCAACCTGCACCCTTAGTACTGTTTTTGCATGGAGGACGCGATCGCGGGACGGATCTGAATGTGCTACTGAAATGGGGTCTACCTCGTTTCGTAGATTTATCCGACTCATTACCTTATGTCTTCGCCGCACCCCAGATTCCGGCTGAACAGACTTGGGCAGATCGAGCAGATGACGTGCTGGCTTTGCTTGATGAACTGATCGCTTCCCAGCCCGTCGATCCAGCGCGGGTGATATTAGCCGGGTTCAGCTTAGGCTCGGCCGGAATCTGGCATATCGCGGCTTTGCATCCCGATCGCTTCGCAGGTCTAGTACCTGTATCTGGACGTGTACCTAAAAGATTAGCAGAAAGCGAACTAGCTGCACTCAAAGACATTCCCGTTCAGATATTCCAAGGTGGACAAGACAAAAATTTGCCAATTGAGGACACGGAGCATTTTGTTGAGCGCTTACGCAAAGTCGGGGGAAAAGTTGATTTGACAGTGCTACCGGAAGGCGATCATTTTATAGCAGATGAAGTTTACAGAGACTCGAAATTGCAACAATGGTTAGTTTCACAGAGTCGTCGTCAGGCTTCTGTAGTGGCATCGAGCTAATTCAGTAATAACTGATGCCTTTGCTGGTTAATATTCCCATTATGCAGATCGCTTATGCCTTGCTAACTTCAAAGCCGATAACAATAGAATTACACCCAAGATTACATACAACCAAGAACTTGCTACATACCTCAAAAGGTTGCTACCAACGAATGCTCCTAGTATTGAACCAGATGCCATTGAAACAATGAATCTTTGATCTGATTTCACTTCTTTGAGTCGTTGCTGACTTCTATATTTGAATAGACCCATGATGATTGTGGGAATGCTGATTGCAAGACTCAAACTTCCTGCTAATTTGATATCAATTGCAAACACCAGAATGATCGTAGGGATAATCAATTCACCACCTGCGACACCAAGCATACTGCTAAATATCCCAATCACAATTCCCGCTACAAAACCTATACCGATTCTCAGTAAGTCTGGAAGTTGCCAACTCTGAAAACTGAAAATGAGATTATGACCGATCAGTACGAAGCTCAGGAAAAATAGAAAAACGACAACAATCCGATTTAATGTTTGTTCGTTGATCTGGGTTGCATAGTGAACGCCAACATAAGAGCCAATTAGAGAGCCGGCCAGAATGTTGATGATTACTGTCAGGTTTGCAAAAACATTCTCAACACCAATAACGCCACTCCGAAAAATGAATGAAAAGGTAACAGTGACGAGGCTAACTATGAGATTGATAATAATTGACTGTAGAGTTCGATAGTTAAAAATGCTAACTAAAACTGGTAAGCGAAACTCTGCACCACCCAAACCAATTAGCCCACCAAGAATCCCAACCAAAGCACCCCAAGCAAACGCCCAAATATTCCGCATTTAAATCTCTACACCTACAACAGTCGCATTAGGGACAATTCTATGACCTTAGCAACTATCAATCTCGGTAAAACTGGATTAACTGTTTCCCGCCTTTGTCTTGGCACCATGACCTTTGGATTGCAGACTGACGAAGAAACTTCTAGAGATATCCTCGACACGGCAGCCGATGGCGGAATCAACTTTTTGGATACAGCCGATGTTTATCCACTTGGCGGCGGGCTCACCACTGCTGGGCGTACCGAAGAAATCGTTGGGCGCTGGCTCAAAGGTAAACGCGAACATTTTATCTTAGCTACCAAGTGCGTCGGCCGGGTTGGCCCTGCACCTTGGGATCAGGGTGCTTCGCGCAAACATATTCTAGATGCGATCGATGCTTCCCTACAACGTTTAGCAACCGACTATATCGACCTGTACCAATTGCACTCCGATGATGCTTCCACCCCCCTCGATGAAACCCTAGAAGCGCTGGACGCGGTAGTTCGTGCTGGCAAAGTACGCTACATCGGTGTTTCCAACTTCTTAGCCTACCGACTCGCCCGCGCTTTGGGTCGCGCTGAGACACGCAATCTAACCAAGTTCGTCTCAATTCAGCCCCGCTACAACCTTTTGTTCCGCGAAATTGAGCGAGAACTATTGCCCCTAGCCAAAGAAGAAGGACTGGGTGTAATTTCCTACAATCCCTTGGCGGGTGGTCTGCTCACGGGGAAACATATTCTCGCTCAAGGCCCCACCTCCGGTACACGTTTTACGCTAGGTGCTGCCGCAGAACGTTATCAAGAACGCTACTGGCACGATCGCGAGTTCAATACTGTAGAGGAATTACGCACAGTCGCGGATCTCGCCGGATTTTCCCTTACCACCCTAGCGGTAGCTTGGGTTTTATCTAATCCCATTATCACTGCCCCCATCATCGGCGCTAGTCGCCCACAACAACTTGCCGACAACTTCAAGGCAGTAGAAGTCAAACTTGACGACAGTTTAAAGCAAAAGTTAGACGACTTAACCGCCGAATACCGAAGGGGAGATTCTCTTCGTTAGTTTCAAGTCAAAGGCAGGGAGCAGGGGGAACTACACTCTTTGGAATGAAGGGGGCAACATGGATTCTGACTGCGATCGCATAAGGAAGTCAGCTACAACCAAACAGCAAAAGTTTTTAAACAGTGCTGCCAGAAGTCCCTAATACCACCGGACGGCTTATATAGTCGTCCATTTTTATCTTGCAGAACAGCCAAAATGATGCTAGTGGATCGACCTTCATGACGAAAAAGACCAGACAATTCAAATCCTTTCAACGTGCTGCTGATGCACCAAACCTACCATCAACTCCATTCAGGTTCATTTTGTATTTCGTTAACCAGTTTCGCTGGTGGTATGTGTTAATGGTGAGCCTGGAGATGGTACACGCAACCTGTGGCGTTATGTTGCCTTATGCCATTGGTGAGATCATCCGAGGTGTGACGAAATCAACGGGCGACAGCCAGCCCATTTTTGATGCCATGAGGCAACCCCTGATGCTGTTCATCGCCTTGAGTGTGGGTGAAGTAATATTCGGGCGTTCGGCTGGACTCTTGCAAACTATCCTCCATCCAATCCACCGACAACATATTGTGCGATCGCTATATGCCTACTTGCAACACCATTCGCATCGCTACATGAGCAGCAGTTTTTCCGGGGCATTAGCACATCGGATTAGCGAAACTTCTCTGGGTGTTACTCAGACGATGCAAATGTTAATTACTGAATTTATGGCAGTAATTGTTGTGTATATCGTCGCCACAATGTTACTGTATCGCGCTTATCCTCCCCTGGCTGCACTCGTGGGCGTGTGGGCAGTTCTTTTCATCAGTATTTCGTTCTGGCTGGCAACTCGCTGCCGAATTTACTCTCGGAAAGCCGCAGCCGCAAGAAGTGAGACAACTGGCATCATCGTAGATACAGTAACAAATCTCACCAGTAGCCGATTGTTTGCTCGTTTAGGTTTTGAACGACGCTATTTGAATGAGCAATTAAGCCGCGAACTCAAACAGGTGAGAAAGTCCAACTGGTATTCGGAGCGAATTCGCTGGTTTCAGTTCATCTCGGCAGCCATTCTGAAAATCAGCACTCTGTATTACTCGCTCTTTCTCTGGAGTCAAGGAAAGATCGCTACTGCTGATTTCGTCGTCGCAACTAGCCTGTCGCTATTGATCATCATTGAAGCCCGGAATTTGAGCCGCCGCTTTCTGGAATTTTTTGAACATATTGGCAATGTCGCCAATGGTGTGTTTACCATCGTTCAACCCCACGAGTTGGTGGATCGCGATCGCGCGATCGCACACCCAATTACCCAAGGTAAGATTGAGTTTCGCCGGGTGAATTTCAATTACTCGGATGAAAAGAAAGTTTTCAACAACCTTTCTGTCACCATCCAAGCCGGACAGCGTGTCGGACTGGTGGGCTTCTCTGGTTCGGGAAAATCCAGCTTTGTCAATCTAATTCTGCGTTTGTTCGACCCCCAATCTGGACAGATTATTATTGATGGGGTCGATATTCGAGACATGGCTCAGGATGCCCTACACGCTCAAATCAGCTTGATTCCCCAAGATCCATCTCTGTTCCATCGCACTTTGTTAGAAAATATTCGTTATGGACGCTTAGATGCAACCGATGAGGAAGTGTTCGAGGCGGCGCGAAAGGCTAATGCTCACGATTTCATTATCCAAAGTCAGGATGGTTATAATTCTCTGGTGGGTGAACGCGGTGTCAAGTTATCTGGAGGGCAGAGACAACGCATTGCGATCGCTCGCGTAATCCTCAAAGATGCGCCGATCCTGATTTTAGATGAAGCCACCTCTAGCCTCGATTCAATCACCGAAAAAGCGATCCAAGATACCCTCGACTTAGCAATGAATGGGAAAACGGTCATCGTGGTAGCTCATCGACTATCTACCATCGTCCATCTAGATCGGATTTTGGTGTTCGATAAAGGTCGCATTATTGAAGATGGTTCCCACACTCAACTACTGGCACTTGGCGGTGCTTATCACAGGTTATGGAAAATGCAAGCAGGTGGATTTATCCCGGAAAATCTCGGCGAAGAACGCATACATGAGGTTCGCAGTGGCACAGATAACGTTCAAAAGGGAATGATCGCTTGACATTTGCTGCTACTTGAGATTTAATTTCAGATTTAATTCAGGAATTGTGCGGGAAAGAGTCTTTGACACTCCTAAAACTTATGACTTCAGATATCAAACCCATTTTTGATACCCTGGCTGACGAGGAATCTGCCATCAACTGGAATCGTTTGCTGGTCGAAATCTTGACCGCTTTCGACTGCTCTACAGGTACTATCCATACCCTAGATCGGGAAAGGCAGTTACTGCACCTAAAGGCTTACCAAAGCATTCCAGAATTTCTGTTGCCTAAAATGACGGTAATTCCTATCGGCAAAGGAATGGCTGGTGTCGCCGCCGAACGTAAGCAATCCGTACAGATTTGCAACCTGCAAATTGACGAACAGGGGGTGGCCAGACCCTCGGCAAAAGAAACTAAGGTAAAAGGCTCCATCACAGTGCCATTTATGCTAGATGGCCGATTGTATGGAACCTTGGGCATTGCCAAGTCGATTGCTTATGAATTCACTCCGAAAGAGGAAGAGATATTAATGGAGATTGGAGAGGCCATTAGCCGGAAAATCGTTAGTTAACAGGATTAGCAACTTTGCTAAACTGATTTACCAGACTTTCTTGGCACTACTTCTGACTAATGGTTTCTGGTGTGATGGCTGCATATTGTTCGCTACTCAGCATCGCTTCCTTGATATTGATTGGTTTAGGAATCACTTTTTCTGTGGCAAACAAATCTGCAATTTTCTGTTGATTTTCCATGATTTCTGGCGTAATGGGTCTTAAGCCATAAGCTCGCCTTTCAATCATTGTTGCTAAAATATCTTCATCAATTTTGAGATGAGGAATAGTCAGCTTTACAACTTCTGCTCGGTTCTTTTCACCCCATTGACCTGTGTTATCTATTTCTTCAAGAACTAATCGTACTAATTTTGGGTTTTCTGTGGCAAATTTTCGCGCAGCCATGTAATATCCGCCCTGAGTAGAGATGCCGCTAGCATCTCTCAAAACACGAGCATTTGCCTTTTTTTGTGCTACAGCTAAATAAGGGTCCCAAGTTACCCAGGCATCTATTTTGCCTTGAATAAAAGCATCACGGGCTTCTGAAGGAGGGAGGCTAATGGCTTGAATATCACTATATTTCAAACCAGCCTCTTCTAAAGCTTTTATTAATAAGTAATGGGAAGCAGAACCCTTTTGAAAAACTACTTTTTTACCTTTGAGATCAGCTAAAGTGCGAATTGACGAATTATTTTGGACGATAATTCCACTTCCTTTACCTGTGCTGGGTTTATTACTAGCAACATATACTAAAGATGTACCAGCAGCTTGAGCAAATATCGGTGGGGTTTCGCCTACAGAACCAATATCAACCCTACCTACATTCATTGCTTCCATCAGTTGCGGCCCGGCGGCAAATTGTGCCCATTCGACGGAGACACCTAAAGGCTGTAAACGCTTTTCTATCAATCCTTTAAGTCTGACCAGATCCCCAGAGCTTTGATATCCCATACGGACAGTTTTAGTTTTAAAGCCAGTGGTTTCATTCCCTGCATTTGGGGTTGTAACTGAACAACTAATTAAGGTAGTTGAGATTGTTAATAATCCAGGTAATAGGAATAGTGAAAAACGCTGAAAAATACTAACTTGTGGCTGTTTAAAAGCGGTAATCATGGACGTGATACTTTGTTTTTATTTGGCTAATAGTTACCGATGCTCAGTAGGGTAACATCTTTACATTGGTGTCAACTTAAATGCCAACCCTTTTAAAACTTCATTTTCTGCCAGAGGCTAGAAATATTCCTCATTGGTTGGGCATTCTGAAACAAGACTGAACACCTATGACATCTGTTCGTCTCTACTGCGTATTGCTCTTAATGTAAGTTCAATGAAACTCTTCTAGACTTGAACTAAAGTTCAAGTTTCTCTTTGCATCTAGGAGGGACGGTTTTATGTCGTAAAATCTCTTAGAGGTTTTTTGATTCAGATTGTTAGGCTAACACCACATAAACCGTCAAACATTACATTACTCTTAACCTAAAGATTTAGACTTTTTGAAGCTGAAGGTTCTTCTGGAAAAGTTCTTGAACGTTTTTCCAAGCATCGGCAGCAGCTTCGGCATTGTAGCTAGCGCGATGGTTGCAGAAAAAGCCATGTCCTGCGCCAGAATAGCGAAATATAGCATGAGGAATCTGATTTTTCTTCAATTCAGCCTCAATCTGTTCCGTTTGTTCTAAGGGGATTCCTTGATCGTCAAGGCCAAAGAAGGCGTAAATGGGGCCCTTGATATCAGGAGTGCGGATGATGGTTGGTTCTCCACCACCGGGAGTTGAGTTGGGAATACCACCACCATAGAAGGAAGCTGTAACTTTAATATCTGGTAAAGTGGCAGCTAGATAAACTACGTGACCACCAAAGCAAAAACCAATGGAGCCGATCGCATCTCCTTGCACATTTGGTAAGGTTTTTAAATAGGCGATCGCAGCCTTAATATCACTCAATATTTCCTCGGCTGTTGTCTGTTCCTTATAACCTCTTCCTTGCTGGACATCTTCAGGGGTGTATCCACCCTCAAAACCAGGGGCGGTGCGTTGAAATAAAGTCGGTGCGATCGCAACATAGCCTTCTTTGGCAAATTTCTCAGCAACTTCTCGAATGTGAATGTTAACCCCAAAAATTTCCTGAATCACGATAACGGCTGGGAAGGTTCCCTTTTGTGCGGGTTCCGCTAAGTAAGCATCGATTTGCAAATCCCCGTTAGGAACTTTAACTTGAGTGGTGCGAATTTCTGTGTTTGTCATCGTAGGGATTAGCCTGTAATTACTTTGAGAACGAAATGTTTTGTGGTAAGTTTTGTACAAAATACTTAAACTTTACCGATTTACCGTAGTTTATAGAGTAGTATTTCACAAACAATGTCCAAAGGCAAGTCCTTATTTAAGAAGGAAATAGCTTACCGGGAATAGGGAATAACTTTTTTCTGTCCCCTAAATTCTGAGATATCCCAACAGGAGAATGAAAATGGCGCTCAAAGCAGTTCATCATATTCAGGCAACTTATCCTCTTGAGGTAGAGGATGCAATGCTATCTTTCTACAGCAGAATTTTAGGATTGACTGAAATTTCCAGACCTGATGCGGTCAAAAACGATTCAGGAGCCTGGTATCAGGTGGGAGACATTGAATTGCACGTTAGTAGAGAGAAGAACGCCAATAACCAAGTATCTAGAAGACATTTTTGTTTCCAAGTCGATGACTTGAACACCTTTGAGAAACACCTAAAAGAGTATGGGGTAGAAATTATTCCCGATCAACGACCACTACCAGGATGCGTGCGGTTTTTCATCCGCGATCCCGGTGGGAATCGCATAGAGATTGCAGAGTTCGTCAAGAGTACTTAGAAAGTATATTCTTTAGACATAGGAGTGAAAATGAATGTAGAGACGTAGCACTGCTACGTCTCTACAAGGATTCTGGATAACGCATATTTAATTTCTGGAGATGTCTTTTATATTTTTATTGTCTAAGAATATGCACAAAGCAGCACCAACATCCCAAAAGATGAATAAAAATACTTATATTGAAGATAGCGATCGCTATCTTCAAAACAAAACCAGTAACTAGTGAGGTATTGTATTCAAACAAGAATCCCTAGCTAGCAACTAAAAAATTATAAACGCAGAGATGATCCAACTTAGCCCAGAACACTTGCAAACTATCCGCGCCCATGCCGAAAGCGCCTATCCAGAGGAGTGTTGTGGTATAATTTTAGGCTATTTGGCTAGTGAGAGCAAAATTGTAGTTGAAGTCATACCAACAGAAAATGCCTGGAATACAGAAGCGGGTGCTGAGTTCTCAGGGGAACGCACAGCAGAAAGTAAAAGACGGCAATATGCGATCGCACCCGAAGTTATGCTAAAAACCCAAAAGGAAGCACGCGATCGCTCACTGAACATCATCGGCATTTTTCATTCTCACCCAGATCATCCTGCTATCCCTTCAGAATGCGATCGCTTATACGCTTGGCAAGGATACTCGTATATAATAGTTACCGTCCAAAACGGTAAAGCTGGAGAACTTCAAAGCTGGAGCCTTGACGATCGTCATCAATTCCAAGCAGAGACAATTGAAAATATAAAATAACTGGCTTAGTTCAAAGACAGTCACTCGTAGCGGTTTTAGCCGCCAACACGGATAGGAAATTCATCTTCCCCACTCCCTATCTCCATAAGAGATACAGTTTTTCGATAGGATTAATATTCCGCTCTCCCAGATCATAACTGCTATGCTCAATCCCAATCTGGACGAAATCCAGTTGACCAAAGACGATTACGAACGCTACTCCCGACACCTGATTTTACCGGAAGTAGGACTAGAAGGACAGAAACGCCTGAAAGCCGCCAGTGTACAGTGTATCGGTACAGGTGGACTAGGTTCACCACTACTTTTATATCTGGCGGCGGCGGGTATTGGACGTATTGGAATTGTCGATTTCGATGTTGTTGATACTTCGAATCTGCAACGCCAAGTCATCCACGGGACATCTTGGGTGGGTAAACCCAAGATTGAATCAGCAAAAAACCGCATTCACGAGATTAACCCCTATTGTCAGGTTGATTTATACGAAACTCGCCTGACTTCCGAAAACGCCCTAGAAATCCTTGAACCTTACGATATCGTCGTAGATGGTACTGATAACTTCCCCACTAGATATCTAGTTAACGACGCTTGCGTATTGCTGAATAAGCCCAACGTCTACGGCTCAATTTTACGCTTTGAAGGGCAAGCTACTGTATTTAACTACCAAGGTGGGCCAAATTATCGTGACCTTTTCCCAGAACCACCACCACCAGGAATGGTTCCCTCTTGTGCAGAAGGTGGCGTACTCGGTATTTTGCCAGGAATTATTGGTTTAATCCAAGCAACCGAAACTGTCAAAATCATTTTGGGGCAAGGTAATACTCTAAGTGGACGATTGCTGCTATACAACGCCTTAGATATGAAATTTCGGGAGTTGAAACTACGTCCTAACCCGATTCGCCCAGTAATTGAAAAACTAGTAGACTACGAAGAATTCTGTGGGATTCCGCAAGCTAAGGCAGAGGAGGCAAAACAGCAGTTGGAAAGTCAAGAAATGACTGTTAAGGATTTGAAGGAATTACTAGATAGCGGTGCAAAGGATTTTGTCCTACTGGATGTCCGCAACCCCCATGAGTACGAAATTGCCAAGATTCCTGGTTCGGTGTTAGTACCCTTACCAGACATTGAAAATGGCAATGGCGTTGCGAAGGTGAAGGAAATATTGAACGGACACCGCTTAATCGCTCATTGTAAGATGGGCGGGCGATCGGCAAAAGCCCTCGCCATCCTTAAGGAAGCCGGGATTGTCGGCACAAATGTCAAAGGCGGAATTACCGCTTGGAGTCGAGAAGTCGATCCTTCAGTTCCAGAGTATTAACAAGAGAGGCAGGAGGCAGGAGGCAGGAGAAATACTGCTCCGCCTCTGCTCTGTTTCATACCACGATCGGAGCGAGTTTGCGGTTTAAGTCTCCCATTCCCTCATCTCCTGATGACCTTTTTAGAATTAAAAATTAAAAGTTAAAAATTAAGAAAAAGAATAATTTTGAATTAATTTTGGTACAAAGCTAACAATAATATATGACGCAGTGTTAGCAAGTCCACATACTCCTTCCCTACGGTACGCTACGCGAATGGAGAAGCAAGCTACGCGCAGCTTCTCATAGAGAGCGTCTTGGAATTTTTAATTAATAATTTTTAATTTTTAATTGGAGCGAAGCGACTTGACTACCTCAAAATCTCATTTCAATATTTTATGGGTGCAAGTTTGGGTATTGGCAATGGTGCAGGGAGCAATTACCCTCACCTGGTTAATTTATAATATATATTTGCCACAACTTTTGACTCAGTTTGGTTTTCCCGCCTCGCTTGCAGTTGCCTTGGTGCTAGTCGAAAATGCCTTGAGTGCGTTGCTAGAACCATTGATGGGGGGACTTTCAGACCAAGCTAGACGCTGGGTAGGGACTCGGTTTCCCTTCATCTCAGTAGGTATGATTTTGGCATCGGCTTTGTTTATTGCCATACCATGCGTTGTGAGTTTGATTCCACCTACTACTGTAATGCGATCGCTCTTACCTATAGCATTGGTAGCCTGGGCATTAGCAATGACAATATTTCGTTCTCCAGCGATGTGCCTGTTGGGGATGTATTCTACACCAGCCCAGTTACCTTTAGCAGTAAGTGTTGTAACTTTGGCAGGTGGTGTAATTGGGGCTTTTAGACCGATAAGCCACAAGTTTATTCTCAGCTTAGGGCCAGTTTATACTTTTGCGATCGGTTCTTTCGTCATGCTAGGGGCGGCCGCTGTGTTGCGATTAGTCAATCCTCCAGAAGCACCTGTGGATAGACACCAAATAGAAGTAGTAAAGTTGCCGTTACAAAAATTGGCTTTGATTTTAGTAACTGGTTTTGGTGTAGCGTGGGGTATCCGATTTCTCTTTGATGTTTTGGGTAAAGTACTAAAGGCCCAACTGAATACTGATAATATTGATGTGCTTATGGTGTGGATTGGATTAGCGATCGCAATTGCCAGCATACCAGCAGGAATCTTCGCCGTCAAAATTGGTAATCGTCAAGCAATGCTTTGTGGGATCTGTGCAATCATTCTCTCGTTACTGATAATGATATCTGTGGGCGCACAAATTCCGATAATTGCGGTAATCGTTGCTAGCTTTAGTTTAATTGTCAATGGGGCAATTCCTTTTGCTTTAGAACTAGTACCTCAGCGATGGGCGGGATTAGGAATTGGGATGTATTTTGGTGGATTTGCTTTAGCCATGAGTTTGTTTGGTGTCATCTTTCCCAAGTTACAAGCAATAACACCTTTTGTTGGTGCAACTGGGGGTGCATTGGCATTTTTCCTAGCTGGTGTTTGTATTGCGGTAAGTGCCATTTCTGAAACGCAGAGGTTTAACGCATAGGCGCTTCTCTACGAGACGCTACGCGAACGCCTTCCCGCAGGGTAGGGACGCAAAGTTATGCTCTGCGTCCCTCTGTTGATGAAATCTGACAAATCTTAATTACGAATGAGTTACAGATTTAACTTGACTCAACAAATCGTGCAGTTTTTCGCCTTCAATGACTTCTGTTTCTAAGAGTTGAGTTGCGATCGCTTCTAGCAAGTCTCGATTCTGTCTAAGAATCTCTAGGGCTTGTTCGTGGGCTGTTTCCACGATTTCCTTAACTTCGCTATCAATGGCTTTGGATGTGTCTTCACTCACCGCCCGTCGGGGATTAGCCCCACCATTACCCAAAAACATCGATTGTTGTCCTTGTTGGTAAGCTAATGGCCCTAAGACTTTGCTCATACCATAAGATGTTACCATCCGTTCTGCCAAGTCAGTTGCTCGTTGCAAATCGTTGGAAGCACCTGTGGTAATACTGTTAAACACAACCTCTTCGGCGGAACGTCCACCTAATAGAGTTGCAATCTGACCCCGCAGTTCCTCTTCATTCATCAAAAAGCGGTCTTCAGTTGGTAATTGCAGAGTGTAGCCCAAAGCTGCCATCCCACGGGGAATAATCGAAATCTTTTCTACGCGACCGTTTCCTGTAGTTAGCGCCCCGACCATTGCGTGACCAACTTCATGGTATGCAACAATCTTTTTCTCAGTCTCGTTCATCACGCGACTCTTCTTCTCTAAACCGGCGACTACCCGTTCAATTGCTTCGGCGAAGTCTTCTTGAGCAACACTTTCACGCAGATTACGAGCTGCTAATAATGCTGCTTCATTTACCAAGTTTGCCAAATCTGCACCAGCAAAACCAGGAGTACGAGTAGCGATCGCTTTTAAATTGACATCATCTCCTAATTTTACCTTTTGAGCGTGAATCTTGAGAATTGCTTCCCGACCAGATAAATCAGGACGGTCTACCAACACTTGGCGGTCAAAGCGGCCTGGACGCAGCAATGCGGAATCAAGGCTTTCGGGACGGTTGGTAGCTGCTAGGACAATCACCGTTGCATCACCAGCCGCAAACCCGTCCATCTCTGTTAGTAACTGGTTGAGGGTCTGTTCTCGCTCATCGTTACCACCGTAGAAGCCGTTACTGCTACGAGACTTACCGATCGCATCTAATTCATCAATGAATATAATACAAGGAGCCTGTTTCTTCGCCTGCTCAAACAAATCCCGCACTCTGGAAGAACCCACGCCGACGAACAATTCCACAAACTCGGAACCAGAGATGCTGAAGAATGGAACTCCAGCTTCTCCTGCTACGGCTTTCGCTAAAAGTGTCTTACCAGTACCAGGAGGGCCAACTAACAACACACCTTTAGGAATTCTCGCGCCAATTTGCGTAAACCGTGCCGGAGTCTTGAGGAAATCTACAATTTCTACTAACTCAGTTTTTGCTTCTTCTACACCAGCCACATCTGCAAAGGTGATTTTAGCTGATTCGCCTTCAACATAAACTTTAGCTTTGCTCTTACCAATGGAAAGCGCACCTTGAGGGCCACCGCCGCCACCACGTGACAGAAAGAATTGCCAAATACCAATAAAAATCAGTGGTGGAATCACCCAACTTAAGAGGGTTGTAATCCAAGTATTTTTGGGTGGAGGTGTAGCAGCAAACTCAACTCCCTTTTCTTCTAGCAGTTTGGGTAACTCTAAATCAAAGATTGGTGTAGTTGCAAACACTGGGCCCGGCTCGGCATTTTCTGTTTTTAGTTCGTAGAGAATCTGGTTTTGACCAACAGAAACGCGATTAACTTCCCCTTCTTGTACTTGATGAATAAATAAACTATAGGGAACACCAGTAGGGCCAGAAGCAAATAAACCAGGCAAAAATATATTTAAGAGCAGGAATAGCCCTGATACTGCCAGTAAGATATTAGCAATGATCCGAAAACGAGGTGATTTAGGTTGTTCTTTAATTGCCATAGATGTTGTTACCAATCCTTAGAATGAAAACTATTGAGAATGTAACTTTATGGAAAAATTAGATATTTCCAGTCTAAATAATTCAAGCAGCTAGCTTATACTGTTTCCAACCAATCAAAAATTTGGGCTAACTGGTCTAGCGTTACCAGTCCATACTGCCAGAGGGTCATAGCCAGGAAGTTGGGGGTCTGCTCACAATGTCGCAAAGCAAGAGAAATTGCTCCACCCGAAATACCCAACTCTTCCTCTAAAAAATGCACCAATTGATCTGTAGCTTTCATCGCAATGTTAAACAATGTTAAATAAGTTTTATTTCTGAGAAAGTTTGACTTGTGTGATGCAATGTCCAGGTTGCATCGCAAAGTTGTTCAATTTGTCTTAGATCCTTAAGGATACTACCTATTTTCATAATTTCTCCTGTTTAGCAATGTCGCAGCATTTTTTTATTTATGTAACTAAACTTAACAATTTAATTAATCTTTGGGAACTAACAAGCAAATACGGTTTACCGTACTCAAAGGCTTAACACCAATGGAAATGAGAAAATTTAATGGACAGAACGCCGTTAAAGAAGACGCAGGGATTGTGAGAAGCGAAGAGAAATCCCCTGTCTCCTCTCCCATATCCTGACTTTTCACGTTATATGGAAAAACCCACCAAAAACCTAACCCAATACGGTTCGGTTAAGACAAGAGACGCGATGAATCGCCGTCTCTACAATAATCAGTCTTTTGTAGAGACGACGATTTATCGCGTCTTTGCGATCTAGAATTTTCATCAAAAAACCTTAACCGAACCGTATTGCTTGCGATCTCACTCAATGTGCAAATTAAATGCTTAACAGCTTATGTTCCTTTTTCAGCAACAAAACTAACTAATACCACAGGCTGCTAGTTTTACAGCTAAAGCATTCGGGTATCGCCACGGTTGAGAACCACCAATCCAAATACGTGAGGGGAGATGACCGATTGGTGCTTTGAGACTAAAATTAAATTCCGAGTTCGCAGAAGTATAATTGTATATATGCCAACCAACTTGTTTACAAAAAATTCCATAGTCTCCATTTACATTTTTGTAAATAAGTGTTTGCACACTAAAACCGAAGCGTCCATGACTGTAATTCACCCATAAATGGTCAATAGTCTGCAAATGTTGGCAGGGAAATTTATCAACTTCACTACTCAATATATAGCTACCTCTAGGCTTGGCTAGTGCCTGACACATCAGTTCCCAAGTTTCGCTATCTGCTAATTGCCATTTTCCTTTTGCTAATAAATCATGCAAAGGCTTATAATCAATAGTAGTTAATGTATGATAATTAGAAATATTTAGCAGTTTTTTTGGTTGTTCTTCTAGTGTCTGTAACGCTTCTGTGGCAGATTGAAAGCGTTGCGAAACGGCATTTTGTAAAAGTTTATCTAATATTTGAGAAAGGCGATCGCTAACAATATTGTTTGCTGGTAAATGTTCTTGCCATACCCAGCGATCGCTAACAATATCGAACAAATCAAAGGGAGAAATAGCAGTGAGTAAGTAAATACATGTTACACCCAAGCTGTAAAGATCGCTAGCTGGTAATGCTTTTCCCCGCATTTGTTCTGGAGCAACATATTCTGGAGTACCTACTATTGTGCCTGTACGAAGTTGCCTGGTATTCGTGGCGAGTTTAGCAATTCCAAAATCTATTAAAACCAAATCTCCTCGAACAGAACGGCGCATAATATTTTCTGGTTTAATATCTCGGTGAATTACTTGCCGGGAATGGATAAATTGCAGTGTGAGCAATAAACTTTTTAATATCTCCCATATTTGCGGTTCTTTAAAAACGCCTTGTTGTTGTAATTCCTGAGCAAGTGTTTGGCCATCAATTAATTCCTCGACGATATAAAACTTTTTATTTTGTTCAAAGTGTGCTAATAACTTGGGTATTTGAGAGTGTTCTAGTTCATTGAGACGAAGTGCCTCTTGGTTAAATAGGCTGACTGCCTTGTGCCAAACCTCAGTATTTTCCTCTTGGAAACATAGCTGCTTAATTGCACATTTTGGTTTAGCTGGAAGATGTTCATCAATAGCTAAAAACGTTCTCCCAAAGCCACCGCACCCAATGACAGCGATCGCACGATATCGCTGCTTAAGTAACAATTCCTGACCACAACTATGACAAAAACGAGAACTGTCAGAATTTTGCGGACGCAAGCAGTCAATATTGGTACAGTAGCTCATACTATTTGTTGCAATTGCTATATCTCAAAGTATTCCCACGCGATCGCCATAATTAACCCGTAGTTTTGTAGGTTGGGTGCAGCGATAGCGTAACCCAACATAAAATTTGGTGGTAATGTTGGGTTGCGTTTCACTCCACCCAACCTACATCAATATATCTTTTAAAAAACTCTAGGTTTCAACATAGATGAGGTTTATATGTTGGTTTTTGTGCCACAACTTTTGGCATAGGTGGGGATGATTTGCAAGTATTCTTGGTTCTTGGCTCAGTTGGCTTATGTCTGCGTTTAGAATTTTGTTAAGCGATCGCATTTTTGCCTAAAATTCTTCGTGGGTAAAAGGGTGAGAGCATAATTCCTCTTGCTACTTTACCAAGGATTACCAACCATTGTGAATCCAGACCAATAATAAGGATGGGTAAGTAATTGCTCCCCTTCATCAGCACTGTTAGTAGGTAAAGACAAGTTCCCCACTACTCCCAAACCTTCTAATTGACCATTTTTAACGTAAATTTCCCCTTTGGCCATAGCTACCTGAGCCTGTCTGAGGGCTTCTGCCTTAATTGGAGCTGTCCTCAAGTTTTGATAAAATTTCGTCATCAAGGCTGCTGTACCAGCATCATTAACCGACCAAAGACTAGCAACACTAGTTTTCACGCCTGCCAGCACTGCTAAACCTGCAAATCCAAGCTCTGACTCTTCATCTCCTAATGCTGTTCTACAAGCACTCAGCACCAGCATTTCAACTTCGGGTTCATTAAAGCGCAACTGTCGTAATTGGTTCAAGCGTAACTTGTCTTCCCACAGTTGAATATAAGAATTACTCAAAGCGCCGGTAGTAAAATCGGCATGGGTTGCCATGTGAATAATCCCAAAAGGTTGTTGACGGCGGATAGTTTTGAGATTTTCTAAGGTAGCTTGCTTGTCTAACAATAATTTGCCCTGCCAAAGTTTAGACACCAGTGTTGATAACTCCAGAGGAACTGCTGGTAAAGGCTCTTGTCCTTGTGTACTCTGAGAAACCCCTAGCGCTAAAATTTGAGATTTTTTAATGTCTTTATAAAGAGTGTTAGTCAAGCTGATACTGGGCATCAAACCAATGCTATATTTTTCTACTAGAAATCCCTTGCCATCATGAAGTGCTGCCATTGGGGTTGAACGTAACCCAATATCTGGTAGAAAAACTAAATTATTGATTTCTCTTGCTCGTAAATCTGCCTCTAGTGGTGCAATTATCCAGCGATAAAGTTGTTGAGATGGACGCAAATAACCGGTGCGGCGACGGTTTTGTGGACTAACTATTTGGTCACGAAACTCTTGAGCTACTTGGAGAACTTTGGCTCTGGTCGTTTCTGGGATGCGCTTGCGGATGGGGTCGCCTTTTCCAGTTACTACGACTATTTCCAGTTGGTCGCTATTCTGCTCTGCTAGAGTATTTAATTGTTTAGTAAATTTTTGAGATTTGCCCAAATTTCTCTCTGGTATTATCTCCACAGGAACAAAACTGATGTAAATAAATGCAGGTTTAACACCAGTCGCTTCTTCAATTTTGCGAGCAATTTCTTTGGCATCATCTAGTGTTTTAATTTTAGGAGTCGGGATGCCTAAATGGTCGGCAAAATCATCTGTGAATTGATCTTCGGGTGTGGGATCGGTATTAATAACGGGGTTGTCAATCTTAGGATTATTGGGGCCAGGGACATTCGGTTTACCTGGAGTGCATTGGAATGAGCAAGGGGGAGGATTCGGGGTATCATTCCGGGGAGGAATCTGACTGACGTTGATTCCTACCTGTACAGGTGCAGAAGACGAAACGCGGTCATTTGCACTAATTACAAAGGCATTTAGTGAGCCATTCACATCAGTCGGAGGGGTATACACCAAAGTATCACCGCTAGATAAGGTAGTTACCCCAGGAATGACGGGAAGTCCATTGACAGTCAGATTTCCTGTATTCACTGCATTAACTTGGATGGAGGTGATGTCATTATTAGCATCGCTGACCAGTGCAGCCAAGCTAGAGAATGTCAAGGTCACTGGTTGATTGGTCTGGGTGTTGGGTAGCGATGAGTTTGCCGTTAATACAGGCGGAGTGTTGACGGAAGTAATAGTGATGCCGATTGGGGTGCCGATCGCATTTCCACCAGTTGGCAATACTGGAAAGTTACCCGAAGCGATGGTTGTACCGCCTCCCACATCAATTGTTCCGGCTGTACCATTAGTACTGGTCGCATCACCTACAATAAATGGCACATTACCTGGGCCACCATCATGTCGAATTGTGACAGTACCTCCGGCGATGCTAGTGGTTACTCCTTCTCCAGAATCGAAAATTCCGCCGGTGGCGATGGTAGTACCTACCCCTATTCCTTGAACTAGTCCGTTTGTCAGCACTTGCACATTGCCACCTTGAACAGTGTTGCCATTAACAAAATCCGTTGTGGCCTGTGTGTTGATGTTGTTAAAGCGAATTGTGCTGCCAAAGGGATTGGTAGTTCGTAAAGTAACGTTGCCACCTGTAGCACTTGCAGTCCCATCCACTCCGGTGGCGCTGGCTGAGGTATCAATGCCACCATTAACGGTGATATTCTCTGTGGCAGTTAAGGTGACTGCGCCAGCCGTGCCAGTAAAATCGCCACCTCCGGTCTTGACTAGATATGAGTTAATCGCCCCAGTGGTAATACTACCTGCTGTAGTTGTTGCGACTATATCGCCAGCCGTACCTAAGCGAGTGGCATTACTGGAAAAGGAATCGATAGTATCAGTGAGGATATTGCCTGCCGCAGTCAAAGTAACTGTTCCTGGGATGCCACCACCACTAAAGAAACCACTATCGCTGGTGTTGATCTGATTGAGGGTAATTCCACCATTACTACTTATGACTTGAACATTACCTGCTGAATAGCCTTGTCCACTGGCAATAATGTTGCCTGCACTAATATTGCCTGTCGCAAACAAATTTACATTCCCGCTTCTAGCGAAATTACCAGTTGTGTTTAGATTTCCTAGTAATAAGCTGGCTCCCGAAATGTTAATGGCTCCTCCGCTTGTCTGGATTGTGTTGGTAGGGTCAACAAAGTTTACAGAACCGCTTTGTGAGTTTAGGCTGAAGCTACCACCACCGCCCAAGGCTAAAGTAGCAACACCATCGGTAGTTACTCCGGGTGTAGCTCCGGTGATGTCATTAATCGTAATATTGCCTGTAGCTTGTAAGCTGATATTCGCACCCGAAGCTGCGATCGCACCCCATGAAACTGTATTCGCCCCAATATCTGCATCGCCAAAGGCAATATTGCCAGCTGTAGCATCAAAAGTACCTACTTCACCATCGATAATAGTCAATGTGCTGGGGTCTAATAATAAAGTGCCAAAGCTGCCATTAGGGGCTGAAGCATCTACTAAACCGTTGTAGGTTAAGAAATTTTTGCCTGATACTTCTACAAAACCACCATTGCCAGAATTCGCTCCTCCACGAGCCGAAATTTTACCAAAATATTGAGTTGTGTCGTTACCCCAAATAATGACGCGTCCGCCGTTTCCATTTAAATTGCTATCGGCATTAATGACGGAGTTGGAATTAATATAAGTTTGATCTGCGTTGGGTAAAGTTCCCTTACCTTGGTAATCGCCACCAATTAACACAGTACCGCCGCCATTGCTTCCAGAGGCGTTAATATTGGCATCAACCAACGCAACTTTTTTACCCAAAGCAGTTACTGTACCGCCTATTTGACTTGATACATCCACTTTGCCTGAAACAATTGTTGTGCCTGGTGTTGTGGGAATCGTCACATTAGATTCTGTTAATTTTACAGTCCCATTAGGATTGGCAGTTAACCCAGTGTTACCAACTGTGAGCAATTCAGGTATTGAGGCGATGGGAATTGTCCAGTTATTGGGTTGATTGCTACTAGAGGCGAGGGGCTGAATTTCCAGACTCAGCAAGTTTCCTGGCTGACTGAGACGCACCCAATTTTGCCCTGGTACGGATGTGATCGAAATCTGCCCTCCCGGTGCCGAAAGTTGCCCGGTGTTGACTACAGTACCACCCAATATATTCAAATTTTGCCCAACACCTACTGCCAAATTTCCAGCATTTGCGATCGCTCCTGGCTGGTTCATACTAAAGGCAAATCCGTTGGGGGTGCCAACTAAAGCAGCGTAGTCATTAACACCAATAGCGTTGAACCAATTGCTGCCAAAACCAATGCCATTGGCTGTTGTCACCGTGAAAGCACCAGGTACATTTAAGCTGGCGTTTGATCCAAAAATAAATCCGGCTGGATTCATCAAGAAGAGGTTAGCATTGCCACCTGTTACCTGAATTAAGCCATTGATAACCGAGGCATTCCCGCCTGTAATTCGACCAAGGATATTTTGCAGCGCCGGACTAGCTTGAAAGTTGGCGATTTGTTCTGGTGAAATCCCAAATTGTTGAAAGCTGTGAAAGAGGTTAACACCATCTCCAGAAGTTGTACCGCCAGTGATATCCAGTCGATTACCGTTGGGTGTAACAATTGTGTTTGTCCCATCGGCAGCAGGGACAATTTGTTGTGTTTGGGCTAATGCCGTACTAGTGACTGTCACCAGAGGCAAAATAGCTAGGACTGAAGCGGCGATTTTGTGTAGTAGAGGTTTTTTATGCCGCAAAATGAAGCGACTTTCGGGCACTTCTACATCGATTTGTAACTTTTCTGCTAATCCGCGTCGCCAAAGTGCTTGAGCGATCGCCTTCTGTGACCAGAGTATTTGTTCACTTTTTCTAGTAACAGAGATGCTTTGAGAATGATTTCGGTACAAATACAGTGGCTCTTCAACTCGGCGCACTTGAGCTACTTCTGAAAGTCGGAGACACAAGTCGTAATCTTCAGCACATCGGAACGATTTATTAACACCTCCCACCTGGTCGTAAGCTGAACGGCGCATCAGGCGGAAGTGGAAAGTCATGAAGTTTACCAACAGCCCCTCTGGGGAGTAAGGAATGTCACAGCGATGACCGTAGCCGATGACTTGACTTTTTTCATCAATATTTAAGTAATCGGTATAAACAAATCCTGTTTCTGGGTGGCGATTAAGTACTGTAGCAGTTTGGGCGAGGGCGGTAGGGGCTAGGATATCATCACTGTCTACGATACCGATGTAACTGCCGCTAGTTTGAGCGATCGCTATCTTACAAGCCGCAGAAACTCCTTGATGCTGTGCTTCTACTACCCGCACTCGCCTATCTTGTTGAGCATAAGCGTTTGCGATCGCCACTGATCCATCTGTGGAGCCATCATCCCAAATTAGTAGCTCAAAGTCTTGCCATGTTTGCGCTAATACGCTGGCGATCGCTACCCCAAGGTAAGACTCCCGGTTGTAATTGACGATGACTATGGAGATCAGTGGTGGCATCGAAGTATTCCCAAGTTTTCTACCTGTTACCACAATATAATGCTACGGGCTATCACTTAGAAAAAATTGCTGTTAATTATTGTTTTAGTTACAAATCTTCTGAAATTTGAATGTCAAAAATATGATATTGAAATATTCATACAGCCATAGCACACTCAAAAATCAAGATCAGCCCAGTTGTTAAATAAGGCACCCACTGAGGATAAATGAGAAAAGAAACAGAAACTGGTATTAAGCCGAAAACAACTAATCAGAAAAGCATTGTCTGTTTCTCTCATCAGTTAAACACTTGGCAAACTCTAGCAACTACTAGATTAAATAAGCACAGTTTCAGTTTCCAGTGTGGCTTGCTAATTCTGCCTGCGGTCTGGATTGTAACTGCAAATGGACTGAGAGCTACGGCGAATATATTGACACCAGACTCAACTCAAAAGATTATTCAGCCAGAGTTACAAATAGTACAGGCATCAGAAACTACCCCGGAAAATAGCCCCAATCAAGCCGAACCCAATCCCCAACCAGAAACACCACAACGAATTCGGGTTCGCAAAATCCAGGTTGTAGATAGCACAGTTTTTAATGAAAATGACTTTAATCCAGTTGTCAAACCCTTTGAAGACCGGGACTTAACTTTAGAAGAAATCAGACAAGCCGCAGATGCTATTACCCAGCTTTACTTAAATAAAGGCTATATAAATTCCAGAGCAGTTCCAGACATTCAACAACCTAGTACCGCCGATGGTGTTGTGGTAATTAGGGTAATTGAAGGGCGTTTGACAGAGATTGAGATCGAAGGAACGCGACGATTAAACCCATCTTATGTTCGTAGTCGCATCCAATTAGGTGCCGGCACTCCTCTGAATACTAGTAAGCTCGAAGATCAACTGAAGCTGTTGCGACTCGATCCCTTATTTACAAATGTAGAAGCACGTCTGCGTCCAACGGGTAAGGTTGGTCAAAGTGTTCTCATTGTCAGAGTTGAAGAGGCTAACCCTTTAACTGGTAGCTTGGGTGTAGATAATTATTCGCCTCCGAGTATTGGTGCGGAAAGATTAGGTATTGAACTGCGCGATCGCAATTTAACTGGGATGGGAGATGAGTTAGCAGGCTCCTATTACCACACCCTTTCTGGTGGTTCCGATGCCTTTGATTTTAGCTATCAAGTTCCTGTGAACGCCATGAATGGCAAGGTGCAGATTAGAGCCGCATTTAATCGCAACGAAATCACTGAGGCACCCTTTGATGCTTTTGGCATTCGCGCCAACCAGGATCTTTATGAAATCAATTATCGTCAACCATTGATGCGATCGCCAAGAGAAGAATTTGCTCTATCTTTGGGATTTACCTATCAAGATGGTCAAACCTTCCTCTTCGATAACCTGGCAACCCCCTTTGGTATTGGGCCTGATGCCAATGGCGTTAGCCGCACCAGTGTAATTAAATTTGGTCAAGATTATATTAAGCGCGAACCTCAAGGAGCTTGGTTTTTGCGATCGCAATTTAATTTTGGCATTGACGTATTAGATGCAACTATCAACAATGACCCCATACCCGATGGTCGCTTTTTCAGTTGGTTGGGTCAAATACAGCGCGTGCAGCAACTCAGCGCCGATCATCTCTTACTTATCCAAGCAGACTTACAGCTAACACCAGATAGCCTTTTACCCTCCCAGCAATTTGTGATTGGCGGTGGACAGTCTGTAAGGGGATATCGCCAAAATATCCGCTCAGGGGATAATGGATTTCGTGTAGCAGTAGAAGATCGGTTCACAGTCCAGCGTAATGAATCTGGATTATCCATAATTCAACTTGCGCCATTTCTAGACATGGGATCTGTCTGGAATCAGTCTAATAATCCCAATCGGCTGCCCGATCAAACTTTTTTGGTGGGTGCAGGCTTAGGATTATTATGGAATCAGGCAATGGGAATTGATAATCTGTTTTTGCGGCTCGATTATGGATTTCCATTTATCGATCTGAGCGATCGCGGCAATAACGCTCAGGATGATGGCTTTTACTTTAGCCTTCGCTATCAACCTTAGTACACCAATATGGGCGGGCTTTCTTTCTGTAGCTGGAGATTCTCTTACCTTATCAATGTTTCCTAACCTATGTCAGCATTTTTTGTTTTAAAAACCACTGAAAAAACGCATTTTCAGGTGATTGGCGATTTTTGGTCAATTTATTTTTGATTATTTACTGAGCTAATCTGCATTTGGGGTGTACTCTCAATATACGGTAACTATCACACTCGACCTTTGAGATAAATTACACCCAGAGGTGAATACCATGAAAAATTATGCTGATAAGCAGGAATTTATATTAAGTCAAATCACAAACAAGTATTTTCAACGCCGAGATTTCAGTGGATGTGACTTGAGTGGAATTGACCTAAAAGGAATTAATTTAACTGGTGTTAACTTTATAGGAGCAGATTTGAGTCGCGCAAATTTGTCTGGCTGTGTTCTCACTCGTGCTAATTTAAGTGGTGCAAATTTGATGCAAGCTAGCTTACGCGACGCTAATTTGTATGAAGCATCTTTGTGTGAAGCTAATTTGATTAATGCTGATTTAACACGAGCAAATTTGTGCGGAACTTTCTTATGGCGGGCGAAATTTACAGGTAGTAATCTTTGGGGTGCTTCTTTATGCGATGTAGATTTGAGAGAAGCAGACTTAAGTGAAGCCAAATTAATTGAAGCATCACTGATTGAAGCTAACTTAGTTAGAGCAAATCTCACAGGAGCAAAGTTATGTGGAGCAAAATTACTAGAAGCAAGTTTAGCCGAGGCTAACTTAACTGGTGCAGACCTGACATGGGCAAATTTAACCAAGGCAAACTTAAGTCAAGCAAACCTTTGGGAGACAAACCTGATTTATGCGAGGTTCCGGGATACTATCATGCCTGATGGCACAATTAAGCAACCTCAGATAGTTATTTATTAATCAGAAGTAGCCCTGTCAAAGTCAGATAATCTTGTGATTTCGTTTCCATGCTCTGTATGGGGCTTTTCTTTTAGCTGCTGCTCTAGTAAGTGGTTAATGTTACTGAGCAACAAGGTATTTTGTTCTAGGAATTTCCCTATTTCACCATTAAATAGCTCGATTATGGCATTAGTAACTATGTTTATTTGTAAAGGGTTATTACTGTAGCGATCGCCAAATCACATACTCAAACTGATCTTGAATTGATATTGCTAATTTAGCAAAAAAATTGTAGGTTGGGGAGCCACTGCGTTGCGCGGGTTTCCCGCGTTGTAGCAAGTGGCGTTGGAGGCTTTGCTTAACCCAACATATATCAGGATGTTGGGTGGAGCGGAGCGCAACTACGTCTAATACACTTACCAAAGTCGTTTTTTTAACGAACCGCCAAGGCGCAGAGAACGCAGAGAGAAGAAAGAGATGCTTAACTGAACTGTATTGCGTTATAAGTAATGCTTAAGCTGTAGTTAATACAACTTAAACAATACTTATTAATGCTGAAGCTGTAGTTACAGACGCTCATTATATGATAAGTAAACTTGAAGCTATAGTTAACACAATTTCTTCTGTGGTTATGAATGCTCAAGCTGTAGTTAATACAACTTCTTCTGTGGTTATGAATGCTCAAGCTATAGTTAACCCAGCTTCTTTTGTGGTTATAAATGCTCAAGCTGTAGTTAGCACAGCTTCTTCTGTAGTTATAAATGCTCAAGCTGTAATTAAGATTAGATAGACGCTTTAGATAAATTAAGAGAATTTACCAGTAGTTCTCTTATAAAAAGTATAAGTATTTTTGTGGATTTTGCTGAACCAGAATATATTTTCAGTAGGACATAGTAACTGTATAAATGTTACGAGTAACTAAATTTATGTCTTTGAGAAAACGTACATCCCGCGTTCTAGAAAATGCTGAGTTAAGATTTGCTGGACTCAAAGCAATTGATGCCAATCTGGATCTTGGAAATACTTGTAATTTAAAAGCCCTGACAGAAATAATTGAGGAATTACGCAGCAAGTTAGAAGCTCATAATACTGCTCTCAGCACGATTGACTCTTCCAAAGTAGAAATTGAAGAATTAGAACAAACCTTGGGTACTTTCTCCGAAAAAATGCTCATGGGAATCGGCTTTAAATACGGCAAAGATAGCCGCGAATATGAGATGGCTGGTGGAGTTCGCAAAAGTGAACGTATCCGTAAAAGCAGAGCGACCCGCTTAAAAACTATTGCACAAAAAGCATCTATGCAAGGCACTCAACCGAATGGCACTAAGATAAGCGCAAACCCATGATTTAACTGGCTTTTGAGTGTGGGGAGAGGGGGAAGGGTGGGAAGTGTGGGAGGTGTGGGGAGGGTGGGGAGAAAGAGGAGAAATTGAATAACTGCACATCAATGAACGCTGCATTGCCTCCCACACCCCCCACACCTCCCTGTCCTCCCACACCTCCCACACCCTGCCCTGACGAAGTTTCAGCTTTTCTTAGTGCCATTCAGGTATTAACCAGTAATTCTTTCTCCCCTGCTTGCCTCAAAGCCCGATGACTAAAATTCACGTTGTGAGAAGATAAAAATAGCGATCGCTAATAACAGGGCACTATAAAGTAAACCATAGCCGGCATTTGTAATCAGTGCAGTTGTGTCAGGTAGCGCTTGCAGACCATAAACGGCATCATTTTTCAAATCTAATCGAGATAAATCTGGCAAAATCAGAAATAAACCTTGAGTGAGAAGTTCTATACCAGGGTTACGACTCAAACGGCCTAGTTGGACTAAATCTTGAGTAATATTTCCGATTAAATATACCGCAAAGGTTAAAACAGTCGCTAAGAGAGAAGCAGTAAAAACACCGAAGGTAATAGCCATAGCGGTGATTAATGACAACTGCAATACTAAGAAAATTGCAGCAATTAGAATACTCGCCGTTGGATGAGGAATGTTAGCAAATTGCAGAAATATCAGATAAATTACTGTCATCGTGGCGACAAGTACAGCTAATACTGCGGATAAACCTAAGTATTTGCCCACGATAATTTCGCTGCGACTGACAGGTTTTGCAATTAACACCAAAATAGTGCGTTTTTCAATTTCTTTATTAACCAGTCCCGTACCAACAAATATTGTCACAATTAACCCGATGGCATTCATCGCCGCCATCCCGAAGTCTAAAAACATCTTGTCTTCAGTCGTAGCTGCAAATTCAGGCAGGACGCGAAAGGCAGCAGCGAGTATAAGCGCATAAAAACCAATTATATATAGGATGCGATCGCGTATCACTTCCTGAAATACATTCTTTGCCAATACAAAAATTCTGTTAATAGTCATTTGTCATTTGTCATTAGTTATTCTCCCCTTGCTCCTCTGCTCCTCTGCTCCCCTGCTTCCCCTGCTTCCCCTGCTCTCTTCTCACTGCTGCGGAGGCGGCGATCCGGCAATTAATTTACTGGCGCGATCGCATTCAATTTCTGCAACTGTAATCTTATTACCTGAATTGCTAGTTGCTGCAACTGGTTCAATTCGACAAGATTTTTTCAAGTAATAGCCTCGTAGGTTAGAACTTGGCCCTATCCAAATACTTAATAAATCTAATATATATCCAGACTTAGTATTAGCTACACGCGGTTCAATGCGCCATAAATCCTTCTCTTCATATTTACCCAGACTTTTTTGAATTACTGCTCTACCTAGAGTTCCTACTCGTTGTTTTGCCTCAAGCAACCATTTCTCTACTTCTGACCAAGGTGTTTGGTTTATTTGTTCTACTACTATTGGTTGAAGTCTTTCTAGAATTACAACACCGTTTTGCGGTATTTTTACTCGTTCTTCTGTTCTGACAACAACGGTACTACGTTTAAAAGTATCTGCTTGCAAACTAGGATATTGTTGAAACCAATGATCCATTACAAAATAAAACTGAATCCAGCAACTTAGTAGCATACTACTAGCAACTAAAATTATGATTCTTTGGCGGTCTTGTGGTTTAGGAATTCTAGCTTTAGCGTCAGTATCAGTTCCTTCAATAAACTCTGGTATTGCCGTAATTAGTGCTGAAATTGTCGGCCAAAAAACGATTGTTCTTGGTGTAATTACATCCTGTTGATTTCCAAAAGCAAAAACACTCACTAAGAATCCAGTGATTACTGCCCCAACTGGCATAAAAGTGCCAGGAACTCTCAAAGGATCTTGAGTTGTATACCAAGCTGTGCCGGCAATTAAAAATAACCAACCGAAAAAGGCAATAATATCTTTGATATAGCCTGTAGCTAAATATGAAAGTACCCAAGAAAAAACACTCAAATAAATAAATGTCTGCCAAGAATAAGCTTTTGGTGGAACTAATACTTTTCTAATTCCCGCATAAAGCCCTTCCGCAAATTTAAAAATCCCAAATACATCTTTAAGTAGCGTATTCATGTTCCTCCTTCCACCTAATTAACTAATCACTCACTCTTCCTTTTAAGTAAAAGCTTGCTATTTTGCACTAAATAATAGAATAAGAGTTATAGCACTATAACTCAGGGAATTCGCTATTAGTACAGTAATTATTAAATTATTACTTTGGAATTTCAAGTTACCAAAAGTCCGCCATCGCCGCCGTTGAGATATTTGAGCTTCCTCTTCTTCTGGCTTTTTAACAAGAAATTGCTCATTTAATAATAGTAACAATACTTTTAAAATGAAAAACTTCATCAAAAAAGTAGCAAAGAAAATTATAAACGCAGTTAATATTAGAAAAGCTTGTGAATTAGGTGATTTAAAATTATTAAAAAACATATAGTTAATTAATTCTGCTCTCATCTGGATCGGTAACATTGGTTCTGATACAAAAAATATGAACCAACCAATTACACTAGAAAATAAATTGATAGAAATAGCATAAAAAGTACTAGTTTTTTTGTCAAATTTGAGTCGATAGTGCAAAAGATAAGCTTCGATGGGGATGGCAATCAGTACAAATAAAAAGTCAAACAGAATTCCACCAATGGGAAAAATCCTCGGAAGCATCCAATTTTCAGGCATAAATGGTCAAGGGTAAGGTATAGCTGTAGAGAGTATAACTGGGATAGTGAGGGTGATGGGGGAAATTATTACATTGTTCTTGTCCTTGACTATGCTCGTGTGCCAGTATTTCCTGATTGATATTGTTAATACATCAAGCTGATGCTTGTACGGGGACGTTAGACTGACTTGAGTGTGGGGGGTGTGGGGAGTGTGGGGAGAAAGAGGAGGAATTGAATAACTGCACATCAATGAACGCTGCATTGCCTCCCACACCTCCCACACCTCCCACACTCCCCACACTCCCCACACCCCCCACACCTCCCACACCCCCCACCCGAACTACACGATACGTGAGAAATTCGGCTAGAGGGCTAGTTTCTCTACCTAAGATTACAAGACGTTAGGTAAGATTAAAGACTGCCACTTATAGCTTTTCGAGAGATGACAAGGAACGGTATCGGTATTCGCACGGCGCAAGTGCGTCAAGAACGGCTCATTGGTCAAATTCACGTCTACGATGGCGTGGGTAAAGGTAAGTCTCAAGCGGCTTTGGGTGTGGTTTTGCGCTCTATTGGGTTGGGGATAAATACGCCTAGCGATTCTAACCGTGTTTTACTGCTGCGCTTTTTAAAAGGGCCGGAACGTGATTATGACGAAGATGGAGCGATCGCAGCTTTGCAGCGTGGGTTTCCCCATTTAATAGACCAGGTTCGCACTGGGAGAGCCGAATTTTTTGGCCCAGAAGAAATTACCACCTTTGACCGAAATGAGGCGATGCGGGGTTGGGATGTCGCCAAAGGTGCGATCGCTAGCGGTTTATATTCAGTTGTCGTCTTGGATGAAATTAACCCCGTTCTGGATTTGGGTTTGCTACCAGTAGATGAAGTGGTAAAGACATTAAAATCCAAACCCCAAGAATTAGAAATCATTGCTACCGGACGCGCCGCACCGCCAAAGTTACTCGATATTGCAGATTTGCACTCAGAAATGAAACCTCATCACCATCCCACAGCCAAAGCCCTATTCTTGGAAGGGATTGAAATTTATACTGGTGCTGGTAAAGGCAAGTCTACTAGTGCTTTGGGCAAAGCCTTACAGGCCATTGGTAGGGGAATCAATCATCCAGGGTCTACCCGTGTGTTAATTATGCAGTGGCTTAAAGGTGGTAGTGGCTACACAGAAGATGCTGCGATCGCCGCTTTGCAGCAGTCATATCCAGAAGTGGTGGATCATCAGCGCTGTGGGGGAGATGCGATTGTTTGGCGCAATTCCCGGCAAGAATTAGACTATGTAGAAGCCGAACGAGGTTGGGAAATCGCAAAAGTTGCGATCGCCTCTGGAATGTATAAAACTATTATTCTCGATGAACTCAATCCCACCGTTGACTTAGAACTACTCCCCGTTGAACCCATTGTTCAAGCTTTGCTCCGCAAACCCCGCGACACCGAAATCATCATCACTGGCCGCTGTCAAAATCAACCAGCATACTTCGACTTGGCTAGCGTTCATTCAGAGGTGTATTGCCACAAACATTATGCAAATCAAGGTGTAGAACTTAAACGGGGGGTAGATTTTTAGATGTTGCATCTGAATTCGTAATTCGTAATTCGTAATTCGTAATGTTCTCAAGCTTGAATTTCTGGTGAATTTTCTTCCTTCTCTGCGAGACGCTGCGCGAACGCGCTCTTTGCGTCCTTCTCTAACGAGACGCTGCGCGAACGCGGTTCGTTCTCTGCTCTTTCAAATTTAATGAAACAGACCAGTAGGGCTAGCATTGTAATGCCGACCCTACAAGCAACTAAGGCTGTTGGCGTATTCTTTGCCAGACAGTAAAGCCCAACAGAAGGACAATACTAGTGGCGGTGGTCATCATCACAGCCAAGCTCATGCCTTGTATTCGCATTGCCAGCAAGTTGAAAAATAAGGTAATTGACCAAAGCGTGAACGCAGCATGGCGCTGGGAAAGTCCCCAAGCAAGTAGGCGGTGGTGCAGATGATCTTTGCCAGGAGTACTAAGAGGGTTATTTCCTGCTAGTAGCCGCCGTACAAATACTTGGGTGGTGTCTATTACTGGCAACAATAGAAATAAAACCGTGGGAATTAGTGCATAAACTGTGTTTTGTTGCAGTTTGCCTAAAATACTAGTTGCTGCCAGCACATAGCCAAAAAAGTATGCTCCAGCATCACCCATAATAATTCGTGACGGATGGAAATTATGGCGCAAAAAGCCTAATGCAGCACCTCCTAAAGCTGCAAGTACCAAGATTGCCGCCGCACGATTATTAAATTGGGCTGCAACCCCCAACAAACTCATGGCGGTAATAAAGCTGATTCCTCCTGCTAAACCATCCATACCATCCATCAAGTTGATGGCGTTGGTAATTCCTACTACCCACAGTACCGTCAGCAACATCGACAGGAACGAGTCGATGGGAGTACCAAACAGCACTCTTACACTGATACCATTAGCTACCAGCAACAGTGCTGTGACAATTTGCGCCCACAATCGAATAGAGGGTGGTAAGCCGAACTGATCGTCGATAAAGCCCACCAGGACTAATATCGAACCTCCTAACAGAATAGTCAGCACCTGAGCCAATACGTTTTGGAGTTCGATCGGTCGTAAAAGGCTAGCTAATACCAGCGCGGCAATGACACCCGCGTAGATAGCCAGCCCCCCTGCATTGGGTAAAGGTTCGCGATTGAGTCGCCGAGCGTTGGGTTGGTCAGCCCAACCTACCCGTAAGGCGAATTTGCGGACTGTCGGAATTGAACGCCACGTTACAAGCCAAGCCAAAAGAAACGTAAATACTACTGCCAACCAGCCGGTGCCGCTAGGGTCGGCAATGCCAAGGTACTTAAGGGAGTTGTCTAGATTCATCTCCCAATTCAAGCATTACTGCCAGTATCTATAAAGAACATCACCTGTATATTAATCAATTTTTTTTATTTCCATTTGTAACTTGAGTTGATTGAGAGATTAGCACTCTTGCTCTGTGAGTGCTAAATTGTCTAATGGAAGCGCTGGAGAAATAAAACATGGCGAAAATTATTGCATTTGACGAGGAATCGCGGCGAGCTCTAGAAAGGGGTGTTAACGCCCTTGCTGATGCCGTAAAAATCACCTTGGGGCCTAAAGGTCGTAATGTCCTTTTAGAGAAAAAATTTGGCGCACCTCAAATTGTCAACGATGGTATCACTGTTGCCAAGGAAATTGAATTAGAAGATCCTTTGGAAAATACTGGTGCAAGACTCATCCAGGAAGTGGCCTCAAAAACTAAAGATGTTGCTGGGGATGGTACAACCACCGCCACCGTTTTAGCACAAGCCTTGATTCGGGAAGGTTTGAAGAACGTCGCGGCGGGTACTAACCCAGTTAGCTTGAGACGCGGGATCGACAAAACTATTGAGGCACTGGTACTGGAAATTGCCAAGATAGCCAAGCCAGTAGAAGGAAGTGCGATCGCTCAAGTTGCCACTGTTTCTGCTGGTAACGATGAAGAAGTTGGTCAAATGTTAGCTCAAGCAATGGAAAAAGTCACCAAAGATGGTGTAATTACCGTTGAAGAATCTAAATCCCTGACAACTGAACTAGAAGTAGTTGAAGGGATGCAGATTGACAGGGGTTACATTTCACCTTACTTTGTCACCAACAACGAGCGGCAAATCGTGGAATTTGAAAACGCCCGGATCTTGGTGACAGATAAAAAAATCAGCAGCATCCAAGATTTAGTACCAATTTTGGAAAAAGTCGCCCGTTCTGGTCAACCCTTGCTAATCATCGCTGAAGATGTCGAAGGTGATGCTTTGGCAACTTTGGTAGTGAACAAAGCGCGGGGTGTACTAGCCGTGGCTGCCATTAAAGCACCTGGATTTGGCGATCGCCGCAAAGCTTTGTTAGAAGATATTGCGATTCTCACCGATGGACAGTTGATTTCTGAAGAAATCGGCTTAAGTTTGGATACTGCTGCTGTAGAAGCGCTGGGAACTGCCCGCAAAATCACCATTGACAAAGAAAGCACCACAATTGTAGCTGGCAGTGTCACCAAGCCAGAGGTACAAAAGCGGATTGGTCAAATTCGCAGACAGTTGGAAGAAACCGATTCTGAATACGATCAAGAAAAACTGCAAGAACGCATCGCCAAGCTTGCTGGCGGCGTGGCAGTGATTAAAGTGGGTGCGGCAACCGAAACCGAACTCAAAGACCGTAAGCTGCGGATTGAAGACGCACTGAATGCTACTAAAGCTGCTGTGGAAGAAGGTATTGTTCCTGGTGGTGGGACAACTCTAATTCACTTAGCTAAGAAGGTACAAGAGATTAAAAAGACCCTACAAAATGACGAAGAAAGAATTGGGGCTGATATTGTCGAACGAGCGCTAGAAGCCCCCTTGCGCCAAATAGCAGACAACGCTGGTGCAGAAGGTTCTGTAATCGTCTCGAAAGTTCGGGATAGTGAGTTCAACATTGGCTACAACGCCGCTACTGGCGAATTTGAAGACTTAATCGCGGCTGGTATTATTGACCCCGCCAAAGTTGTGCGTTCAGCTTTGCAAAATGCTGGCTCCATTGCTGGTTTGGTCTTAACCACCGAAGCGATCGTTGTTGAAAAACCAGAGAAGAAATCTGCTGCTGCGGCCCCTGATATGGGCGGTATGGGCGGCATGGGCGGCATGGGCGGCATGGGCGGTATGGGCGGCATGGGCATGTTCTAACTTCTGCTCACCCAGATAAATATTTTTTCAGCAGTTTGTCTTGTTAAGGCAAACTGTTTTTTTATAGCATTGCTGATTCAGAGCCGATATGTTATCTCTATTGCTGGGAAGTAGCTGGGCATAAATAAAAGTCATCATCATGGTTATCAGTAATTAGTCATGAATACAACTAACGACTAAAAAAAATGCCGATTCCTAAATTCCCCAATCTAAAGAACTGCTTAATTTAAAAATTACAGTCTTTGTATTAATTTTTGTAATATTAATAGCAAAAGCTGAAATAAATAAAAACGCCTCATGGGTGCTGAGTAGGGAATTTTACTTCTTTACTAAGAACTGTGAAAAGAGGAACTTGTTTAATTGCCAATTCCCAATTGCCAATTCCCAATGCCCAATTCCCAATTCCCAATGTAGGTAATATTGTATGGTACGAAAACTGCGTCGTCTTCCCAAAATAGTAACTAGGCTATATAAAAAAGATGAGTTCCATCACCAACCAGGTACTATACCTGGAACAATTTTTATTGATGAAGATTCTCCACCACCGATAATTTTCTTGATTGACTATAACCAAACCAATTTCATCCGTGAACAAATAGCAACTCCAGAAGAGTGTGTTCCATATCTGGAGAGGGAATCAATTTCTTGGGTAGACGTACAAGGTTTAGGCAGTCAAGATATATTACAACGATTGGGTCAAGTTTTTGAGTTACATCCTCTCGTTTTAGAAGATATAGTCAATGTACCAGAGCGTCCGAAAACCGAAGATTATGAAGATCAATTACTATTCATTGCCCGCATGGTAGTACCAAAGGAAAGATCGTGTGGTTTTTACAGCGAGCAAGTGAGTTTGATATTAGGTAAAAATTATTTACTGACAGTCCAAGAAGAACCAGAACATGATTGTTTTGAAGCGGTGCGATCGCGAATTGAAAAAAACAAAGGGATCATTCGCAAACAAGGAGTAGATTATTTAGCTTACGCCGTGTTAGATGCGATTATTGATGGCTTTTTCCCGGTGCTGGAGCTTTATGGAGAGCGAATCGAAGAGTTGGAAGAGGAGGTAATAGTTAAACCAACCCCACAAACACTACAAAATATTTATCAAATTAGGCGAGAATTACTGCAATTACGTCGTGCTATCTGGCCCCAGCGAGATGCAATTAATTCTTTAATTCGAGATGGCAGTGATTTGATTAGTGAAGAAGTGCGAATCTACTTGCGAGATTGTTATGACCACACAGTGCAAGTTATGGATATGGTAGAAACTTATCGAGAGCTAGCATCTGGATTAATGGATGTGTACCTTTCGGCAGTGAGCAACAAAATGAATGAAATCATGAAAGTACTAACGGTAGTTTCAACAATTTTCATTCCACTGACTTTTGTGGCCGGAATATATGGTATGAATTTCAATACCGAAAAATCGCCATATAATATGCCTGAGTTGAATTGGTATTGGGGTTATCCACTTTGCTTGGCAGTGATGGCAGTGATCGCACTTGGGTTGCTATTCTTTTTTTGGCAACGGGGCTGGTTGCAAAACTCTGTAACAATTAAGCGTAATTAATAATTGCAGATGGACGACGAATGAAATATACATTCATTATTACCGGGAGTTAATATTTTAATTTATGAGGAGTAGCGACCAGAATTTAGTAGTTTTGACAGTTTATATTATCGGTGTTTCCTATATTTTTAACCGCATGGTTGAATCCATCGATGATCAAGTAAAGTTTGAGTTTAAAAAAGGAATAGTTGACGAGCAACTCAAAGAACAAAATCTCGATGATAAAATTGGAATTTCCTTTAAACTCAAAGCCTCATACCCAATTGACGATTTGAAAGATTTAGGAATTAGTATTGAAAATAAATCTGATAATGTTGCCCTATACGTTGACTGGGATAACAGTTCTTTAGTAGTTGAACATAGCAAGCAATCGCGTCGCGTCATTCGGAAATCACCAGATTTAACCCGCGACTTAGCAGTACCCCAAAGTCCTAGCTTGATTGCTCCTAAGAAAACACTTTCTGAAACAGTGACAGCAGAAGATGTATTCGAGCGCGATCAAGCAACTGGAACCTATTTAGCAAAAAAACCACTAATTGATATCAATGGGCTGCAAAAAGGGCAAAAAAAATTGTACAACGACTTTATTAACAGAAAAAAGGAGTTGGACTTTTCCTTACAACTGGTACTTAGAGTGTCTGAAGTGCGTTTAGGTCTAGCCCCAGGTCGTGATTTTCCTCCCATTAGCATTATCAATTGTCCTTTCACAGTCAGGAAACTACCTTGGACTTACGCTCTACCTTGGAATAAAAAAAAGCAATAGCAACCATACAGACTATGCCATCCAAGATTACACTGGATCTAAGGAGAGAGTAGACGCAGGCGGTTGCAGATCAGTCATAGTTACTGATTTGAGGAAAGTCCGGGCTCCCGAAAGACCAAACTTGCTGGATAACGTCCAGTGCGAGCGATCGTGAGGATAGTGCCACAGAAAGATACCGCCAGATCAATTAAAAATTAAAAATTAAAAATGTAAAATGAACAATTTTTAATTTTTAATTTTACATTTTTAATTGATCTGGTAAGGGTGCAAAGGTGCGGTAAGAGCGCACCAGCAGTATCGAGAGGTGCTGGCTCGGTAAACCCCGGTTGGGAGCAAGGCGATAGGAACTACGGTTGGTCTTTTACCAGTTCCGCTCAATGAGAGCCGCTAGAGGCGTTTGGTAACAAGCGTCCCAGATAGATAACTGCCCTCGCAAGAGAACAGAACCCGGCTTATGTACTGCTCTTTCCCCTTTTTTTAGTGCTGAGTTTAGGAGTTAGGACTTAGTATTTTTCCCCTTCCCCTTTCCCCCTTCCCCCTTCCCCCTTCCCCCTAATGCCTCTTCCCTACCCACGCCGTCAACGGCAACTCGAAAGTTTAGTCCAAAAATTAGGTTTGTCGCGAGAAGCACCTATCAAGTGGGAACTGCTAGATTTAGCGCTAACTCATCCTACTGTTTCTGATTCGGCGAATTATGAACAATTGGAGTTTGTTGGCGATGCAGTGGTGCGACTGGTGTCGGCTGTTGTGTTATGGGAAAATTATCCCGATTGTCCAGTAGGGGATTTTGCAGCAATTCGTTCGGTATTAGTGAGCGATCGCATCCTCGCCCAATTAGCCAGAATTTATGGTTTGGAATTATACTTACTAGTTGCGGGTAGTGCTACAGCTGATAAAGTTGGTCAAGAGTCTCGACTGGCAGATGCTTTTGAAGCTGTTCTGGGTGCGCTTTATTTAAGTACTCAAAACCTGGAATTGATCCGCTCTTGGCTAGATCCCCACTTCCAAGAACTAACAACAGAAATTCGCCTCGATCCTGCCAGACTTAATTACAAAGCTGCTCTTCAAGAATGGACTCAGGCACAATTTAAAGTTTTACCAGAATATCGAGTTGTGGAAGTCACTCAACCGCACCATAATCAA
Organism: Desmonostoc muscorum FACHB-395; assembly: GCF_014698035.1. Lineage (GTDB taxonomy): Bacteria > Cyanobacteriota > Cyanobacteriia > Cyanobacteriales > Nostocaceae > Nostoc > Nostoc muscorum_A. Next base: position 111,160 of record NZ_JACJSF010000011.1, read on the forward strand.
GAACGTTTCATGGCTGAAGTGTGGCTGCATGGAAAGAAACTCGGAGAAGGTAAGGGGCGATCAATCAAAACTGCTGAACAAGCCGCAGCTAAGGTAGCTTTTTTAGCAATCCCTAATCCGCAAACACCCTGAGCTTAAAAGACTGGCAATTAGCCGATAATCATTTGGTTGTCAGTGGTCATTTGTCCCTCGTCCTTTGTATACAAATGACAAATAACAGATGACAAATAACTAATGACAAACCAAATTAAAATTGCTGTTATCGGAGTTGGGCGTTGGGGAGTGCATCTGTTGCGGAATTTCTTAGCACATCCGCAAGTAGATGTAGTTGCTGTAGTAGACCCCCATCCAGAACGATTAGCGGCGATAAAACAGCAGTTTAATTTAGATGAAAATGTAGTATTGACAACCCAATGGGAAGATTTAAAGAAAGTACCAGGGTTGACAGGAGTTGCGATCGCAACTCCGGCTACCACCCACTATGCTTTAATTAAAGACTCTCTCCAAAACGGATACCATGTTTTGGCTGAAAAACCGCTAACTCTCGACCCCGCAGAATGTCGGGAACTTTGCCAGTTAGCAGAGCAGCATCATTTAATACTCATGGTTGACCACACTTATTTATTTCACCCAGCAGTAGAGGAAGGGCAAACTGTAGTACAGGCGGGTAAATTAGGTGATTTACGCTATGGCTACGCTACCCGTACCCATTTAGGGCCTGTCCGCCAAGATGTTGATGCGCTGTGGGACTTAGCTATTCACGATATTGCTATCTTTAACGCTTGGCTGGGTCAGATCCCTGTGAAAGTGCAAGCAACGGGTACGGTGTGGCTACAGGGAGCAGGGGAGCAGGGGAGCAGGGGAGCAGAGGGGAAGAAAGATACAAATTCTCCTCTGCCTCAAGGTTTAGCTGATTTAGTATGGCTAACACTGACATACCCAGATGGCTTTCAAGCTTATATTCATTTGTGCTGGCTGAATCCTGATAAGCAGCGACGGCTGGGGATTGTAGGTAGCCTTGGTAGTTTGATTTTTGATGAAATGTCGCGATCGTCTCCTCTAACGCTGCTACATGGGGAGTTTGAACAGCAGGGCAATCATTTTATTCCGGTAAATCAAAAGCAGGTGGTGCTGGAATTAGAACCAGGGGAACCATTGGGGCGAGTTTGCTCTTGTTTTGTTGACTCTATCCTCAACAATACTCCCTCAGAGGTTTCGTCTGGCTGGGTAGGCACACAGTTAGTAGAAATTCTTGCTGCACTAACGCTATCTCTTGAGCAAGGCGGACAACCTGTTTTTCTGAATAACTGCTCTCAAGTCTAATTTTCCGTTAAATAAAACTTATCCAAAGTTTCCTCTAATACACCTTTAGAGGTTGTTTGAAAAGTGTTTCGCTGTGACTTTAGGCACTTTTAGATCCCCCTAAATCCCCCTTAAAAAGGGGGACTTTGATTCTGGTTCCCCCCTTTTTTAAGGGGGGTTAGGGGGGATCTAAAACTATTTGATACCAATAAAAGGACTTTTCAAACATCCTTTTATACTACAGTCTACGAAGCTCCGAGGTTCATTAACGAAGTTCAAAGGCTCATTCACGAAGCTCTGAGGTTCATCAACGGAGTTCAAAGACTCATTAATGAAGCTCTGAGGTTCATTAACGGAGTTCAAAAACTCATTAATGAAGCTCTGAGGTTCATTAAAGGAGTTCAAAGACTCATTCACGAGTATTTATCAAAAATTCATCCGGTTTTTAGCGATTTTCGGGTAAGTCCTGATAAAATCAGCTAACGTATGAGCATGATTATGCACAACCGTATATTTACTACTTTATTTTTATCTCTATTTCTGACTACCACACCCCAGTTTGTAGTTGCTCAAAACAATATTGAACAGCTATTTAAACAAGACGATCGCCAATGGTTGCCTAAGAACGATCCAACCTTACCCGTTAAGCGTTCTGTGGTACGCATCACTGCGGAGTTTTTTAACAGCGATCGCCAAGGAACAGAGATCGGCACTGGTGTCATAATTCAGCGAAAAGGCGATCGCACATTAATCCTCACTAATCGTCATGTCATTTTTGATGGCAATGAACAAGGTAAAAATATCCAAGTGGAATTTTTCAGTTCACCACCGTCAAATCGCGTGCGAATGCGGCGAGATGCCAAGCTGTTCAAAATGACTACAGACAAAGAACTCGATTTAGCCGTTTTGGAAGTTAGCGGTAAACTGCCAGAAGATATCCAGCCTTTATCTATCTCTTCAACTGCAATTACGCCAAAAATGCCCATTCGGATTATCGGTCATTCTGCCCAAAGAGGTGAAGATAAATCTTGGTCTATGCAATCAGGACAAATCAACTATCAAAATCAGCGATTAGAAATATCTCAAGCTGCACTCAAACCTGGTTATTCTGGCAGTCCTGTAATTAATTCACAAAATCAACTTTTAGGCATCGTCTTTGCCCGCAAAAAAGGTGCAGACCGAGATTTCGCTTATCCCATGTCTGAGATTCAAAAACAACTGCTTACTTGGAGCATTCCTTAAACAAGCCATGAATTATAAAATTATCCTTGCCAGCCTATTGATTCTCAGCATCAGCCATCTTCCTGCTGCTGCTTCTTGCCCAGAAGGAAACCCCCGCACTACTGATTACATCCGCCGAAAACCACCCAACCGTTGCGAAGGTATCAAACTCGAACCCTTAAGCGGCAATAGCTTGAGCTTAATTTCCATTGCTACCCGGAACCTCGCCAGTTTCGGCAACACTCTCACAGTAAAAATTCCCCAAATAAATGGTGGAAAAAACCCCCAAATAATAGTGAAATCATTAGGCGATAATTATCACTATCAGATGGATGACTTGTTATTGTCTAAGAATGGTTCAGGTTTCAGCTTTAGCTGGGATACTTACGTTCTCAGAGAAGCCAAAATCCCAGCAAATAAACTCCGGGCTGTGGCATCCTATAGTCTTGGTTCCCAACCTGTGTATGTTCCAGTCATCCTGGGGCAAACTTCTGGTAAGTATGAATTTGTCTTTTATTCTGAGGATAGAGTCCGATTTACCACCTTTGAAATCCTTCCCCAAGGTGAAAAAGCAATTTATAGCACTTCCCGCCCTAACCCGAAAAAGGGTGAAACTGTTTTTACCTGGGATGGTAATGTCCCAGCAGGGCGCTATGAACTGCGCTACGTTGCTAATATTGAGCGAAGAAATGAACCTAGCGATCGCATCGAAAGGCGAATAGTATTTGAACATAACCCAAATTGGTTGAACAATCAAAGTTATAGTAGAAGGCTATGAATTACCAGATTATAATTTACAAAAGCAATTAGATAATCAAACACCTCTAGAATTTATTTTAAATCCAGATAATCAAGAATTTAACTTAGAATTTCCACAAAACACCAATATTTATATTACCTTAGCCAAACCTGCCAAATTTGAATCAGAGCAATGGTTTCGGGGCAAGATAGAAACCAAAAATGTTCAGTTTGTAGATGTGGATAGAAATGGCAGCGATCTCAGAGATGATTTAGATGTTTCTACTATTGTGGAAGGTAAAATCCGCATGGTAGGGCAGGAGCAAGAAATTAAAAAAAATCAATTTCTCATGGGAGAAAATCCTGATATTCCTTTAAATATTCAACTAATACGCCATCTGCAAATTGTTCCCAAAAAGGGCATAGAAGCACGGTTTTCTGGTAAAACTAAACAGATTCAAATTGGTCTAGATCAGGATTTCCCTGTTTCCAAAATCCAGGGTAGCTGGTTAGATGGCGTTTTACCTCGTGATGCAATTATTGCGCTGTTCTCTTTTGGGGCTGCTACAATTCCTAATCTTGTGTCTTAGCTATTTAGTAACACTTCTAAATCTGCGTCAAAACCATAGCCGTTAGGATTGAGGATTCCAATTTATTTTTTTGAATTTTGAATTAAAGTCTAGTAAAAATTATCTTTCAGAAGCCCCATTTGCATAAACTTCTGTTTTTGGAATACTTACCAAGATAGTTTGCTGCGGCGAAAAGCTAATCTCGTAAGTCTCGTTCCCAAGTAACACCTGGAATTTCATCGACTTCTCTTTGTCTACAACTGCTTTTACAGATTTGTTGCTCCCCAAAGAGGGGCTTTCCCCAGACTGCTGTAGGCTAGAGTATTGGCTTGCTTTTGCCCCCTTATTCTCAGAGGACAACCCCACATTCGCGACATTTTCTTTTTTGTTTTCAACAGGCAACAGCGAGACATCAATCAAGGGTAGGGTAATCTTCAGTGTCGTGCCTTGATGCAGTCCCGTACTCTCAAGAGTAATGCTGCCTCCCATAAGTTCGATTAAGTTTCGTGAAATTGCAAGTCCTAGTCCAGTCCCTTCAAACTGACGCGCTGTTGTGCCATTCACCATCACAAAGGGGCGAAATAGTTTGTGCTGTTGATTTGGATCAATGCCTATACCTGTATCTTTAACTATTACCACTACTTGAGATTTACCATTACTAGATTGAATTTCTGTAGCAATGGTGATGCTTCCTGTGTCGGTGAACTTAGTAGCGTTGCCAATAACATTAATCAGCACTTGCTTTAGTTTTGCCGTGTCTGCCTTAATTGGTATCGGTTGAGGATCTAACTCGCATTTCAATTGCAAGCCTTTTTGTTGAACATTAACTGATTGTAAATTAATTACCTCTAGCAATATTTGTCGGAGATCGAGAGGTGTGATAACTACAGAAAGCTTACCCGCTTCGATTTTAGAAATATCGAGTAAATCATTAATAATATTTAGCAAATGAATCGTTGTTTCATTGGCACGTTTGAGGAATTCCATTTCTTCTTCACGGCTATCACATAAGCCATCTTCAACCACGCGAATGCAGTTAATAATAGTATGTAATGGGTTTCTCAATTCATGGGAAGTCGTAGCCAAAAACTGGCTTTTAATCTGGTTAGCGTTTTTTGCTTCTTTCCAAGCTATTTCTAGTTCTTCCGCCCCAGCTTTGAGCCGTTCTACCATTTGGTCTAATGCTTGGGCTAGTTGATTGAATTCCCGAATTTGGAAATTGTGCGGAACTGGTTGTGCGGCGTGGTGAGAGTGAATATTAAGAGCGTAGTCTCGCAATTCTTCTACAGGACGTGCCAAGTAAGGAGCTAGATATAGGGATGCTAACAAACTTGCACCAATCAAACCAACTGTCAAAACAATAAGAATTAGTTTAATTTCCTCTAAACCAAAAAGTGCATTATCGACACTAGTAACAGCTAAGACTATCCATTTTTGCTGCTGCTGTTGTGTTAGTGGATTTGCAATAGCTGTATAGCCAGCGACTAATTCGTTTCCCTCTTTAAAAGACAGATTTATCGAATCATTTCGTCCAGCAAGGGCATTTTTAATTATGCTTTTGAGTTGGGAAGCATTGGGATGTTGATTAATATTAGTTCCCACCCAGTCTGTGAATGGATGTGCCAAAATTGTGCCATCTTCAGCAATAACTACCATCACGCCTGTAAGCGATCCCGGTGGATTTCTGGTTTGTTGGTACAATGCAGACTGAATACTTAAGCTGTAAACTAAATTTTTTCGCCTATCGGAGACTGGTGCAGATAAAACTAACTGTAATTGATTTTGTGCGTTTCTTTTTCCAGTCATTCCTGCCTTTGGCGGGAAGATTGTTTTGACATCAATTCCATCACTAGGCAAAGGGAACGTCAATTCTCCAATTGCTTGGTCTCCACAGCTACTGGCAATTATTTTCTGATTTAGGAGATCCGTTAATTGGATGCAGTCAATATTGGCTGGAAGTTGTTGCTTTAGCTGTGTGAGAATTTCTTGCTCTTGTATAGGCGAACCCGACGGAATCACCGTTGTTTTACTTACACTCAGTAAACTAGCTTTTAAGATTGCGATCGCATCGCCAATTCTCTCCCCTTTACTAATGGCGCTTTCTGTTAAATTTTGACGCGCAGTTCCCAATATGCTAGAACGTGCCTTATTCAAGGCCACAATCTCGCCTATAAGTAAAACTGGAACGAACAGCAGCAATATTCTCGTTACTAAAATTCGACGAAAGGAAGATTGGCGGGAATTAGTCATCAAGTGTCTCACTTTGCATCTGCAAACCACAACAGCAAAGATATGTAATTAGACTGGCTAGATGAGACATTTTATTAAATTATCAGAATTTTATTTTCAATGTTTAAAAATAACAAATTGCTATCATTCAAAAAGAAACGTGGTATACCAAAACTCATATATGCTAGATGTAAAAGTGGTTTGTGTTGCATATAAATACAGTGGTAAAATTGTAAATAAATAACTTGCAGGCATGGATTTTTTTTGAGAATCTACATACAAACAAAGAAAATATTCCAACTATCAAATCAATTTAATGTTGCAACATCGTCCTCATACTACAGTTGTTTTAGCAATGAGTGCAGATGGCAAGATAGCAGATTTTAGGCGATCGCCTGCTCGGTTTGGCTCAAGGGTTGATAAAGCACATCTAGAAAAACAAATCGCTGCCTCTGATGCGGTTTTATTCGGTGCTGGTACTCTCCGGGCTTATGGAACGACACTTACTGTATCAGATCCAACTCTAGTGCGACTTCGGGCACAAGAAGGGAAGCCTCCGCAGCCAGTTCATATAGTGACTACACACTCTGGAAACCTCAATCCGGAAATTAACTTTTTTAAGCAACCAGTTAGACGCTGGCTACTCACGACAGCACTGGGAAAACTTTCATGGAAAGGACGTTGTTTACAGACGCTTCCTTCAACTCTGGGAACCGGAACACAAGAGTGTCCTCCAGAATTTGAGCAGATTCTGGTTTTTGAAACACCAACGCGAGAAATTGACATTCCCGCAGCTTTGAAGCATCTAGCCAATATAGATATAACACGGTTAGTGGTCTTGGGTGGAGGTGAATTAGTCGCTTCCCTGCTGGGCTTAGATTTAATTGATGAATTATGGCTAACTGTCTGTCCCCTGATTTTAGGTGGTAGTACTGCCCCCACACCTGTAGAAGGGAAAGGTTTTTTACCCGATTTAGCTCCCAAGTTGCAGCTTTTAGAAGTTCATACTGTTGAGCAAGAAGTGTTTTTGCACTATCGCCTGCAACAACCAGCAGATTAGATTACGCTAAGTTAAGTTATTGGGAATTGGGAATTGGGAATTGGGAATTGGGAATTGGGAATTGGGCAAAACAGTTCTGAGTGAAGAATTAGGAGTTACGAATTCTCCCCCTGCTCCCCCTGCCTCCCCTGCCCCTCTGCCCCTCTGCCCCCCTGCCCCCTGCCTCTTACTCATCCCTACTCCCCTAAGATGGTAGAACAACTTAAGCCTCGCTATTCTGTCCTTTGGACGAACAAAATCGCTGAAGTACCCCAAAATGCCTGGAATGCTTTAGCAATGCCACTCAAAACGCCATTTTTAGAATGGGAGTGGCTAAATAATCTCGAAACCTCCCAAAGTGCTACGGCTAAAACTGGTTGGTTGCCAAATCACTTGACATTGTGGCGGGATAGAACGCTGATTGCGGCTGCACCACTTTATCTCAAAGGACATAGTTCTGGTGAATTTGTATTCGATCACCAATGGGCAGAGTTAGCCGATCGCATCGGAGTTCAATATTACCCAAAATTGCTGGGCATGACACCATTTACCCCAGCGGAAGGTTATCGCTTTTTAATCGCCCCAGGAGAAGACGAAGACGAAATCACCGCAATGATGGTGCATGAAATTGACACATTCTGCTCCAAAAATCGGATTTCTGGATGTCATTTTCTCTACGTCGATCCCCAATGGCGGCCGATGTTGGAACGGCATGGCTTTACAACTTGGTTGCACCACAGTTACGTCTGGGAAAATGCTGGCTTTAAAACTTTTGATGACTACTTGAAAGTGTTTAACGCCAATCAACGCCGCAATATCAAGCGGGAACGTAAAGCTGTCGAGAAAGCTGGTTTAAGATTACAACCTCTGAGTGGTGATGAAATTCCCTACTCTTTATTTCCTTCGATGTACCAGTTTTATGCTGACACCTGTGATAAATTTGGCTGGTGGGGTAGCAAGTATCTCACACAGAGGTTTTTTGAGCAGCTACACAATGATTATCGCCATCGAGTCTTGTTTGTCGCTGCATATAGCGAAGAAGATAATTCTCATCCTTTAGGAATGTCCTTTTGTTTGTTTAAAGGTGACAAACTCTATGGACGCTATTGGGGAAGTTTCCAAGAAATAGATTGCTTACATTTTGATGCTTGCTATTATGCGCCTATTGAGTGGGCGATCGCTAACGGAATCCAAATTTTTGACCCTGGCGCAGGTGGCCGCCACAAAAAACGCCGTGGTTTTCCTGCTATGCCCAATCATAGTTTGCACCGCTTTTACAACAATCGTTTAGGACAAATTATCCGTCCCTATATTAAGGAAGTAAATCAACTCGAACAGCAAGAGATTGAGGCGATTAATGCAGAGTTGCCATTTAGTAACCGGGATTCTTAAAAGTTTGCCAAGGCAGAGGGGGAACGACGAATTACACTTAATATATAGTGTAAAAACCCTGAAAAAAGAAAATTTCTTTTGCTAGTGCTTATGGATTTAATACTTGAAAATTTAGCCGCAATTGATGATAAACTTTCCCAGCGTCATATTGACCTCGATCCCGGTGGATATTTTATTATTTACTTGGATCGAGACGCAGGGTTAATTTATGCCAAGCATTTCACAAACGTAATTGATGAGCGTGGTTTAGCTATCGATCCCGAAACGGGGAAGGTAATTCCGGCACGAGGAAAGGTAGAACGAACTTACACAACGGTTTTTAGTGCGAGGACGGCGAAAGAACTTTGCGTGAAGATTTTTGAAGAAACTCAGCCCGCGCCTGTAACTCAATTAAATCATGCGGCTTATTTGGGTCGAGAATTTGTTCGGGCTGAGGCGGCTTTAGTAAAAGGGCAAGAGTATGTTCAGGATTAAGCCAATTTTAGATTTTAGATTTTAGATTTTTCTTCAATCCAAAATCCAAAATTCAAAATCTAAAATTGAACAACTCTGTCATTACCCATCAGATGACGGCTGATTTATCTGATAAATGTAGTAAGTCGCCATTGGGATGACGGTGGCGGCAATTAACAACCCTACTACCCAAGCAGTAGCGTTACCTTGGTTGGTTTCTTCTGCTTTCTTGTAGGTGCCTTCTACCTGTACATTGTCAGTAACTTGGGGTGGCCCCGGATCGGCTTTACCGGAGAGGACGGCAACAAGGCGATCGCTAGCATCTAGAAATGCCTGATTGTATTTGTTACCATTGCGTAACGGCACACTTACTGTCTCAGTAGCTACACTCTCGGCAATAGCGTCAGTGAGTAAAGGTTTGACTTCATCCCCAGTAATAATGGAAGTACCATTGGTAACTGTGTCAATAACCAATAAAGTTTGATTAGCTTGGGCTTCTTTTGTCGGAAACCATTTTTCAAACAACTCTTTGGTAAAGCTTTCTGGTGTTTCACCGTAGTCAAGGCGGCGAACAGTCACAATTCTGACTTGCTTATTTGTTTGTTTTGCCAAATCCTCGAAAGCGCTGCTAATTTTACCTTCATTCAGACGGCTGATAACCTCACCTTGATCCAAAACCCAGGTGTCTGCTGTGAGGCTGGGTAATTGATACACACCTGTGGCTAAAGCAGGTGTGGCAAACAGCGAGGCTGTTAAAATAACCGTCACCAATGTTAAAACCAGCCGGATGAGGTGTTTTTGACTACTAAATATTTGTTTGAGGAGCTGTTTCATCGTGTGATCCCTAAGACAGACTTGCACCAAAAATACTACAGAACTAGTGCAAAAATCACCTCGTTCGCGGTTTTCTCCGGGATCAAGTTTTTGCTACTACCAGCAGATATATATTTTACGGGATTTTTTGATTGCACAAACTTCTGATGATCGCGGTTGCAAGCATAAAATTTACAAGAAATACCGCCCATTTTGAGAATTAACCCAAATGCTTAGGGCGGAATTTGCAAACCATCTAGAAATGATATCGTATAATGAGTATTTTTGGCAGAAAGAAGTATAACTTTTCATATATGCAAGTTGCTTGTCCTGCTATACCCTTTTATGGGTTATGTAGCGGTTCTCAGTTGAGTGCAATAGAGACCTAACCCCCAGCCCCTTCCCTACAAGGGAAGGGGAGTAAGATTCGAAGCTTTTATCCTTTTAGGAGAGAGGTCAAAGTGTATTACATCCAAGCGAAAACAGCTATATGTGCAATTTTTCTGGTATTTTGGCTAAATCTAAAATAATATATACATGACCATAATTTTAACTAACGATGATGGCATTGATGCCCCCGGTATAAAAGCTCTAATTAAAGCTGTAAATGGCAAAAATGTTATTATCGCGGCTCCTGCCGATCATCAGTCTGGGTGTGGACATCAAGTTACTACCACTCGCGCCATCAACCTCCAGCGACGTTCTGAGACTGAATATGCGATCGCAGGCACTCCCGCCGATTGTGTGAGAATTGCCTTAACACAAATTAACGCAGATGTCAAATTTGTGCTTTCAGGTATCAACGCTGGGGGCAACTTGGGAGTCGATGTCTACATTTCTGGCACAGTGGCTGCTGTGCGGGAAGCCGCAATGCACGGTATTCCCGGAATTGCTATTTCCCACTATCGCAAAGCCAAGCAGAATTTTGATTGGGATCTGGCTGCCAAATTGACAGCTGAAGTTTTAGCGGACTTACTCAAACGTCCCCTAGAACCGGGAAGCTTTTGGAATGTGAACTTGCCGAATCTGCTACCAGGAGAACCACATCCTGAAATAGTGTTTTGCCAAGCCTGTAGTAAACCTTTGCCTGTCAACTATCGAATTGAAGGCGATGATTTTTATTATGTAGGAGAATATGGCAAACGCGATCGCACCCCTGGTAGTGATGTGGATGTATGCTTTTCCGGCAATATTGCTGTAACTCAGTTAAGGGTTTGAAACTGTAAAACGAAAAAATCTTTTCCCACTCCCTTAATTTCCCCTCTTCTCTTGCCGTTCTTTGAGTTTTAACATCATTTCTGCGTGCATCTCGCGGGTAATTGGGTAAAAATACGTTAAAACTAAGCCACAAAGCAAACAAACGGTAGGTATCGGCCCAACAGCAACGCGAATAGCAAACAGTGCCGATTCTGGTTGGATAGGTAGTGGACTTCCGGCTACGGATTCTTTGAAACCTGATACTTGCAAAGCATTTCCTACCAAAAACAGTCCGAAAGCTAAACCAAATTTTTGTAGCAAAACCATGAAGCCATAAAAAATGCCTTCTCTGCGTTGTCCAGTTTGCAGTTCATCTAATTCAATTACATCTGGAATCATCGACCAGGGAATCAGATAAGCTGTGGATACACCAATACCTGCCATCACAGCCATCACATACATCAAAACTATTTGACCAGGCTGTAAGAAAAATAGTCCGGCAGCAGCTATTATCCACAAACTCATTCCCAGAAAATAAACAACTTTTTTCCCGACTTTTTTACTCAACTCACCCCAGACAAATAGCATCAGCAGGGCAGTTGCTTGGACTGCAATCAGCACTGTGGGCACATCTGATTCTTTAAGGGCCATACAATTGACTACAAAATAGGGAATAATGCTGGCTGTAATCTGCACACCTAGCCAAGAAAAAAGATATATACCAATAACAAATAAAAAAGGTCGGTTGCTGAAGACTATTTTTAGCTGTTCGCCGAAGGGGAGAGATGCAGGTTCCTCGGTTTGGATGCGTTTAGCCTCAAAAGCCAAGATGCGATCGCGAACTCCAAAAACGCAGCAATATAATCCTAAAATCGAAATTACAGTACAAACTGCTGCTAAAACGAGATATGCTTGTTGGCGATCGCTAATTTTGATAAAAATAATTAGCGCTAAAATTAATGACAAAATGCTGCCACCAATGGAAAATGTAAAGCGATAGCTGTTAAGGCTGGTACGTTCGTCGTAATCTTGAGTTAGTTCTGGAGTCATTGCCGTATAAGGCAAATTCACAACCGTGTAAAACGCTTGAGATAGAATCCCAATCGCTACGTAATACCAGAACAACGGCCAAATATTCTCACTCTGATTTGCACTAAATTGCGGTACAATCCATTGCAAGAAGAATAAAATTCCAAAAGGGATTGCTCCATAAAACATCCAAGGAAGACGACGGCCCCAACGCCGAGATTTCGTTTTATCAGTCAGGAATCCCACAAGAGGATCATTTACGCCATCCCAGATTTTGCCAATCATCAAAATAGTGCCAGCTAAACCCGCAGGGATACCAGCGACATTGGTAAAGAAAATCAGCAGATAAAACACAGAGATATTGGCAGTAATTGCCGGGCCTAAATCCCCTGCACCATAAGCCAGTTTTGTTTTTAAGTCGAGTTTTTCACTAAGAATATCTCGTTGGGCATCGCCATCAGCAGCATAATCTTTCATAATAACTTGCGCTCATACTAAAATAAAAAGTTTGCGATTGCCTTCAATACTAGCCATCTACCACTTCCGTTAGACTTATGCCAGACCTTTACGTTTCTTGGTCAGATTATCACCAAAAAATTGAACAACTGGCTATCCAGATTTATCAATCCAGTTGGGAATTTAACCAGATTATCTGTCTTGCCAGAGGAGGATTAAGAGTTGGAGATATTCTCTCCCGGATATACCAGCAACCACTGGCAATCTTAGCAACCTCATCTTACAGTGGCGTTGGTAAGCAAGAAAGAAGTAATTTAATTTTCTCCCGCCACTTGACAATGACTGCCGAAAAGTTAGGTTCGCGCATTCTTTTAGTAGATGACTTAGTAGACTCTGGGATCACACTCCAACAGACTATACCTTGGCTCAAGCAAAATACTGATTCCCCAATTGAGGAAATTCGCACCGCCGTTCTTTGGTATAAAGCCTGTTCAGTTATAGCACCCGATTATTATGTCGATTACTTGGCTGACAACCCCTGGATTCATCAACCCTTTGAACGCTATGAAAATTTGAACCCCGCAGAGCTTGCCACTAAGGTCAGTCCGTGTTGATAAATACTTAGTAGCGCTACGTAGAATTCAAAATTAAGAATTCAAAAGTTTATGGAGCGAGCTTTTTTGACTCACCAGATTTATTACTATATTTTGCCAAAATTGGCACATTTACCCCTAAATATGTATGGTGTTATTTACCTGACTCATTGTTAAAGAATGACAAACGATATTTCGCACAAACGGAACCTTCACCGATTTGACCCTGTTGCGTATCTAGTAATTGGAAAACTTGGTCTTTCTCCTCTAACTTTCGGGCTGTTGGCAGCACTTACCGCTACTGTAGTTTATTTGTTTACTGCATGGATAAGTGATACGCTGTGGTCTAAGCAGGGACAGATGGGGTTACTTAAAGACTGGATTCCCTGGTTAGTAGGACTTTTCATTAATCCAGTAACATTGGGATATTACTTATGGAGTTTTCAAGCAATCGATAAAGTAATTCAAGACCTGGAAAAATCTGACGTATTAGAAATAGACAAATTTCAGATTGATCAATTTGTTATTAACCTCTATTCCCAAAAATGGCGACAACTATCTGCACTTGCCAGCGCTCTCTTTTTCAGCACTATTGTTTTTATCATCAGACCTAGATTAGAAGAGAGTTGGACTAGCTCTAGTTTTCTACCAGGACTTACCATTACGATCGCCACATTTGCAGTCGTATATATGGGTAGTATACTTGTCATTAATTTGATTACAAATATTTGGATTTTCTATAGAATTTTAGGAAACAAGGATCTTGATATTAATCCTCTTCATCCCGATCGGTGTGGTGGTCTGCGATGTCTCAGTGATTATTCGCTTAAAACTGCCTATCTAGTTGCTGTTTTGGGTATCTGGATTGGCGTAATTGAGTATCAAGTAATTACACAAGATGTCGGAAAAGGATTCTGGTTTGTTCATCTGGTAATTCCATTGTATATTTTTCTATCAATGGGATGTTTTTTTGGGCCATTGCTGGCAGCAAATAGCGGTATGAAAAGAGCTAAAGAAAAGTCTTTAGATAAAATTGCTCGGCAGTTCCGAGCAGATTATTCGGGGATTTATACTAGTCTGGCTGAAGACACAGAAGCTTTCAAGAAAAAATCTGAAAAAATTCAGCAGCTACGTGCCTTGTACACTATGACTGATGAGTTGCCCGTTTGGCCCTTCGATGTCAAAACTTTCCGCCGATATCTCCTAACTGTGCCTACTCCTCTTATTGGTATCCTAAGTGGCATATTTAAAAACTTGTTGATAAATCTACTAAAGCAACAGAATATCAAGCTTGGTGGGTAAAGGCGTTATCAGATAAAACTCAAATTTATTTGTCTAGCGGTGAAATGAGCCGGATAGCTTTAGTTAAGTTTTTGATATCTCCCCAAACTTAGGACTCCACCACCCTTTTGGCGTACTGAAATAAGCTACATCTTTATGTTTCGTATCTTTACGGGATTGTGCGTTAGAACATCGCAACATTGTCTTACTCTGCCCCTCCTTAATATAACTGTACTCCTCTAGAGGTTTCTTACATACCGGGCAGGGATATGCCGTCATCTTCACGGGAGGCTTTTGTTGATTTTCAGCTTGGACAGTTTTAGCTTGTGGTGGCTGCCAAGTTTTGTTAAAGTCGCTCCAAAATAGCACGACATTTTCACAGCCTTTTGTGCATTTGAGGAAATATTTCTTTTTAACTTTACTACTCGGAATTTTAGAGAGAAAATTTTTGCATTCAGGGCATCGCGTTCTGGAAGTTTCATATTTGCGCTCACTTATCACATTAGCTTTACCTGTTGGGGAACTCGCAACTACAGTCTTAGCTTTGGATAGTGCTGGTACAAAGTAATTCTGATTCCAACTAGTTAAATAATGCTGCCAAGAGTTTTTTCCTTCGGAAATTGCATCAAGGGCATCCTCCATTTTTGCTGTGAATTCTGCCTCTAGTAAATCTGGTAGTGCTTTGAGCAAAAATGCATCAACTTCTAACCCTAACGCTGTCGGTTGCAGATGGTCTTTTTTTAACTCGACATAATTTCGTTTTTTTAAGGTAGCAACAGTAGGAGCATAAGTACTTGGGCGACCAATTCCTTTACGTTCCATCAGTTGTACTAATTTGGGTTCACTATAACGCGGTGGTGGCTGCGTCTGCTTCTGCTCATGTCCAGCATTCTCCAGTTTCAATGCTTGTCCCTGTTGTAATGAAGGTAAAATACTATCCTTGCTGAGATTGTTCCAGTAGCGGGCATAACCGTAAAATTCAATTACTTGCCCTCTAGCTGACCACAGTAGAGAACCAGACTGAGTAATCACCAAAGTTTTACGCAATTGGGCAGCACGACACTGAGAAGCAATTGACCGTTTCCAGATCATTACATAAAGATTAAACTCATCATCAGGAAGTTCTAAGCGTAATTGAGCTGAGGGACGAAATACATCCGTTGGACGAATCGCTTCATGTGCTTCTTGAGCTGATTTGCTACTACGATGCTTGGCGACTTGCTGCGGTACATTCTGCGGATCATTTTGCTCTAACCATTTACGAGCGCTGGTACAAAATTCTGGACTCAGCATTACTGAATCTGTTCGCATATATGTGATAAGCCCTGCCTCATAGAGCTTTTGGGCATCAATCATGGTTTTGTCAGGAGCAAACCTCAGCTTTGAACCAGCTGCTTGCTGAAGGCTGGAAGTTGTAAATGGTGGCGGTGGCTGACGGTTAACTATTTTTCCTTCAAAATGAATCACCTGATGAGGATGTCGCTGTGCTTCTTCAACTAAACGTGTAGCCTCTGCTTCGGAAAGAACGCGCTTAGACTCAGGTGTTTCTGGACTATTACCAACCTTTGCATCATCATGAGTTTCAGTTTCTTGGTCTGCTGCATCTTTTGCAGAATCCACCGTCCCTTTGTAAAAAGCCCGAAATCCTTCCGCATAATCTACCCAGACACTCCAGTAATCTTGGGGGACAAAAGCCAGAATTTCGTTTTCTCGCTGACAAATCAGGTGCAACGTCGCGCTTTGGACTCTGCCAACACTCTTAGCGCCGTTATTCAATGCCCAAACTAAAGGGCTACCTTTATAACCTACAAGCTTATCTAGGCAATCTCGGCACAACCCAGCACCGATTAAGTTTTGGTCTAGCTTTCTAGGATTAGCGATCGCACTCTGTACCGCCGATGCTGTAATCTCAGTATAAATTACTCGTTTCGGTTCCCTTAAACCCAGCGTTTCTTTGAGATGCCAAGCGATTGTCTCACCTTCCCGGTCTGGGTCAGTTGCTAAGACAACTTCATCAACCTGCTTCACCGCAGACTTGAGCTTCTGGATTGTTTCTTTCGCTCGTTGGTCACGCGGAACGTAATTGCACCTTACATTACTGCCGTCCATGACGAAGCCCAAGGAATCGTCCCCTTCATTGCTGAGTTCTCGGATGTGGCCACAACTGGCTAAAACTTTCCAATCCGAACCCAGAATTTGACTGAGTTTTTTGACTTTTCCGGGAGACTCGACCACAAGCAGGCGTTTGATCATAGCAACTGCATTCTAGATTTTGAGCAATAGACTGGCAATTGCAATTAGCGATCGCCTATCTTTGTCATCTGGATTTTCTAGAATACTGTACCAAAAAGCTTTGGAAATTGCTCAACTCAGTTTAGAAGTAAATCATCTCAACACTATCCATTTATACCTTTGTATAACTGTTGCTTCTGTCACCTGACGATAATGAACTAATGTGAATTGCGATCGCAATCCTTTTGGGCATCTCTGCATCTGTAATTTTGGTAAGCGATCGCGATTATTGCACAGATATGATCTATTACCAGGCGTAGGCTAGCAAGAACCGCAGGTATCGCAGCGCTCAAAAATAAAAAGATGTATTTTATCAATCCTTCAAGCATCTTGAGGTCTCCTACTTTGAAAGCCTCGGCTCAAACTTCTTTGTGACTACTGTCTGCAAAATCTTGACTATAAACTCTGAAAATGTGAAGAACACACTAAGAGGATTTTTTAGCACATAAGTAGGTCGGCAGAAAAATTTACAAGTATGTAACAACAAATTAATCATGTTTCAGGCATTCTTCCAAAAAAACTATGTCTGACTCCTTGCATTTTGGTCTTCTTCCTCGAAGAAAGTTTATACCAAAGTCTTTGTAGACCAAGCTTTTCCCATTTATCAAAACAGAATTTAGAAGTCAGGATTCATCCTTAATTCTGTATGATTGGCGGATAACACAGCGTCTCGTAGAGATCATCTTGATTATGACCAGAGTAACGGAAACGTCTTTGTTAGCGTAGCAGGGCGTAGCCCATTCTGATTCCTTCTTCAAACCGATTGCGATTTATTTATCTTTACATAGTTCACTTTTTTCACGACTATTTACTTACATATTTCTCCTACAATGTAAAGAGTATGCAAAGATACTTTTTGAAGTATAGACATACAAGCAAACTTCAGTATTTAGTTAGTATCAGGTTATTTAAATGTTCTCTCTTTTTAAGCTAGACACCCACAGTCAATAGCCCACAACGAGGGGATAAAAATAACCTTCTGTATCAAGAGTTAACTGTTCCCTATTTTCAAGACACTAGGATTTACGCATTGACAAAAAAATTAAAGTATGAAGTGTGATTTTCAGGCATTTAAGCTTGATTTTGTGATGTTTTTGCAAGAATGCCTAAGTTGGGGCTGCGCCTACGGTATTTAATCAAGGATGCTTGTAAAAAGCCTGAAATGAACTATTTGAGTTCATGCACAAAGTCATTAATTTGTACAGTGCATGAGATTTTGATATGTAGATAGGTGCTAGTTGCAATCTGCTCAACAGTGTGGATTTTCAAGAAAAATTACTGTCCCTCCAGAGGGAAATCAAAATATGTCGAAAGTATCAACTCTCGGCGGGTTTTTGTGTTCTAAAACAGTACTAATTCAGGGCTGAGAAATTTAAATTTACGGGAATATCGATTAAGAAAGGTAAAAGTTATGACAAATATCATTGGAACTAACAGTAATGATACTCTACTGGGCAGTAATGACGCTGACATAATTAACAGTAAAGTAGGCAACGATACCATTACAGCTCAACAGGGCGATGACACTCTGACTGGTGGTGGCGGCAAGGATAAATTTATTTACAACTTGGGTGATGGGACTGATACTATTACTGATTTTGGTGGCATAGGTAAAGGAACAAACCCGACAGCAGCAGTTATTGCCGAAGTGGATACGATCAAATTCCAGGGTGCTGATTTGACTGCCCAAAATCTGTTGCTTACCCAGAATGGTAACAATCTGGAAATTACCTTTGATGGGGTTGCTAATACCAAAACGATTCTAAAAAACTTCAAATTAGAAAACCTCGATAACCTGAAAGCTTCTGGAAACAGACCAGCTATTGGTAATATCCTGTTTGATGGGCAAACTAGCATCACCGATAGTTTTGATGTCTTTGATGCCAACTCCACTGCAACTAGCGTGTTCAACAAGAACACGGTGACTTTCCTCAATGACCTCGACAACAACGTTACAGGTTTAGATAACTCAAATGATGTCATCAATGGTCAGGGCGGGAATGACCGCATCGACGGCAAGAGTGGCAACGACTTGCTGCGGGGTGGTACGGGAAATGATACTCTCATTGGCGGTGCGGGGAACGACACCCTTATTGGTGATACTGGCAATGATTCCCTCGACGGTGGTGCTGGTAATGACTTGCTACGGGGTGGTGCAGGGAACAATATCCTCAACGGTGGTGCTGGTGACGATAACTTGAATGTTGACTCTTCAGCAGGCAATAATCTCTTGTCTGGTGGCGATGGCAATGATAGTCTCTCGGCATTAGGGGACTATGAAGGTAATGTGGTGTCTGGTAATAACACTCTCAAGGGTGGCGCTGGTAACGATACCTTGATTGCTGACGGTTCCGCAGGCGATAACTTACTGGATGGTTCCAATGGCAATGATTATCTCTCTGCCTCTAGTGGCTACTACGACCCTAGAGTGTCTGGCAATAACACCCTCAACGGAGGCGTTGGTAACGATACCTTGAGTGCCTTACTTTCAACAGGTAAGAACTTCCTAGATGGTGGTGATAATAACGATTATCTCTCTATCAATCTTTCCTCTGGTAATAACACCCTCAACGGTGGTGCTGGTGACGATTACTTGAGTGCTAATATTTCAACAGGCAATAATCTGCTGTCTGGTGGCGATGGCAATGACTCTCTCTTTGCCTCAGAATTTGAGGGCTATAGGTTTGATAACACTTCAGGCAATAACACCCTTAACGGTGGCGCTGGTAGCGATTACTTAAATGTTAACTATTCACGAGGCAATAATCTGCTTTCTGGTGGAGATGGCAATGATTCTCTCTCCGGTTCTAGCTACGGCCGCGGCTTCGGAGGAGCTTTTTATAACACTACTGGAAATAACACCCTCAACGGTGGTGCTGGTGACGATAATTTGAATGTTGATTATTCAACGGGCAATAATCTACTCAATGGAGATAATGGCAATGATTATCTCTCAGCCTCTGGCTACGAATACGACAATTCCGGCGACGAAAAAGGAGTTTATCGCAGGGCATCAGGCAATAATACGCTCAACGGTGGCGCTGGTGCTGATAAATTGATTGTTGATTATTCAACAGGCAATAACTTACTCTTGGGGGGTGATGATAATGATTACATCTCTGCATTTGGCGCATTAGGGAATAATACCCTTAGCGGTGGTAATGGAGATGACACCCTCAAAGGTGGCAATGGAAATGATATCCTGACAGGTAGTTTTGGTAATGATATCCTAACAGGTGGTTTTGGCAATGATACCTTTGTTTTCAATGGCTTTAATCAAGGTATTGATCGTCTTTATGACTTCAACGTAACTAATGACCGGATTCAGGTATCGGCTGCTGATTTTGGTGGCGGGTTATCAATAGGTTCACTTCAGCAAAATCAGTTTATCGTTGGAACATCTGCAACGACAAGCAATCAACGGTTTATCTATGATTTTTCTACAGGTGGACTGTTCTTTGACCAAGATGGCAGTGCATCTGCTTTTAATCAGGTAAAATTTGCCCAATTATCTGCTGGATTGTCACTAACCAACGACAAAATTATTGTTGCTTAATGATGATTGACACTCTTCCATAAATAAACAGCACAGAGAGATTGCGAGGTACTATTTTCAGCACCTCGCATTCGTATTTATAAAGCGTCAAAAATGCCTATTTCAAATAGTTGCCGTAGTTACTTAAACGCTCAAGGATGGTGCTAGGGCTAAAGTTTTCGTCAGATCGGCAAGGAGAACGCGATCGCATAGGTTAAACAATTCTATCTCGGTCTGCGTCTGTCGCATCAGCCGAAGGAAATGACCTTCAGTGTCAACACTCAGGGCAATGTAGTTGAGGAACATTTTCAGATAGCCTACACGCGATCGCTCTGGCATAGTTGCTGCTGTGGGGGTCTGCCATAAACGATCAATATAATTGCGTACTTCTACTAAAGGCACGGGTGCGATCGGCTCAAAACGCAAAGCTTGCCGAATTTGATTAAAAATCCAAGGATTGCCAATCGCCCAGCGCCCTACCATCACACCAGCTGCGCCCGTTTGAGAAAGCACTTCAATAGCAGTTTTTGCAGAGTTGATATTGCCATTGGCAAGTACTGGACAATCGACTCGTTTAACCGCTTCAGCAATCAAATCATATCTCACTGCCCCGTGGTACATATCTTTCACTGTGCGACCATGCAAACTCAATAAATCAATGTTGTGGCGATTGATTATATCTAGAATTTTGTAAAAGTTATCTGTATTTTCAAAGCCTACGCGCATCTTCACAGTCAAAGGGCGATCGTTCACTGCCTGCCGCAATTCTGCTAAAATCCGATCCACTTTTTCTGGTGAGAGCAACAATCCACCCCCAACATTTTTGCGATAGATTCTAGGTGCTGGACAGCCCATATTCAAATCAACTCCAGCGATATTATAGCGGCAGAGATCAATTGCTGTTCTTACTAAGTCTGGAATGCTTTCGCCAATCATTTGAGCAAAAACGGGGCGGCCCGTGTCGTTTTCGGTGATTGCTGCCAGAATGTTACGATTGAGCCGTGAGGTATCATTGACGCGGAAATACTCGGTGAAGAAGTAGTCAGGGCTGCCGTAGTGGGCAATGACCTTCATAAACCAGAGGTTTGTCACATCCTGCATGGGCGCAAGAGCGGTGATGGGTAGGTATGGATAGAGCGATTGGGGGAGCGATACCTGGGACGACATGAATATGAGAGCGTTTGACAAAGCATCACTCTATCAAAAAATCCTTACTAAAAGTTGTAACCTTTGTCAGTTTTGCTGTGGGTGTAGATGCGATATCTACGATGGGCTACGCCTACGCTGACATTTAATACCCAACGCCTAAAATCCCGTATTTTTATTCTCTAGCAATGACAATATCGTTCGACTTAATCACTGCATAAGCTTCTTTTCCCTCAGATAGTTCTAACTCTTCTGCCGAAGCTCTGGTGATAATTGAGGTTAATTCTACTTTATGAATAATTTCCAGAGTTATCTCACTATTAACTGCTCCATAAACAACTCGTTTAACAACACCTTTAAGAATATTACGAGAGCTAACTTTTAGTGATTTCTTTGGAATAGTACTTTCTATATCAGGCTTTTGAGTATAGTAGATATCTTCCTGTTTTTCTTGCTGAGTTGGTGGTAGTACTGTTCCTGACGAGTGCTGAGGGAGACTACGCACGAGTTCCCGCAAAATCTCAGTCTTGGTGCGTTGAGACTGTTCGCAGAACTCCTCTAGAATCTTCCGCTCGTCCTCTGAGGTTTGAAATGTAACCCATCCTTGTTCTTTTCTTGGCATAATAATATTATTTATCAATTTTGGTTATCGTTGGTAAAATTCTACCAACTATCAATTCGATATGTCGTTTTAGTAATAACATTTTTTTGCGAGAATTTTCGGCATTTTTAGCAAAATTAATCAACTAATCTGATCCAAATAACTACATAAATATTTATTTTTTTGTAGTTGCAAAATATTTTATTCCTTGAAAATATCTAAGCGTCACTATCTTTATAATAACTAGGATAGTATGATATTGGTCTATGGTATTTGTCGAGATAGCGATTGCAGGGGTAATCTGGCAGAAAATTCCACTGGCGTAGGCGTAGCCCGTCGCAGACATCGCGTGAGTGCCCTAGGATTATCTAAGCGTGAGTTCACAACCGGAGGATGAAACACCTAAAATCGCGTTCTCAAGACCTGCGGAGTTTATTTGAGAACAATATCACCATTGAATATGTGGCAGAACCCCTCAAAGCTATGCCAGCTAATGCGGAGGTGACAGAAGTGCTGCATTGGATGCAGGCACAAAATTTTGATGTTATCGGCGTTGAGACAGGAGATATTATAAGCGGTTATGTAGAACGCTCTAGTTTGATTCAAGGCAAAGAAGGCAAGTGTGGCGACTATCAACGGGTGTTTCATCCCAAAGAACTAATAGCCATTTCTACCCCACTGATAAAGTTGCTACCCATCCTACAACAAACTCCGCGATTGTTTGTCTTGGACTGCAATCAGGTAAGTGGTATTATTACCTGTGGCGACTTGCAGAAAGCACCCGCGCGAATGCTGCTGTTTGGCTTGGTAACGCTCCTAGAAATGAATTTGCTGCGCCTGGTGCGGATTTACTATCCTCAAGATTCTTGGCAAAAAGTCCTCAAACCTGAGCGCTTAGAGGTTGCTCAACGGTTATGGCGAGAGAGTCAGGAAAGAAACGAAGCTACGGATTTGTTAGATTATCTGCAATTCTGTGATAAGCGAGAGTTGATTTTAAATCAGCCAGAACTTCTCCAGCAACTGGGATTAAAATCCAAACGGTTTGGTGAACGCTTCCTAAAGTCTGCTGAACAGTTGCGAAACCGATTAGCTCACGCCCAAAATCTAGTTAGTGGCTCCTCTTGGACAGAGTTGATTTCTCTAGCAGAGGCGATGGAAACGCTGTTAATTCTCTGTGAGGAAGTTGATTGAATAGTTCAAATTTGCACTGCATTATTTAACCATTTTGTCAAGTAAGATGATGTAGAAAAATCTAATAACGCCTCACTTAAATCCTCTAATTGAGTAAGAGACTTGAGTTTAGAGTTAAAGCTGTGAACTACTCCGCCGCCGTAAGACGGACGGCGCTTCCCAATTCATCGGGAACAGCCTCCAGGACTTCGTAGTACCAGAAAGTCTAACATTCCCTCCAAGGGCAGGAGTCCTGGTTCCCAAGACCCAAATCTTTTTCTTGCAACATATACCTGTTAGCTTGGTTTTCGCTTATGGCATTGATGGTCAAGACCAAATAATTCTATCAGAAAATCTTCTCCCAAGGGGAGACGGCAAGGGCGATGACGAATCCCCCCGCTCACAATACCTACCATTAGAGTACATTGAACGCAAATAGCGTCTCGCAGAGAAGGTGGGGACTTCTGCGACACGTTAAAGCATTAAGTAAGAAATATCACAGTTTGCGCTCATAAAATTGAGCTTTAACGCGGCTTGTTGAGTGAATCACTAACTTGAGTACCTGTATAATTGGGAACCCAACCTTCGGCTATTGCAAAATAGCGTACTGCTTTGAAATTCAACGATGCAGTTGGACTGCACCAATGCTCAACGTCGGCGGGGATGTAAAGATAGTCTTGTGCCTGAACTAAAAGCTGTACCTGACTGCCATCAGGTCGTACAAAGCCATAGATCATTTCTCCTGCTAACACGTAGAGGGGTTCAGGCGCAGGATGAGTATGGTAACGGCTGTAGGTTGCTATCAGATGGTGAAGATTAAAGGAACCTGGATGCACATTTAACAAGTCACACCAGATAGCGCCATTTTCTTGCTGAAGAAATTCAAAAACGCTGTTATGGAGTTCTACACAATAACGTTTCTCCGACTCAGTTAAAACGTCCTGGCTTAACAGATTGGGGAAGAGTAGCGATGTTCCTGGGTCGTAGTGTCTGAGTTGAATGCCAAAAGGCGCAAGTTCACGAGCTATTTCGCCTAAATCGCTCTCAATCGTACCGTCGTCAAGTAGTAGGTTAGCCATGACAAAAAGACTAATTAACTGTTAAGAAGAGTATACTCTATCTTTGAGGTAAAAAGCCACTATTCCCGACTGACAAACCGGGGAATGGGGAATGGGGGGTGGGGAATGGGGAGTAGGAAAGGATTAGGGGACGAGGGGGACGGGGGGGACAAGGGGGACAAGGAGAAATTATTGAACAAGTCTCTTCCTTGTCTCTTCTCTATGCCCAATGCCCCATGCCCATTTACAGAATATAATTTATCGCCAGAATGATGTTCATTGGTACCACTAGCATCTAAGCTAGTACGGGTGAACTATATACAGCATAGAATGTCTGACTTAATTCTGTTTTGGCATCGGCGCGATTTACGCATTTCTGACAACACGGGGCTGGCTGCGGCAAAACGGCGGAGTCCGAAGGTGGTGGGCGTGTTTTGCCTCGATCCACATATTTTAGAACGGGATGATGTTGCTCCTGTGAGAGTAACTTATATGATTGGCTGTTTGCAGAAACTCCAAGAGCGATATGCTCAAGTTGGTAGCCAGTTGTTAATACTCCACGCCGATCCTGTACAAGCTATACCAGCTTTAGCAGAGGCAATAAACGCCAAAGCTGTTTTTTGGAATTGGGATGTAGAACCTTATTCACAAGAACGCGATCGCACCATTATAAATGCCCTCAAAGAAAAAGGTATTGAGTTTCTTAATCAAAACTGGGATCAAATCCTCAATTCCCCAGATGAGATCCGCACGGGTGGTAATAGTCCTTACACAGTTTATACCCCCTTCTGGAAAAATTGGATTACCAAACCGAAAGCGAACCCAGTTGAAACACTGCAAAACGTTGAGGGATTAACAGAAGCTGAACAAGAAATTGCCAAACTTGCGGGTTCTTTGACATTACCTTCAGCAAAAGATTTAGGGTTTATTTGGGATGAACAATTAATTATTTCACCAGGAGAGGCGGCGGCACAAGAACGATTAGAAGAATTTACTAATAAAGCTATTACTGAATACCAAGAACAGAGAAATTTTCCCGCAGTTGACGGAACATCACAACTGAGTGCAGCTTTAAAATTTGGGGTAATTGGCATTCGCACCGTTTGGCAAGCAACCATAGAAGCACTGGAAAATAGTCGTAGTGAGGAAACAGCAGTTAATATCCGCACATGGCAACAGGAATTAGCTTGGCGGGAGTTTTATCAACACGCAATGTATAACTTCCCGGAATTAGCCGATGGTGCTTTCCGCGACACCTTTAAGAACTTTCCTTGGGAAACTAATGAAGAACATTTCCAAGCTTGGTGTGAAGGAAGAACTGGCTACCCTATTGTGGATGCAGCAATGCGCCAGATGAATGAAAGTGGCTGGATGCACAACCGTTGTCGAATGATTGTTGCTAGTTTCCTCACTAAAGACTTGCTAATTAATCCCCAATTGGGAGAAAAATACTTTATGCAGAAGTTGATTGATGGAGATTTGTCTGCTAATAATGGCGGTTGGCAATGGAGTGCTTCTAGCGGTATGGACCCCAAACCTGTGCGGATTTTCAATCCAGCCAGTCAAACACAAAAATTCGATCCAGAAGGGGAATATATTCGGCAATGGGTATCAGAATTAAGGTCTGTAGATACAGAATATTTAGTTACTGGGAAAATTCCACCTTTAGAACGTCATGCTGTTGGCTATCCTGACCCAATTGTGGATCATAAAATACAACAAAACCAGTTTAAACTGCGTTATCAACAACAAAAAAATATTAGTGGTGGTGAGTAAGATAGTTAATTGTTAATATTTATTCATAGCATCTCTGGCTAATCAACCTTACTTCAAAAACGTTTGTAGTCATGACTGAAGTCCTGATTTTGCTCTACGTAGCGTCTCGGAGAAAGGACTAAAGTCTTTACTACAAACATATCAAATATTTTAACGGGTATCATATTAAGTCTTGATAGGTATACGAGAAATTGTCCATAAGATGAGCAAAAAGATTAAGTAAATTGCGCCAACTAACCCAAACTCAATCAGAGGAATATAGGTTACTTCATAAATTCTGCCCAAGCCACGTTCAGTAAGCCCATAAACGACCATTACACTCACTAAAAAGGCTGCGTATATAGTACGTTTAGTCCAGATACCAACAGGTAGACCGTGGAGTTGGGTAAGTACTAAAATGCCAAGAAAACCAAAGAGAAATGTTGGCCACTTGCTTTGTCCTAGCATCAAAGATACAACTACACTATGTAAAACCACTGTAATTTCTAAAGTGAATGTCCACCAACGGTTGACATGGGCGCGGTTAAAGATCAACGACGATTGGAGCAGAAGCAAGAACATATAGAGAAAACCAATTAAGTGCCCTACAGTCGCTTCCATTGGATGATACCAGAAGGTGTAGATGGCGGCGAAGGAGAAAAAGTAGCCGTGGTACAGCTTGATAATTTGCAAAAACTGTTGATGGAATGGAACAGAATTGCCAAAAAACAAACCGCGTCGAGGTGTTTCTAAAATCAGTACGAACACCAGTAACAGTACAACTGCACCTTGAGAAGCCCAAATTGAAGTATCTTGAGCAAGAGCATCATACCAAATGTAGGTCTGGAGGAAGTGTAAAGCGATAAATATACCATTGATGGCAAGCATGAGGTAATTTATCGGGTGCAGGGCTGATTTGTATCTCAACTGCGATCGCTGCGCCCACAAGATACACGCCCAGATGCTAAACTGATGCCCAATGTACATACCCCAAGCTGTCGTTCGACTCCAAAAGGTTGGTTGGGGAAGCTTCCAATAGTACCAGTTTAATCCTTGGTCAGGAAGTTTGACGATGCTTGCAGGAATGCTCCCACCGATCCAAATTGCGTAAGTTAGGAGGATGCTTACAAAGATGCCTAAAAATAATACTCGGCGACCTGTCATATTATTAATTCGTAGTTCGTAATTCGTAATTCGTAATGTTTAATAACAAGGGGAGAATAACCTCCTCAAAGTTCTCCTTTTTAAGGAGCATTTAGGAGGATCTAAAGTTTTGGATACATCAGCAATAACTTTAGATCCTTTAAGACTTGGATTGTCAGGCTATACGTTCTTTGTTTGATTCAGATGCACTTTTAGTAACTCGTAAACTAAGAAACAAAGCTACTATCATTACTAAAAATCCGCTCAAAAAAGGAGAATCACTCCCAAATTTCATAAAACTAATCCCTGCCCAAATTGGCCCAACGATGCGTGCTAAGGCAGAACAAGAACTGGCAATTCCTAATATTTGTCCTTGCTCTTCTGGGGCAGTCATCTGGGAAATTAGGCTATTCAATATTGGTTGACTAACACTAATTCCCCATGCCACAAGTGTAGTAGCGACCAACAATAAACTTAAGCTTTGTGAGAATCCAATTAGCAGTAATCCTAAACCTAACCCTAATATCCCCAAGGTCAGTAATTTGATTTCACCAAAGTTTTTCTTGAGGAATCCGATTAGTCCTCCTTGAACGATTGTGCTAACAATCCCCATGAAAGCAAAAAGATAACTAGTTTGTTGAGGACCCCAGTTTAATTGCTGCTTAGACCATAAAGCTAATGTAGAGTCCATAGCTGCAACAGCAAAGGTAACAAAAAAGTAGATGCCTACAAGCACACAAAACTGTGGACGCTGTGACAGTTGTAATAAGTTCGGCCGTCGCCGGCGGTGGCGATTAGCTTGCATTTTGGCTTTAGTTTCAGAATTTAGAGATTCAGGAAGTAACATCAAAGCACAAAGCAATGCGAATAAAGATAATCCACCTGAGAACAACGATGGTAAATGAAAGTTAGCGTTGTCTGGATCTGACCCGATGAGAAGACCACCAATAGCTGGGCCGAGAATGAAGCCAAGACCAAAAGCTGCTCCGATTATGCCCATACCACGGGCTCGATTAGCTGGCGTAGTAATATCTGCGATGTATGCCTGAGCAGTACTAATATTCCCTGCCATAATCCCCGCAAGACTACGAGCAAGAAACAACATCCATAATGAGTTAGCAAAGCCTAAGCCTGTGTATGCTATTACAGAACCGAATAAGGTCAGTAATAAAACCAGACGACGACCGTAGCGATCGCTAAATCTGCCCCATACTGGTGCAAATAAGAACTGCATTAAAGAATAAATAGCTACAAGTAGAGTGGCTTCATTAGGTTTTGCGCCGAATTGTTCAGCATACAAAGGCAGTATCGGCAGAATAATTCCGAAGCCCAGCAGGTCTATAAATACAGTCAAAAATAAGACCAATATAGGTCTGCTATTATTTTTGCTCTCCATAGTGCAATTCCCTTTTTTAAAAAATATATGTAACTCGGATTGGTTTTATGCACAGCAGGGAATGCTCAATCGTAAAGACCCATTGAATGCAATCAGTAATCAGTTCAAGCAAAATGCGTGTATTTGAGCGTGGTTGAGCGAAATAGCGTGGAATAAACCCATTATGAAAATTAAGCCAGTAATACTACTAATAAAAGCAACTACGATCTCGTGCTTCCGTATAGCTTTTTGTATCTTAGCTTCTATGATGTGTTCGACTTCTTTGTATGACATTAACTTTAATTTGGCTAAAGATCAAAATGTTGCGGAACTTACGTCTGATAGAAGTTGGAGTATGTCTGGAACTTCAAACTTCTTCAATCACGAGCTATTTCGACGCTGTGTGAGCATCAAAATAAGTCGTATTGATCGTGACGTTAACGAGTATTGCTAACATCATTCGTAATTACAATCAGTGCTAGATGATTTCCGTAAAATAAATTACCCGATCGACCTATTGAGCAGGGTAAAGGCATCTAAAGTATAAGAATCCTTTAATAGCAAGGGTTTTGGCTTTTTTTGAGTTAGCCTATTTTTCGTCAATATCCTTATACAGCAAGAATTTCAGAAATCCCGTGCGATCGCCCTGATCTATTAAGTTAGTTGTGATTCCCTAATGGGAAAATGACTGTTTGATCTGGTAATTTCTTATTCAAAAATCTCCTTAGCTCTGGACTAATGACTGATAGCGACACGAGAAATCGAGTCCACGTAACCATTGCTACGGGGATTTTACTACTCAAAGTGCCTCGGAAAGAGTATGTTGCAGACCACCCAATCAGAGATTTTGGTGTGAGCTACTGTACCCTCTTCCAAATTACGAATTAGAATTAATTATTTGGCTAAGTTACGTTGGCGTAGCTTCAAAACAGCACCAGAAACACCAAAAGCTAATATCGCCAAGGTATAAGTCGATTCGGGAACTGCAAGAATACTTACCTGATTAATGGCCAAACCGAATTGGGGAGCAGAACTACTAAAAACTAGTCGTGAGATGTTTGGAGTGTCACTACGAACTCCCAAGAACACTGCCGAATTATCTAATGCTAAGGACGAAATATTTGGAACTGAGAAACTAGCCAACAGGTTATTGGTGCTATCAAAAGCGTTGAGAAAAGTTTCAATTTTCAATTTACTACTGTCTATAGCTATCTGAGCCCCAGCGCTGAAAACAGGCTGGGCAAAACTAATTGTTAAAGGTTCACCGTTACCCTTAGTACCAGGATCAGGAGTACCAGGAGGAAGAGGGATAAAACCTGTTGGATCTATACCTCCAAAGAGAATAAAATCACCTAAAGCAAAGTTACTCCGAATTCCAGGGGAAGGTAAAGTTTGAAAAACAAACGGTGGAGTAACCCGAGGATTATTAGTTGGAGCTATATTTATATCTAACCCTAAACCACCTTGGGATGTTGTTGAGAAAGAATTAGGTAAAAAAACAGAAAAGTCAGGAGCAGAGGGATTGAATACTTTACCCAAACTTCCCCAATTGACTTGATCGTTGCCTTCTAAACCAGCGCGTTCCGTTACTAAAAATGTAGCTGCATTAACTGGTAATGGGAGAATCGTGACTATAGCTGTAATTACAGTTAAATATTTTACAGACAGCTTCTTGAATAATGGATTGATTGTAAATTGCACCAAGCTCACTCCTTAATTTTGTAGAATAATATCATTAAAATAGGATAATTCAACACCAAAAATTAAACAGTATGTTTTTCATGGCAAACGCATCGAATTTATAAAACTCCTGCTAAATAAAGCTTCTAGCTATAAAATAGCCTAAATTATCAAACGCTACACCCCTTACTCTTAAAGGATTATTATACCTTAGATGCGTTTACCCTAGTGTGTTGATTCGAGAGATTTGAAGCAACTGCCATATTCAATGAATATGTTGCAAAAATTTTTGGTTTTCCAGTATTTTTCGCACCAAATTATTAGTTAATCATCAAAATTTGGCTTTAAAATCTAGCTTCGAATACCTAAATAATAGAAAAGCGTGAAATTTTAAAAGATAACGCCTGTTTTTGCCGTACAGCAATATTTTCAGGTTTCTAGCAGATTGATTTAGGATATAAAGTACTGAATAACCAAATTTTTTGAGGGCTAGCTGGTGAGAGTTGACACAATTCATACTTTTACCAGCCCAACCTCATTCTATTTTTGCAACATAACTTTTATCCTGGGGTACAAAGACAATTACTCGTGTCTGTACCACTCTCAATTTGTTATGTGTAAACTAATAGTCAGTGCTTCCACAACAAATCTACAATAAAGAGCAAAAAGCTTTAACTTGTCATGGAGATATAACCCGTAGAACTTTACACCAACTGAATACTCAAATTGGATGAGAGATTTTCAATGAAGGCGAGTTGATTTCCTAAGAAAGACAAGTTACCGCTAGAAGAGTCGTAGGTAAAGTCACTAAGATTAGTAGTACCAAACCCTGCTTTAGAAACTTGGATTACGTCACTCTGACCAAAGTTGTAATCTGTAATGGTGTCAATACCATCATTAACATTATTGAAAACAAACTTATCGGCACCAAAACCACCGGTGAGAATATCGTTACCTTTTCCACCGATGATGGTGTCATTACCGAAGCCACCGGAGATAGTGTCATCACCATCTTTACCTTCTAATCGGTTATTTTGGCTATCGCCAGTAATGCTGTCATTTGCATTTGTACCGATGAGATTATCAAAGTTGAGTACATTAAATGTTATTGTCCCCAGACTAGGAACATTAAGGGCAGAGATAGTTTGCTCCTGTAAGTTAGCGATGACAGATACACCAGCAACAGATTGAGAGGAATCTATGGTGTTATTCGCAACGCTAGCATCAGCAATAACTGTTTCTACTTTAAATACTGTGTCTGTTCCAAAGCCGCCAGCTTTGGTGATTTGTCCTACACCTGATAGGGTGATGGCTTTGCCTAGTTTGCTGTAGTCTGCTGTATCTAAACCATCTCCACCATTAATGCTGTCGTTACCCCGACTGCCCTTGAAAGTATCATCGCCTGCACCACCTATCAATGTGTCATTGCCATCTCCACCATCAATCAGGTCGTTGCCATCTCTACCATCAATCAGGTCATTCCCAGCGAGACCAGATAACTGGTTATTTTGACCGTCGCCCTTAAGGGAGTCATTGTTAATTGTGCCAATGACATTGGCAAAGTTAACTACATTAAATGTTAATGTTCCCAAACCAGGAACGTTAAGGGCAGAGATAGTTTGGGCTTCTAAGTCAGCAACGGCAGCGACCCCAGACAAAGATTGAGATGCATCTATGGTGTTGTTAGCAACACTAGCATCAGCGATTACCCTATCTACTTTAAAGACTGTATCTGTTCCGAAACCGCCAGCTTTAGTAATTGTCCCTACACCTGAGAGGGTAATTTTCTTGCCTAAGCTACTGTAATCTGCTGTATCAAAGCCATCACCACCATTAATGCTGTCGTCACCTTGACTGCCTCTAAATGTGTCATTGCCGCCATTGCCTGTTAATTTATTATTTTGGCGATCGCCAGCAATGAAGTCATCTCCATTTGTGCCGATTACATCGTCAAAGTTAACTACAGTAAATGGCAATGTCCCTAGACCAGGAACGTTATTAGCTGTCAACGTTTGGCTTTGTAGGTTAACTGTGATTGATACACCAGCTAAAGATGCGGAAGCATCTATAGTGTTATTGGCAACAGTAGAATCAGCAATAATCTTTTCTACATTCAAAAGTTGGTCTTGTCCCAATCCCCCAGCTTTAGTAACTGTCCCTACTCCTGAGAGGGTAATAGTTTGACCTAGTTTGCTGTAATCTGCGGTATCTGTACCAACTCCACCATCAATGTTGTCATTGCCCTGACTACCCTTAAAGGTGTCATTACCATTACCACCAAACAACGTATCACTGCCTTCACCACCATCAATCAGGTCGTTGCCACCTTTACCATCAATCAGGTCATTACCAGCAAGACCAGATAACTGGTTATTTTGACCATCGCCCTTAAGGGTGTCATCGTTAATTGTGCCGATAACGTTGTCAAAGTTAACTACATTAAATGTCAATGTTCCTAAACCAGGAACGTTAAGAGCAGAGATGGTTTGGGCTTCTAAGTCGGCAACAGCAGCTACTCCAGACAAAGATTGAGAGGCATCTATAGTATTGTTGGCAACACTAGCATCAGCAACAACCTTATCTACTTTCAAGAGTTGGTCTTGGCCCAATCCACCAGCTTTGATAACTGTCCCGACACCTGAGAGGGTAATAGTTTTACCTAATTTGCTGTAGTCTGCTGTATCAAAGCCAGCCCCACCATCAATGTTGTCGTTACCCTGACCACCCTTAAAGGTGTCATCGCCATCTCCACCGAACAATGTATCATTGCCATCTCCACCATCAATCAGGTCATTGCCACCTCTACCATCAATCAGGTCGTTGCCAGCTAGACCAGTTAATTGGTTATTTTGGCTGTCGCCTTTAAGGGTGTCATCGTTAATTGTGCCGATAACGTTGTCAAAGTTGACTACATTAAATGTCAATGTTCCCAAACCAGGAACGTTAAGAGCAGAGATGGTTTGGGCTTCTAAGTCAGCAACAGCAGCTACCCCAGGCAAAGATTGAGAGGCATCTATAGTGTTGTTGGCAACAGTCGCATCTGCAATTACCCTATCTACTTTAAAGACTGTATCTGTTCCAAAACCCCCAGCTTTGGTAATTGTTCCTACACCTGAGAGGGTAATGTTTTTGCCTAAGTTGCTGTAGTCTGCGGTATCAAAGCCATCACCACCATCAATGCTGTCGTCACCTCGACTGCCCTTGAATGTATCATTGCCGCCATTACCAGCCAAAGTATCGTTGCCATCTCCACCATCAATGATGTCATTTCCAAGGTCCCCGGAGATGTTGTCATTGCCTGCACGACCAGAAATCTGATCGTCACCACTAGTACCCACCAAAAAGTCATTGTTAGGAGTACCAACAATAATGGACATAATGTATAACCTTTATAGTTTTGCAGATCAAATTTATTTGATCGTTGTAATACTCGCATAATACAATGATCGCAATTATAAATTTCTGATGAAATAAGCCTAAATATAATTAATCCTGTTTTATATCTCTGGCGAAATAAAAATACTACTCACTCTGAAATTATTAAAACCTCTTTAAGGCTCTCAAAAATGCCGACACAAAAGTGTTGCAATTTTTGAAACCCAATTAGATACAAAACTTATCATCTGTACAACCTCATCATGATATGTAACGAAAATAGGCTGTTCCAGAATATCCTTATAAGAGCGAATAAGCCTTCTTTAGCGGCAAGCAATGCTGTGCCCCTATGAAAAATGTCGTTTTTCAACTTCTCTATATTTGGTATATCTTGCCAATGAGTAATTCTTAAAATACGTTTTTTAATCAAGATATATTCCACATTGCGCTTAATCTCTTTTTTGAAATTGATTTAGGATTGCTATAGCTATTAGTTATTATCAAAAAACTGTTGTAATAAATTTCCTAGATTTTAATAATCAGTGATTATTTTGACTTGATATTACCTCTAGTAATAGAAAGCAGAGTGGGGGAGATGAGGAGGATGAGGGAGATCAAGATAATAACTCCCAACTCCCAACTCCCTATTCTATTTTTCAATTACTAGAATCATTGGATCTGTTATCATCAGCATTTTGTTTGATAATTACTGATGAATGTTGATGAGCGTTCGTCGTACCCCTATGGGGAAGCAAGCTACGCGCAGCGTCTCCGACTCAGAGCAAACGCATCTAATTTTCGGTCACGATTCCTCAAATAAGCGATCGCCCTGATGTAAACGTTCCGCAATTTGATAAGTTTGCCCTTGAGATCGCATTGTCGGAGAATGAGCGGCTAAATACCGAGATGCAGCCACTAGTATATGAATTCCAGCCGAAGTTTGACCGAGGTAAGAATACTGACGAAAAGCGGCTTCTATTTCTTGAATGACATGAAAATCACGGTTTTCTCGTAGCATCAATTTTCCCAGTCTTGCCATCAGTTTTTCAGCACTACCACCACTGTATAAATAGTTAGCAACTAATTGCCCTGTCTGGTTTACTTGTTGCTGACGGTTTAATAAATCTGGTAGCTGCTGGAGTAATTGTTCGGGATTTTCCACAGTGTCTTTAGGTTCTGGCAGGCGTGCTGGTGGAACATTCAAAAAACGATTTAAATACACACTCATCGCTGCATCAAACACACCTCTTAGCACTTCGACTGTTGGTACTCTTCGTAAAGCTTGATGTACGGCATTTGCAAACGTAAATGGATGGTGGGCTGAATTCCAATCTCCAAAGTCATTATTGGTGTGGAAGCGAGCTACTCGTAATGCTGCTGCATAAGTAACTACACCAGCTAATTGTTCTTCAGTACAACCTGCTTCTAGTGCATTCAACAGCGAGTCTGCGATCGCTTGTGGGTCTTCACCTAATAAAATTGGTACTAGTTCCTCTGCTTGTAACCAACTTCCTTGTCGAGATTTGCCCACACTTAATGCAGTCGGTAATTGCTCAAAAGCCGACTCTAATATTGCCACCAAATCTACAGGGTAGCGCCAAGAATTGGATTCTTCCATGCGGGAGGCATTGGCTAAACCCGAAACTAGGCTAGCCAGAATTGATTCTGCTGCTTGCCAAGCTATAGCATCAAGTGCTTCTAATGCTTTATTGATAAAATCAAGCGTATGCCCAACATCAAGATAGCGACGATCCGTAGCAGCAGAGAACAGCATATCTGCTATTTGCTTTGAATTAGCTCCTGAACGAATAGCAGAGACTAAACATCTTTGTGCCGCTTCAGCATCCCGCACCTGAATAAATTGGCGAAACCAGTTTTTGAGAGTCGCAAAATCTACTTTAGAGTTGGGTAATGGGTGAACGACAAACTCTGGTGGCGCACCTGCACTATCATTAGCTACTGCTGACAGTCCGTGGAATAAAGCACGGGGTTTGTCTTCTACATCGAGATAAGGTAGTAAATTCATCATGCAGGTATGGATAGTCAAACCTGTACTCCAACCTGCTTTGTTATAACGAGTGCCAAATTCTAGCCCCATGAGAAATGGTTCTACCGGATTCACCCCTATATCTAAGAGTGCAAGCGTTGATTTCGCAATCACTAAAGAAATATTCTGCTCTAAACCGTCTTGCAGACGTTGGGAGTGGTGGCTATGAGGGTTAACTAGTGGTGCTAAATTTACCCAAACTTCACCATCACGGATTTCTACTGGGAAACAAGGAACATCATCTGCCCACGAGTCAAACGTTCCACCACTAGCAAGATCAAAGCGGGCATAATGCCAAGGACAGGTAACAATACCATCTTTGCAAGTGCTTCCTTGTAAGGGAAAGCCCATGTGAGGACAACGGTTATCAATTGCGTAAACTGTATTGTTTGAATAAAACAAAGCAATGGTATGCTTTTCCTTGTGGACTAATAAACTGCCTGCTGCCTGAACTTCTGCAAGTTGAGCAACACGGATATAATCGTCTGTTTTCGTTGCACCTTCAAATATTTGAGTCATTTAATTGCACATAGGTAAATGTCAAAACCCTTATTTCTACTCTGACAAAGTTTTTCAGGTTTGAGCATTTGTGCATTCTAATTTTTGTTAACTTTAGAATCAGTAGTAAGGCCTACAGCAACCCCTTCGCTTAAGGCTGCTTTCTACTCTATTTCAGTTATGTATTTTTTGAAGTTGTTAATACAGTTTGCTTTTCCAGCAAAGTTTGTAAATCTACAATCAGATTCTCTCCATTTCGCCGCGCCTCCCATAAACCAGAGTAGCGAGAGCCAATGCTCCACTTTCCTTGCATATAATCTTCGTTTTCTGAGACTGTACCTGTGTATGTAACTGGTGAAGGCGAAGTTATTAAATAAAGCTTTGTAAAGCTGATATTACGTCCAATTATCTCACCGCTAACAGTCGCTTCTCCTAAATAGTTATCATCCAAAATAGAACCCTTGAGAACATTTCCACTTTGCACAAAAGTTGCTTCAAATCGACTTGGCATTTCATCTTGCCAGTAAGTTCCTAACCAATTACCATTTATGTCCGCCATAGGAGTTTACAGTAATTTATGTTTTTTAATCTATATTACTATTTTGTATAGCGTTAACGTGCCATAAAAGATTGACTCAACATATTTACGGTCTTGGGCTAGATGCCAACTTTTTCAGCCATACAGATGCTTCTTTGTACAACTTGAACCTGCTTTCATATACACGAAACTCTTTTGTGTGAACCATTCTTCTGCCCTGAACCCACTTTATACCGTGGTACTTGTGCAGCAATTCGTGATATAAAACGAATTCAGCAACAAACTCCGGTATATTGGCATTGTCAAGAGTCAAACTTATCACCACACGATCTCTAGCTGTCTCATAATGTCCGAACTTACGGTAAGTATTAATTTGGCTCCATGTAAGGCGTGGTTTGACAAGATTTGCCGCAAAATATTCGTAGTTCAGTTTGTCAAATAAATGATGTAGGTTATAAAATTTACCTTGTGCATTCTCTGCAATTACTTCAGCAATTAAATCAAGTTCTAGTAGTACATCGCTGTATTCTGATGAACTGGCAAACGACCTAATAAGTCGTGTACTAGCTTGGCTATTCCCCAAAAGGGCAGATTTGACTACCGCCTGTAAAACTTCTTCTGACGCATTAATAAAACCTTCATTAATCACGATTTTAGCAACGTTACTAGACTTCTTACCCTTGTATAAGAGTGCAAGATTAGTGAATTCAATCATTACTTCGATTGACCCTTGACCATTATTGAGAATTTTTTTAGCGATTTGCCGCACATAAGAAGTGCTTCTCAGATGAAGTTGCAGCTTGCATTCATCTGTTAAGAACTTCATCCAGGAGTATATTTGGCGGGATGAACTAGTCAGGTTGGCAGGCGTTACTTGCTGCTGGAAGCATATTTTTTCAATTGCTGTCACTGTTTTTACTAAAGTCTCGGTTATTTGTTGTATGTGAGCAGCGTTTGGGGTTGGAGTTGAAGATAAATCGAAAATCTTTTGTAAGATAATATTTTGTTGGATTTTGATGTTTTTTATACTAATACTCTCAATGCTCATCTTATTTGTATAAATCGAATTAGTTAGCAATTTATCTAATTTAATATATTAAAAAATGAGCCTTCCAGATGAATTGAGTGTACCAAAATGTTGACTTGCTCGATATCTGACTTTTACCCTTAAGTCTTCAAAGGCTAGAAGACAATATTATGGCAACTGGTTGAGCAACTTTTGTAAACTATCTTTGCACCAAGTCAAAGCTATGTAGAGTATTGTATCTATAATAAGTTACAGCTAATTCTAGCTATAAGTGCAGCTCATAGCGCTTCAAACATGTGTATCGCTTTCTTTACGCATCAAAGGCGACACGAACAACTAAATTTTATCGGCAACGCAATAGTCTCTATTCTTATTGCTAATATGCTTAATCCGCGATCGCATCGCATATTGTTCAAATTATCACTGTAACCATCAGTCTGCCGCAGGACAAACCCAAAGGTTTGATTTAACGTTCCGCGATCGCAGTTTTAGCATTTGGTTTTAAAATCATACAGTTGCCCAAAGTTCAGGGTTTATGTAACCTTAAAACCAAGAGGTCATCTCTGAGTATAAATACTCATCTTGGTCAACGAATCACAGAGCAAACTTATGGTTACAGTCACAAAAAGATAACAGTTAACATCCTATGCAGCAGTCCACAAGAGGCAATTACCGGGATTTTTGGCGACAGCTTGTTACGTTGGCTGCAATCTTTGGTGCTTTCGTTATCAACGTACTATCGAACGTTTTTCCACTCAATGGACTCAGTATTGGGGGAATTTCCAATACTTTATTTAAAAATGTCCTGATTATCCCTGCCAATTACGCCTTTGCTATCTGGGGGCTGATTTACCTTGGGTTGTTTGCTTTTGGAATATACCAAGCTTTACCTAACCAACGAGATGAGCCTGATTTACGTAAGACAGGTTATCTGTTGGTGATTGCCTGTGTTGCTCAAAGTATCTGGGTATATCTGTTTTTGTCTCGGCTTTTTGCTCTTTCTGTAATTGCAATGCTTTTGATTCTGTTGCCCCTGATTGGTGTTTATGTACAGTTAGAAATTGGCAAATCGCGTGTACCTAGGCTGAAAAAATGGTGTCTTCACTTTCCGATCAGCATTTATCTAGGCTGGATTAGCGTGGCGACCATTGTCAATATAGCGTGTGCCTTGTATTTTCACGGGTGGAACGGTTGGGGAATTTCTGCTATAACATGGACTCTCATCATGGTACTGATAGCAACAGCAGTTGCAGTAGTTATAGTTATCCAGCGTCGAGACATCGCTTATGCAGGAGTAATACTCTGGGCACTAGTAGCCATAGCAATCAAACACTCTGATAACTCAATACTCAGAAATACCGTGTTTGTTTTGGCAATTGTCCTAGTTTTGACCGCTACGATTAAAAGCTTACGCCCCCAACAAGAAAATATTTAACTGCGATCGCCTACCTGCCCACCGTAGGCTCACGCCCCAGGCATATCTCACATTTCCTCGCTTGTGTTCTGGCAAGCGCTTTCGCCTTTAATAAATAT
Source organism: Desmonostoc muscorum FACHB-395 (assembly GCF_014698035.1). Lineage (GTDB taxonomy): Bacteria > Cyanobacteriota > Cyanobacteriia > Cyanobacteriales > Nostocaceae > Nostoc > Nostoc muscorum_A. The sequence goes on from NZ_JACJSF010000011.1 coordinate 150,245, forward strand.
TTATACGTGTTAAGGCAAATATTGGCTTGTCTTTGACATTAAGTGAATGCCAATGTATTTTAGTGTAGCGATCGCACTTAGATCGGAATTGTTAAGCTTTCAGTCTTGTTTGGATAATTTTCGATACATTACCGCAAATGCGCTGATACTTTATTTTCCCCTCTTCATAAATTCCGCAAAAACACCGTTACGCTATTTGTACTTGTGATCAAAACTAAGAACATCCAGTTTATTAGGGCGTGTTTATGACCAACCCTGTAACGACGGTTATCCAAGTCAATCTGGAGATGGCTCTAGAGGTAGCTCAAGAATTGGAGCAAGCTCCATACACTCAACTCGGTGCTTATTGTTTAGAGATTTTACGGGAAATAGGATGTCCTGGTACCGAACTCCCAGTTAACTTACAAACTCGCGATCAGCAACTAAACTTTATCACAGGCTTTGCATCTTATGCTTTTGGGGAGGTACAAAGTGTACAGAGCATTAATTGAAGACATTTTCTACGATCCCGAAGAGACAGAAGAGATAGAAGAGACTACTTTTCCCGCCACAGATAAAGATTTGTTGATTTTAACAGAAAGATTTTTAGCGTTTGAAATTCCTTCAAAGGTTTTCTTACAAGCTATAGCCATTGCTGATTATGACGGTGCTGCTGCTTTCCGCTACGTTGATAGTTATTTGAATACTCTCAAGAATAAGAATAAGCGCAAGCATAAAAAATTACTTGTTTTAGGTGCTTCTACTAGGTTTGATAATAATTGACGTGTTTCTTTACAAGCTAACTAACAACCAATACGATCTAGATCACATATTTTGCCCAACCGATGCAGAGACGTTGCATTGCAATGTCTCTGCATACATTTGTTACAGACCGATAAGAAAAAACAATTAGAATTTATCTACTAGACAAACTTGTTCATAGCTTTTACCAGCGATATCCCAAGTAAAATCTGTTTCTACCAGATGTCTACCGTTATGAGACAATTCTGCACGCAGATGTGGTTGATCGAAGAGTTGACTAATAGCGGTGATGTACTCCGTTGGTGTATTTGCTCGTAATGCCCGTAATGGATGACTAACGCCGTCTACAGCTAATCCTTCTAAGCCGCGATCGCTAGCTACTATAGGTACACCAGCTGCCATTGCTTCTAAAGTTTTATTTTTAATGCCAAACCCAGTTCGCATGGGTACAACACAGATGGTACATTTATGCAAGTATTCTACCATTGAAGGCACACGCCCAATTACATTAATTCCTGGTTTTTGATCGAGTGCTAAAACTTCTGGCACTGGATGAGAACCGACGATATCGAAAATTGTATCAGGATAAAGTTTTTGGATTGCTGGCAAGACTTCGTTGCTGAAGAAGCAGACAGCATCAATGTTTGCCAAATTATCCATTGCGCCGATAAAAATTAAGCGATGTCCTCCTGGATCGGTGCTACGGTTGGGGAAAGAAACTAAATCTACACCATTGGGAATAACTGTAATTTCACTATTGGGGTTAAATTCTTGTAGTTGAATTTTATCTTCTTCTGTTGTCGCTACAATTGCCGAAAACTTACCACAGTAATTTTGCTCATAACGCCGCAGAAGCGGTAGATTAATTTTGTCTCTCAGGGAATTTTCTGAAATGCCTGTGGTTAGTTGGTTGCGACAGGTAGCGTAAACAGAACTATGAACATTCACTATGGTTTTTAGCTGTTTCTGAAAATGCGTAGGCGTAGCCCGTCGTAGACATCGCACATAAATTTCATTGACGCTATGTTCGCAGGTAATTACATCACATTTCCCTGCTTCCACCCAGTTATCAACCCATCTTTGCATCTCAAGTGAGTAGCGGTTAAGTACGCTTGGCGGTGTCCCTTGTTGCAAAAATCGACCAAATCGCTGTATCTTCTTCAATACTCCAGTGGTTCCAGAATCTAAAGGGCGTTCAAAAATGGCTAGATGATCCACATAATTGCCTAATTCTGCTACTTCTGCGTCGGTAACATCGCCCTCGCGTTGAGTAGCGAGGGTGACAGTATGGCGTTGACTCAGGTATTTAAGTAAATGAAATGTCCTGACTTGGGTTCCCCCGCGCGTTGGTGGGTAAGGAAAGGTAGAAGATAGCATTAAGATATTCATATTAAGTTATGAATCAAATGTGATATGTACACCATGACCTCATTGGAGGCTGTATGTCATCATTTGATTTACAATAGCTTTCAAATCAATATAGACAGTGCGTAGACCTCTCTTTAAATCCAGAACTATGCCGGAAACAGTGAAAATTTTAGTTTAAATTCAGATGGATGGACAGGTGAACCGAAAAGTTCTACAATCTGACTGATTGTGGTAAAGTTACCTATTGCCCAATCCACATAACCATAGTAAAGATTTTCTAGTGATCCGGTTTGATTGCGGAAGCACTAAATTAAGATAAGAAAGTCTTGAGTAAGGGGCAGCAAACAAATGGATGTAAAGCTGATTCTAGCTGGATTAACAGTTATCTTCACGCTTTCGTGCTTATTCTTTGGCACGAAAAACGGATTCTATGATTCAGATAACTATCACGGCAATGGTTCCGCACATTGAAATAAATCTGTAGTGGCTTGGGCGACTTTCCGTAGGGTAAGTTTGCTAACAGCGCTCAGAAGTTGCAAAGGTAAAACACACAAGAGGCAAACTCCTTTAGCTCCTAGTTTGATGGCTTTTCATTAGCCCACCTTTCCGAACCAGTGCGGGTTCGGCTGAGGCGTCCTCCCCAATCAAAAATCTGTATTCTCAGGGTGTAGGGGCGCACGCGAAAACTTACCCCTAAGTCACAAAACCAAAACTTGTGTAACGTAACTTTTGGCTTTTGGGATATGTCCATGATGATGAGGTTGGAGGGGAGGACAGTATGAGGGATAATCTGTCGGCATCTTCTAGCGTAGATGCTGCGGAACTGGGTACTGAATTAGAATGTTTGCCCTATAGTGTCCAGCATCACGATGAGGGCGTTTGTTTATTGGTAAAGATGGGGCCACACCGCATCCTGTTAGACTGTGGTATGGAAGATATTTCATCGCTGGCTAAGGGGCTTACTAAGTCGGAACGTGCATCTAGTCCGCCCCTACCAGCAGATTTAGTTTTGATTAGCCACGCCCACCCAGATCACTCCAGAGGCTTGCTGGCACTACATAAAGCTTTTCCTAAGTTACCTATCTATGGTAGCGAAGTAACCAGCAAGTTACTGCCACTGAATTGGCTAGACCAAGATGCTGAGGAAATTTCCAAATTTTGTCATGCTTTGCCGTTGTGATCGCCTGTGGAATTTCAAGATGGTTTAGTCGCAGAATTATTTCCCGCCGGGCATCTACCAGGGGCAGTGGCCATTCTCCTTACCTACACCACCAAGCAGCGTACTTACAAATTACTATATACAGGGGATTTTTTCTTATCAAATTCCCGGTTGGTAGAAGGTTTGCGTTTAGAGGAACTGCGGGGCTTAGACTTGGATGTGCTGATTATTGAAGGCAGTTATGGCACATCCCGTCATCCTCACCGCCGCAACCAGGAAAATCAACTAGCAGAGCGAATTAATCGGGCGATCGCTGACCATTGTTCTGTAATCCTTCCCACTCCTGCTTTAGGATTGGGTCAAGAAATGCTAATGCTGTTACGCTCTCATCACCACTTCACCGGAAGAGATTTAGATATCTGGGTGGATGGTGCTGTCGCTACTGGCTGCGATGCTTACCTAGAACTGTTACCCCACCTCCCCCCATCTGTGCAAAACTTCGCCCGCCATCAACCCTTATTTTGGGATGAACGGGTACGTCCCCGCGTGCGTCGTTTACAAGCAGAACATCGTCCCACAGTGGGCAAGTCACCTTGTATAGTTCTCACCGACTCTACATCTGATTTAGGCAAACACTGCCAACTAGACACCGGCCCTTGGCTGATCCTTCTTCCAGAAAAAATTGATATAAAAGTTAATAAAGAATATTTAGCACCCACCACTGTTGAAAGCTATCTCTTAGCGCAACATAGTGATGGCCCTGGTACTACGCAGCTAATTCATAATTTGCGACCCCAGCACGTCATTTTTGTCCACGGTTCTCCTGCTTACTTAGCAGACCTGACTAGCTTGGAAGAGTTGCAAAACCGCTACCATATACATTCTCCAGCAGCTAACACCTTAGTAGAACTGCCTATCGGCGACACATTCTTACAACCAGCAGCACCAGAAACTAACTACGAAGGCGAACTGACAGAGTTGGGAACAGTAATCACAATTACCCTACCCAATATGATTACTGCCGATCCGCGTTGGCGGCAATTTGCCGATACTGGTTTAATCGAAGCTCGTTGGCAAGGGGAAGAACTTGTCTTAAGGGGATTGTCTCAACGAGAACTTCTTAGCCAAAATAGCGATCGCTATACATGGACGGATGTCGACTGTTGTGGTACTTGCCGACATCAAAGGGGACAGAGGTGTTGGAACCCAGCTTCGCCGTTGTATAACTTTAAGGTAACTCTCGAAGGTTACTGTCCTGCTTTTGAAGGTTTATCTAGTGCTGAGTCCTGAGTTAGGATTTATGACTTAGAACTCGGCACTAGGCACCAGTGGCTTTTCGCTTGATGCTAGGCTCTCCCTTTGGGGTAAGGGGAGAGCCTAGCGAATCAGCTGGCAGAATCAGAAACCAGTCACCTCTAACGAGAAACCTGTTTTTAGTACTGGCTCCTCAACACTGATTATTCTGGATTCGAGTCAGTGTAACGGTTGTGGATGCGTTCGGCTTCGGGACAGTCTTCAGTCATCAGGGGTTCCACATTTCCGCGTGGCACTGAAGCCAGTTTTTGCGTTACAGCACCAATGCTCTCGAGGCGAACCATTTCTTCCCAAGAACAAACTTCGTCCTCTTCTTCTGTTTCATAGCGTAGGGTCACTAAATCTCCCTCTATGTCGATGATGCGGGCGCGTTCAATCCAGCGTTGCTGGTCCCGCAAGAAAACACATACCTCGCGCCCATCGCAACAGAGTTGATAAATCTTGCGGTGTAGCATGTACTGTTTCTGCCTTTTTAAACAACGTAGTTAAACCTGTCAAAATCTGGGTTCTACCCCATTACATTACACCTTTGGGAGGCTAATTTCACCGTTGAGAACAAGTACGCTTTATCACTCAATGCCAAAATTTGCCTGTAGTTGTCAAAATATTGGGAAATATTGGGCAATAAATCATGAGTTGCTCTGGCAATGAATTCAATCTCCTTTCAGATTATTCTAAGGAACGTCTGCTTCATAGAAGTCAAACAATTCGGAATCTGTCCTAATCAGGTTCATATTTCTTGGTGAGTCATTCTTACCATTATGTAATAAATAATACTCCAAAACAATCGTTGATTGCGGTTGTTTAATCTGCCTACTTTTACTCATTGGCATTGCTGGGAAGTCCGGGGACTCGGCTTTACTTTTACCCACTTGTATCTGATCTTAACTCATTCTCTTGCTGACCTTGATGGTTTTCAGCAACAACACCCAAAGAGTTTTGAATTTTTAAGGTTTTTTGCCTGATGATGGGTAAAAAAAGGGCAAGAGAATGGGATAGTGAGCATAAATACTTGCAACAAGCTTTCCTCGGTTCCTCTGGTTCTTTTGGAGGATCAGGAAGATTTATGTGGTAGGGGAAATTCTATAAGCAAGTTCGATGAGGATGCTTCTCGTTTTATTTTACCTGCACGAACTGCGTCATATAGGGCTGCAAGGTCTGGCAAATCCTCTGACTGATAGCATTTAGTAGCTAGCACTTGCTGGAGTAAACCCTCAGATTCAACACTAAGATATCCAGTTTGGAAAGCAGATTCAACGATTGTGCGAATCATCTTGGTTAGGACAGAGTAAACAATTTGTTACATCAAGTGTGGAACATTTTTTTCTGCGACTGGTTGATATGGAACATGAATATTATGTGATTATAGTTACACGTAAATAGTGATCCGTATCACAGAAATGGTATTAAATATAAGATTTAGATGAGACTAATGGGGGTATACGGTGAGATTTTAATACAAAGATATTTAGCATTAATCTTGGTAAGCTAAATAGTTTGACAATATTAAAATGTAGTGAAACATAAGCAATCAAGCAAAAAACTGGCGGAAATCTTCATCCTTTTGGCTTAGTTGCACCCAGTCTAAGTTTAGGGACTGGAATTTTTGCACCAAGCGATCGCAAGCTGGACGTTCGGTAGCATAATGTCCCGCATCTATTAAAATAAGATTGCGTTGGTGCAGCCCGCCGTAGGCATCGCGGCTTTCTTGAAACTGATGAAACTTACAGTCAGAAGTCAGATAAGCCTGGGCACCAGTTTTGGCAACGGCTGAAATATAACCAGCCCCCGAACCACCTAAAACAGCAACTCGTGAAATTATTTGCTGTAAGTCATCAGTTGGGGAAAAAATCAAATTAGGGGGAGCAAGTCGGGTTTGAATAGCTGCGAGTAATTCCTGTAGTGTCAAAGATGGCTCTAGCAAACCAACACGACCATATCCTAATCCTGCTTGTGTTGGTACTATGGGAGTCACTTGCTTGAGTTCTAAAATTTGAGCTAATACATCAGCTGTACCATCCTGCACTTGGTCGAAATTGGTGTGAGCGCTGTAAATACCAATATTATGGGTAAAAGCCAACCGTACCATTTCTGCGATCGCTTCACCAGTGCGTAAAGATTTGAGAGGATTAAAAATCAAGGGATGATGGGCGAATATCAGATTAGCATTTTCTGCGATCGCTTCTTGCATTACTGCCAAAGTCGGTGTCAAACAAACCAAAACCCGTACTTTTTCCTGCAACACTCCTGGTTCAATCTGCCAGCCGCAATTATCCCAGCTTTCACACCAAGCGGGATTTGCCCATGTTTCAAACCAAGTAATTAAATCAACAATTTTCATAATTATTTTCTTCAGCAATTTTTAATTGCTAATCATGCTAATCAGTGTTTCTGTGGTTGAATATTTAATTTTAATGCTAATTCCTGGCGCATTTCTTGAAAAGGTTTGTTCCATACTGGGCTAGCATTCCAGTTCCACACTGCTACTGGGATAAGTTGCTCTTCAGCTAGATAAGTGAGTAGACGATATTCGTCTTCTGGTTCACGAGAAAAAGTGAAGGGATTCCGGTAGCCTGTATCACATAGTTTATAAGATACGACTTGACCATGATTAATCCGTTGTACAAGTTCCTTACCTTTGGCGAGTAAATAATCCAAAAAAACCAGACTAAAAGGCTCTATATATGCGCGTTTTTTTGGTTCTTTTTGTACCCACCTCGCCCACTCAAACCCATACATAAAATCGTGAACATAACGAAAGCGAATTTCTGTTTTAGTTCCGAACATTTCTATCAGAGAAACCATCTTTTTAGCAAAAATTTTGAGAAAAGGAATAGCGCCCTCATTTGCTACTAAAGCCTGCCTAAGCATACTACTAACCAGAAAATCAAAATCCCAAAATATGTTTTCTGGGAAGTTTTGTAACTGGGTACAGACTATGATTTCGAGAGTTTGCTGAAGATTTGTAAGAAGTTCAATATCAGTGTTTTGCTCAGTAATTAAATTTTCCAACTCAGTAAAGCTGGTAATTAGTTTCTTTTGGGGATTAAGTGATAATAAATTAATAGACTGTTGGGCAAGGATTTCATCAATATATTGGAAAGTATGAGTTGGTGTCAGTTCTTGCTTCATAGTAATTGAAATAACCCAAACAGCTTACACTAATTATTAGTGTATATCGAAATAAGTAAATTCTTAAATAAGGAAAAACAAACTTAACTTTTAAGTTAACAAATTGACACCAATTATTTAATATATTATGTCTAATTAATTCCGCATCAATAATTTTGCAATGAAAATTATAGGATTATTATTTGATTTCTGAAAAAACTAGGTATTTAGGGGGTGTCTTAGAACGGAGTTCCTAACGCACCATTATCGAAGGTTGAGTGCATTACTGCGTATCTTTTCAGAAATCAAACCGGATTTCTGTATCACGACGAAATTTGTTTAATGTATATTACCGCGAGTTTATGAAATTATATCCAAAGGGTAGGTAGAATAACCAGAGTATTTAAACTCTACAAAACTCAAGCTGGAATCAAACTTGAAAATCAGCTATCCAGAAATGTGGATAACCAATTCTCTTAAATGACTGTGCTGGCGATGTTCCCAAATATAAATTCCCTGCCAAGTTCCCAGTACTAGATGACCTCGATTAATAGGGATTTGCTCAGAAGTGTGGGTAAGTGCAGTACGAATGTGTGCTGGCATATCATCGGGGCCTTCTGCATCGTGGATATATTTGCCTGATTCTGGGACAAGTTTTGACATAAAATTGGCTAAATCCACAAGAACATCAGGATCGGCATTTTCTTGAATAACTAAACTGGCTGAAGTGTGGCGCAAAAATAAAGTACAAAGACCAGTTTCAACCCCCGATTCTGCGACTGCGGCTTCAATTTTAGCGGTGATATTGTAAAAAGATTTGGCAGTAGTGGAAATTTTTAGTAACTTTTGGTAGTGAGTCATTTAAAACAGTAATGATTGATGAGAGTAAAAGCTAATTAGCCGTTTAATCTGCTTGATGTTATGTTGTGTTATCGTTGCTTTATCGTTAGATAGAGTATATCTTCTCTTAAAAAGGCTTAACACCGAAATCTTTGAGCAAATCGCGGATGATCGGTGTAGCAAGAAGATTGTGAGACAATGTAATGTTATCTAGGTTTGACCCTGGCAATTCTAAACTCTCTTTAGAGGATGTTATATTGTCTTGGTTAATATTCATATATTAATTTATACTGTTTTGAATAACTTTATTTCGTCTGTAAATAATTTAGAACCGCTTTAGCGATCGCTTCATTACCATCCTTAGCAATTAGCTGGGATTGCTTTGGTAGTTGGGGTAACTGATACAGAAAGTCCCAAGTCCCTTGAAAAAACTCAGATGGGGTGATGATTTGATGCTGGTTATAATTTGTTATACCTTCTAGTAGAAAACTTGCTTCGGCAAAGTCCTCACGGGGAATAGTAACAATAGGTACTCCCAAGAGTGTAGCTTCAGAAAAAGTACCGTAGCCAGGTTTAGAGACGACTCGCCCACAAATAGGCATAAAATCTACTGGGCGGTATTTACGGTCATTAATTTTTACTAAATTAGGTAAATCAGGCGCAGATTGATCAAAGACGATAAATTGCCAATCTGGAAATCGCCGCAGGTTATCGTAGGGAATTTGCTGCAAACCCAAGCCGCCAAAGGTCAACAAAATAGTTTTTTCGATAGGTGCAGTTATTCCCCAAAGAGAACGTAAATCATCAGCAGAGTAATGGGGGGAACCACCTGTTAGACCAACATCTGTGATATTCTTGAAAGCTTGCATCGGTTCGTGGAAAGGGAGACGGAATAGGCGATCGCACTTTGAGTACCAATCACTAATCCAATCTGCAACTGCTGTAAATTCCCCTCCCCAATCTCGGTAGATAAAGTCCCAGCCAAAGTTACTCATCATCCAGCAAGGGATATTTGCACCTTTGGCAAACCCAGGAGTCAGGAAGGGAATATCTGCCAAAATGAGATGAACGCGATTTTGGCGGATAAAATTCACTTCTGAGGCAATCAGCGAATTTTGATGTTTTTTAATATCCAGTAACTTTTCTAAAGTCGCTACTTTATCCATTGTCAGACTATCGGTTTGCACCACACCCAAATCAAATGCACGGGGACGATAGATGAAATCTCCTTCTATATAGCACTCTAGCAACCAGCGCGGGGCAGTGGTAACAAGAATTAGCAAAATTTCTGGACATAATTTTTGAATTGTCGCAGCGACGGAAGCCATGCGTGTAGCATGTCCAAAGCCGTGGTTAGTGATGGCTAAGTATAAGATTGGGCGTTCCATTTAAAAGGTATTAGTGAAGAATTATACGAATTATGTGTGAAGATGCGTCAAATTATATGAGCAACGAACCGCAAAGGACGCAAAGGACACAAAGGAAGAAAGAAAACTTGGTGTAGCCTCACAAAGAATTGGTATTGGGAATTAGAACTTAAAATCATAATTACTAGACTAATAACTTATAACTCCTAATTTTTAACTAATTTTGCAAAAACTTTGAATGGCCTCAACTAATTGGTCGATTTCTGATTCTAAAGTCAGGTAATGGATGGTGGCACGTATACAGCTAGGATCGGCAATTGTTCTAGTTAATATATTTTGTGAGTCTAGAAATTGTACTAACTTGAGATTAGCTTGGGGCTGATTATTTACAAGTTGGAATGAGACTATACCGCTTTCAGGTGGGGAAGTTCGCAAACATTTAACTTCGGGTAACGCTACTAAGCGCTGCCAAAGATAGCCACTGTTTTGGCAAATTTGCTCGTAACGTTCCTGTGAAGTTCCCCATTGCTGATGAATTGCGATCGCTTCCTTTAACCCAACATACAACGGATAAGCTAATGTAGACACTTCATACCGTCGCCCATCGGGAAGCCAGTCCACAGGCTGAGATTGACTATCTACAACAATGCCATTCAAGCCAATAAACGTAGGCTTCAGGCTTTCTCGTGCTTCTGGACGGACATACAAACCACCAGCACCCGCAGGGCCACATAACCATTTGTGACCAGTGAAAGCATAAAAATCTACACCCAATTCTGTTAAGTTTAAAGGCAATAAACCAACAGATTGGGCAGCATCTATCAACAAGAAAGAATTATTATTTCTGCATACTTCGGCAATTTTATCAAGTGGTAAAACTTGACCAGTATTCCAGAAAACATGACTTAATATTACAAGACGGGTATTAGGACGTAAGTGCTGGGCAATAACTTGTACAGGATCGCCCTCATTTAAAGTCGCCTTCAGAGGACAGGTGGTAACTTCTACCGCAAATCTCCGCGCAATTTCCTGTGTGGTGGCAATCACGCCTGGATGTTCGCAGTCTGAGAGCAGTATATGGTCGCCAGAATGCCAGTCGATGCCCCACATAGCGATATTACAGCCAACTGTGACATTCTGGGTAAGGCTAATTGTTTCACTTGGTGCATTTAACTCTGAAGCGATCGCAACTCTAGCGGCTTGAGTTTGCGGCGCTATCCAGCGATACGCCTCATTACCAAAGGGGCCTATTTGCTGAACATAAGCCTGAGTTTCGGTCATAGCATCCATTGCCCTTTGGGGCATTGGCCCTTGTCCCCCATAATTGAAATAAGTCTTATTCGCTAAAGCGGGAAATTGCTCTCGATGGCTTTGCAGCTTGGTTTGGGCGACAGAAAGACTAGTCATAATTTCTAAGGGATATCTGTTGTTTACAGGCTATTGATACTTAGTAGCAATGGTAAAAATAGGGATGAGATTAATTTAAGCGATCACAGCCAAATCTTATCTTGTAATCAGTAACGATAAATGCTCTTTGACTTTTTTTCCTAAATTCTGCGCTGTTTGAGGCGTAATTAGATGGTGTTTGAATTCTGATGCATGAAGCCACGGGGTACTTTGGCGATCAGGATCAGACTCATAGCGTGGGAAGAGATGCCAATGAATATGTGGTTCACTATTGCCATAACAGGCATAATTCATTTTCCACGGACTAAAAGCATTAACGATCGCTTGTCCTGCCAGCATCACCTCTTGAAATAAGGCAGACTGGATAGGTGGAGCAAGTTCATGCAACTCTCTAATATGTTTTTTTTGAAGAATCAGGGAGTATCCGCAATGAAATTGATGATCGCCAATCACAAAGATTGAATGCTCAAATTCATGGATGAAGTAAGGATTTTTACCGCTTCTCCAGAGTGTGACACGCTCACAGATGAGGCATGGCTCATGTTGTTCTGTCATATACCCTTGTAATGATGGATAAAACTTGATTTTGTTATTCTCCCTTATCTATCACCCAAGAAAAACGCAAATATTTAGCTGTTGACTGTATAGAATAAACGGCAAATCAGGTTGAGAAGCATTGGCGTAGTCCACCGTACCCCATAGGGGAAGCAAGCTACGCGTAGCGTCTGTCTACGACACGCTGCGCGAACGTAGAGAAGGTATCGCCACTTGCAAACTTTAGTTGTCTAAGTTACTTCCACATAATACTAATTCTTGTTAACTTAAAAGAATGCTAATTAATGCTGAACTCCTACTGCAATACCAACGCTGTAAACGCCGAACTTTTCTAGATATCCACGGTGACAAAAGTCAGCGCGATGCACCCAACGAGTTGCTGCGGAAACTGCAACAAGACAAAATCGCTCATCAGCTAAGTGCTTTGGCACAGATGACCTACCACCAACCAGATTATTCTTATGGAAACTGGGAAAAGGCAGAGAAGGCAACTTTAGAATTGATGGAGCGTGGCGTTGAGTATATTTATAAAGGAGTCCTGTTAGCAAATTATTCTGACGAATATACCCTGCTAAGTCGGCCAAATTTACTTGTGAAACAGCCAGGACAGTCTCATTTTGGAGATTGGATGTATGTCCCAGCTAGTATTGAACTAGGTAAGCGCCCTAAGCAAGAATATCAGGTTGTCGCTGCATTTCATACTCAAGTCTTGGCAACAGTGCAGGGAGTTGTACCAGATACTGCTTTGCTGATACTGCGAACCAAAAACAGCAACTATACGGTGGATTTGTTCAAATGGATTCCACGGATGCAGCAAATTCTAGAGGATTTTATTGAAGTTTTAGAGTTACCGAATCCGCCAGAGGTATTTATTTCTCGGCAAAAGTGCAATTTTTGCCATTGGTATAGTCAATGTTATGCGATCGCTCAATCTGAAAAACATCTCTCATTATTACCAGGCGTAACACCTCTTCGCTACACTCAACTCCAAGACGTAGCCATCACCACACTAGAATCTCTTGCTAATACCAGTCCCAGTACCTTAGAAAATCTAGTTGGTTTCGACCCGAAAGTAGCACCCAAGCTAGTAGTGCAAGCTCAATCTGCATTGGAAAAACGACCCCTAGTTTTACCTTACCCACTACCAATAGAAGATATTACATTCACAGCACCCATAGAGCTTTACTTTGATATTGAGGCACAGCCAGACTTAGATTTAAATTATCTTTTGGGGGTTTTAGTCGTTGATAGACTTGCCAATACAGAACAGTTTTATTCGTTTTTAGCAGATAAACCAGAAGACGAAGAGTTAGTTTGGCAGCAATTTTTGGATTTAGTTTGGCAATATCCCGAAGCGCCAATTTATCATTTTTGTGTCTACGAGTTTGATACAGTCAAACGCCTAGCAAAGCTTTACAACACTCCCTACGCCTCAGTGCGCCCTGTACTGAATCGATTTGTGGATGTGTATGAACAATTAACCCAAAGTGTAGCATTACCTGTAGAAAGTTATGCCCTCAAAGCGATCGCGCGTTGGTTAGGATTTGAGTGGCGGGAAAAAGAAGCTAGTGGTGCCAAATGTATTTACTGGTACGATCAGTGGCTAGAAACAGGCGATCGCACCTTACTAGAAATTATCCAAAGCTACAACGAAGATGACTGCCGCGCTACCCACAGAGTAAAAGACTGGCTTGTAAACTTTTTTCAGGACGAATATGGTTTGCGACTAGCTTAAGTGATTTCGCATTTTATAAAGGTTTTCAATTTGTTGAAATATACCTTATTTTTAGCAGCGCACAGATATGTAGCGCTATATTCTTCAGCGTGATATCTTATTTGTAATTTTACATCCTAGCAAAAAACTCTATGCAGCTAATTAAGAAAACCTTCGTAATTCCACGAATTATTTACTTATTTATCCCGATTCTAATTATCAGTTTTTTATTAACAAAATTACCATTAAGTGCTGTTGAAGTTAGTAGCATAGAGTTTATCGGTGAAGCTACTTTACCGAAAGGTTTAATCTTTAAGAAAACTGAGGTTGGAGGTTTATCTGGAATTACTTATGATGCAAAGAACAATCTTTATTATGCTATTTCTGATGACCGTGGACAAAAGGCTGCTGCCCGCTTCTACACCCTAAAAATAGATTTAAGCAAGGGTTCTCTAAAAAAGAGTGGAGTTATTCCTGTAAATGTTACCACATTATTAAATGAAAACGATCAAACATTTCGCCCCAGTGAAACTGATACAGAAGGTATTGCATTAACTAATAAATCAACTATATTTATTTCTTCTGAAGGCGACGCTGCAAAACTAATTAATCCTTTTATTAAAGAATTCTCACTATCTTCTGGTAAAGAAATTACAACACTTCCCATCCCAAACAAATTTTTGCCAGATAAAGCTGGTAAACAAGGTATCCGCAACAATTTGGCTTTTGAAAGCCTCACCATCACACCTGATAAAAAGAATCTATTTACAGCCAGCGAAAATGCTCTCATTCAAGATGGTGTTGCCGCGAAACCTAACATCGGTAGTCCTTGCCGAATTTTGCAATACAACTTACTCAACGGCCAGCCAGAAAAGGAGTTTCTTTACCAGACAGAACCAGTTTCACCCTTTTTGAATCTGACTGGCAAATTTGCTAGTGGATTACCTGATTTACTTGCTCTCGATAATCAAGGGCATTTCCTAAGTTTAGAAAGGTCTTTTACTGGTTTAGGATTTGCTATTTCCCTGTTTCAGGTTTCTTTAGAACAAGCTGATGATATTCATCACATCGATAGTCTTTTAGCAATTGACTCCAAAAATATTAAACCAGTTCAGAAAAAACTACTGTTAGATTTGAGAACCCTAGATGTACTGCTAGACAACATCGAAGGCTTAACTCTTGGCCCTAAACTACCCGATGGTCAACAATCATTAATTCTTGTGAGTGATAACAATTTTAACTCACTACAACGTACCCAGATACTAGCCTTTAAAATGAAAATTGAAACACCACTGATCAGATTATTACGCCGTTTACTGCCGAATCTCAATCATTAACTTTACACAACCATCCCGCCTTTACTGCTATTTAGTTATTTCTGCTTATTCCTGTGTATTCACGGAATCTACTAGGTAACTTTATCTAGCCTATTCTTAGTTTACGTGTAATTTCTCAACCGTATTCCTTAATAAATATGTTACATAATGTTTAAGAAATTTTGCAGGCAGATTAACCGTAATGGCCGTATATTATTAATTTCCGACAAATTCTGATATTTTTAGATTTAAATTTAGTACTTAACTAGACTGATTAAACTAATTTGCCAAAAATATTTTTCATAAATGATTTTTATGCCACAAAAAAAAATTGAGAATATGGTAGGGCAAAAAGCAGAATTAGACGATTATATCGGACAATTTTTAAATAATCGCTATTTAATCAGAGATTTGATCGGCAAAGGGGGGATGGGGAGAGTTTATTTAGCAGAAGATACTGCTAAAGGTGGTATGCCGATCGCAATCAAAATTTTATCACTCAGTTTGGCGAATCAGCAAATGTCCCAACGCTTTGCCAGAGAGATTTTTATTGGCGCTCAATTGGGTCGTAAAAGTAAACATATTGTTCGCATCTTAAGTTATGGCGTTACTGACGATAAAACCCCCTATTATGTAATGGAATACCTCCAAGGAAAAAATCTCAAACAAATCCTCAAAATTCAACCCTTAACAATATCGAAATTTTTGGAGATTTGTAATCAGATTTGTTTAGGCTTACAATGTGCCCATCAAGGTATTAGCCTCAAAGGAGAGATTTATCCTATTGTTCATAGAGATATAAAACCCGAAAATATATTTCTTAGTGAAGATAGTAAAGAAGGAGAAATTGTTAAAATACTCGATTTTGGCATCGCTAAATTTTTAACAGAACGAAGTGGGATGACCCTGACAGATTCTTTTATTGGCAGTTTACCTTACTGTTCTCCAGAACACATGGAAGGGCGCAAATTGCTAGATGTGCGCTCCGATATTTACAGTTTGGGAGTATTAATGTTTGAGATGCTAACAGGAAAACATCCATTTCAGACAAAAAGTAACTCCTTTGGTACTTGGTATCAAGCGCATCGCTTTCAAATGCCACCTACAGTTGAAGAAGTGAATCCGCAAGTCAAAGTACCGCAGATATTAGAAAAACTATTGATGAGTTGTTTAGCGAAAGAAGTAAGCGATCGTCCGCAAAATATCAACCAAATATTAGAAGGTTTAGAAAAGGTTAATAGTCAGATTAATGATGTTATTGCTAAGAATAGTAGTGACATTCTTAAAGCCTCACTTCCAGTTCAATTAGTACCGGCAACATTCTTGTCAGAACAAGAATGTTTGCAGAAAAATTGGCCTAAGAACAAACCAATTGGTGCAATTGGTTTTCCCCATTTATTACAAACTCCTCAAAGACCTATACCAACTTTTTGGGCAATGTTGCCCAAACAAGAGATTGCAAAATTTTTGAATAAAGTACACAGCACTGAATTTATTAGTAAAATTAATGTATATCCGATGTTGTTGTGGGTAACAGTCCTATACGATGCCCAGCCTTCTATGACTAAGTGGCTACCTTATTTTCTAGATTTGAAAGATAATAAAGGGCAGAATATAGCACGTAGTTTAGCAGAGGTAGGCTACTATCATCTACTATTTTTTACCCTAGAAGAGCCAAATCGTTGCTCTCATGTAACAACCTTAAGTCTCACAGCTAATCAGCGTCAGCAACTTGTAGACTGGTTAGATATGAGTCAACGGTCAAATGAATTAATTTTGTCTAATCAAGCTAAAAATCTTCTAAAAACAGAGTACGAAAAATTAAAATTAGACATTTTACAAAAGTTAGCCGCAGATCATAAAGCTGAGAAAGAAGGGTTAAAAAATTGGATGGATAAATTACTGGAGAATTCTGAAGTTTTCTACCCATTAAAAATCACTTTGGCTTCCTATCTACGCTAACTTTTGTAACTTAATCAAGTTTTGCTTGAGTTAAGCAAGTTTTGC
>NZ_JACJSF010000110.1 GCF_014698035.1 Desmonostoc muscorum FACHB-395
CCAATGTTAGGACTTACTGACAATCCAGTAACGCAGCAATAATGGTTTCAGACATTGAAATACTCGGTTATGCTTCCAGACCCTGAAATCTTTTGGGTATAGTGACACGAAGCTGTAAGCACTTATGCCTAACGAGCCAATATTTGGTGAGCTAGTTAAAGTTGAGTTAGAGGCGTGTTTAGACGCGCCGATCGCTCGATATTTTGACGCGCAACTTCAGGGCGACCCAGATGTGTTGGCGCAGCTGTTAGCAGACAAGCGCAACCCCAATACTCGGCGTGCCTACGAGAAAGATTTGAAAGATTTTTTTTTGAAGATGACAGGCTTACCGCCGACTGGTGATAGCGTGTTGGAGTTTTTGCACTTGCAGCGAGAGCAAGCGGTGATGGTGGTGTTGAAGTATAAGGCGATGTTGATTAAATCTGGGTTGCGGGAGGCGACAATTAATCGGCGGTTGGCGGCGATTAAGTCGTTGTCCAAGATGGGGCGGAAGCTGGGAGTGTGCAACTATTCCCTGGAAGATGTTTCAGGGGAGAAGGTTAAGGCGTACCGAGATACGCGGGGTGTTGATAGCAAAGCGATAGCACTCGTGATTCAGCAGTTTGATCGGGAGACTTTGATTGGTAAACGCAACTATGCGATTTTTCTGGTGCTGTGGGGTTTAGCTTTGCGTCGCCAGGAGATATGCCATCTGAATGTGGGTGACTTTGATTTTTATGGACGCAAGTTGAGGGTTTTGGGCAAGGGTAAGGGAACGAATGAAGAATATTTGGATATGTCCAAGGATGTGGCGGCTGCTCTTGCTGATTGGTTAATTGCTAGGGGGGATTTGAATATTAGTTTACCAATTTTTACGGCGTTAGATTTTCATAATTCAGGGCATAGATTGACTACGGATGCTATCTATAAAATAGTGTCTGCTGCTTTTAAGTTCGCGGGGGTTAAGAAACCCATGTCACCGCATAGGGTCAGACATTCGGCGATTACGGCGGCGCTCGATGCCACTGATGGGAATATCAGAAAGGTGCAGAAGTTAAGTCGTCATGCAGACCCGCGAACGTTGATGATTTATGATGATAACAGGAATAAAGACCTGTGGGAGATGTCGGAATTGTTGACGGGAATGTTGAAGAATGCGAATGAATAAAAATTCAGATTTCAGGCGATCGCTTTATCACTCGATTTTTGGCTAAACATATTTTTGAACCATATTGTGGGCATTATTACCCTGATTTGACCGAAAGTTCAAAATTTAAGGGTTAAATTAGTGTGTCTTGCTCTGCATTTTTTACCAAGTCCAAAAATAAAACTTTGGGTTGCATTATGGAACACAAGTAAAACACGCGGACATAATTTGATTCATAAAGTTATGTTGAAGATTTGCTCAAAACCTTGAAATTACGTTAACTTTTGGTCACAGTATGGTTCACAATTTGGTCATGCAATGGGTAAAAGCACACTAATAGAGAAAGACAGACTTGAACTCAACTTAATTAGAACATTCTCGACTCAATAGCAACTGCCCATTATTCAGCCGATATAGACCAGTCGGTTCGATAATTGGATCGCCTTTTTTCCAAGGACGGGATGTAGTTTCAACACCTCTCACCTCCCCTGTTGTGTAGTTAGAAACCAAAGCATTATCAGGACGATTAGTAGTCAAAGCACCAGAACCAGTAATGGTAAAAGAGTTTTCTTGTCGCCTGGTGCCGCGTGAAATGCAACTATTGGCGATGAGTGCTTCCGTGTCGATGACTGGGGATAATTCGGTGAAGCTGTTTTGAATGGAACTGGTATCAGGTGCATTAATGTTGATCACTCCTGAAACGCCAAGTTCAGAACTGGCTGTAATATCACTTTTTTCGGTTGGTTTTGGACGTGCTTCGATACCGAAGATACCTTGCGAGTTAATTTTGACGTTTCCACCGGAACCAGTATATGCGTTGGCGCTGATATCGCTGTTTTCTTCGGGGATGGCGACGATGAATTTAGAGTTGATATTGATATTACCGCCATTGCCACCATCTTGGCTTCTACCTGCGGTCGTTGAAATCAAACCGCCACCGCGCAACAGTAATAAATCAGCGATATTGAGGGTGATGTTACCACCATTACCTGCATTCGTCAAAGAAGCGATCCCACTGCCTTTACCAATAATTTCCAGAATCTTAGCACTAATTCTAATATTTCCAGCGTCACCCGTACCGAGGCTACCAGAGAAAATTTCGGCATTATCACGTATATGAAGATTATTGGTAGTAATATCTATATCACCACCTTTACCCTTAGCCCCTTCCTGAACTGATGATGTTATACCAGTTGCAAACTCACTATCTGAACCAATCAGGCTAATGTTATCAGCTTGTACAGTTAAATTACCCGCATTTCCATTTCCAAAAGTTCCTGATGATATCTCGGATTGTTCTTGTACATTTAATAGTTGCGTTTTGATGCTGATATTGCCTGCGTTACCCTTAGCTTCATGGTCAACCTGAGTTGTGATACTACTACTTCCGCGTAAATCAATAAGATTAGCATTAATCCCAATATTTCCTCCATTACCTTGATTGAATGTGTCGGCAGAAATTTGTCCATTATTGCTGAGGTTTAAGTGTCCGGTTGTAACGTCAATGCTTCCCCCTGAACCAATCCCCCCAGTTTGTAATTGTGCAAATAAACCTGATGGTGCTGAACCACCATTTAGTAGTTCTCCACCAACCCCAGTAATATCAATAGAATCAGTGGCACGAACCACTAAATTACCCCCTTGTCCCCGTCCTCCTGACACTGAGGTTGATATGTTTCCACCATTACTCAACCGCAAGCGTTCCGTATCAATAGTTATTGTGCCACCCCGCGCATCGGTATTACTTGCCTGAACATCCGAGGATAAGTCACTCATATCAGGAATACCGCCGAACCGAGACAGAAATTCTTGTAGCTGAGGCTGAGAAAAATTTGTTTCCGCAGGTACGAAAACAAACCCGTCCACTTCTATATCCTTGGCGCGAATAGTAATATTTCCAGCATTACCACTTCCTCTAATAGATGAGGTGTTTATATGTCCTCCTTCAGTTAGGGAGAGTTGAGGCGTTTCTATCGTTACATTACCACCATTTCCTGAGCCAATAGAAGTACCGCTTGATACATAAGTTTCGCCGTTTATTCCTACGTATTCACTAGCTTTAATCAAAATGTTAGCTGCATTTGCACTGCTAAAGGTATTCGTTGTGATATAACCCCCATCTTTGAGATTGAGTCGCTGGGTTTCAATGGTGATATCCCCTGCTGTTGCTGGAGTTGTACCTGTGAGTGATAGAAAAACACCTGTAGATATATAACTTTTAGTCACCTCAACCGCATTTCGAGCCTGAATGGAAATAGAACCGACATTTCCACCACCAGATGCAAATGCTGTCACTCCCCCCCCTGATAAATTGTTTTGAACTCGCAAAGTACCTGTTTCAATTTGTATATTGCCTGTTGAACCAGAGCCTTTACTGGATAAGCCTAAAGAGCCGTTATCAGTGATATTGACGGCATCTGTGGCTCGCACAGTCAAGTTTCCTCCATTACCTGCACCATCAGTGTTAACCTGGATAGAGCCGCCATTGACGTTAAGCGATTCCTTAGCATTGAAAGTAAGATTTCCCCCATTGCCTTCGCCAAAGGTAAACGTACCTATGCTACTGCTATTTTGTGCATTTCCATCTTCGGTAATTGTGATTTTCCTGGCATTGATACTAATATCACCACCCGCACCTGTGGCTGAAGCACTGCTTTCGGAAAAAATGTGACTGCTGTTAGCGAGAGTTACTGCATCGCTGGCTTGAATTTGAATATCACCACCCTTCGCTGCACCATCAGTACTGCTCACAATTGCAGAGTTGTTATCCAAACTAAGTTGAGTTGCATCAACCATAATTGAGCCGCCATTGAGACTAAATAGATACGAAAGGTTTCCGTTTAGGGCGATTTTTCCGCCAAATAACTCTATTGCACTATTTCCACCTGTAGCGGCAATGCTTCCATTTATTAAATTGATGGGTGCGCGTCCTACATTTTCTGGTAACTTAAAACCCAACGAGGAGTTATTAACATTCAGCCCAACGGTTGTATCACCAGCGACTGCTGCCAATTTCACTTGTCCATTTTGAGTAAACAAAAAACTACCATCCAAGGTAATTTCACCGCCCAGAAGTGCTAGGGTGCTACCAGAGCCAACATACAAGCCATTAACTGCTTGACTAGTAATACTTCCGGGTTGCGAACCAAACTGCAAGCCAATTGGTACATTAATAGCCAACAACGGCGGTGCTTGAGTATTTGTGGCACTAAACTCTACCCCATTGGGAAAGATTAAGCTATTTGCAGTTGTCCCCACAAATGAACCCTGCACATCTAAACTGGCATTTTTCCAAAACATAATCCCATTGGGATTTATCAAGAATAAATTGGCATTAGAACCAACTAGACTACCGTTAATAATCTGGAAAGTACCCAGCTGACCCAAAATCTCAGAAGGGTTATTACCTGTCACCCGTGCCAAAATATTCTGAATATTGGCGCTAGGACTTAAAAAATAAGCCCCACGTCCCTCGCTGATATTAAATTCTCGAAAGCTGTGAAAAAGATTGATTTGGCGAATTGCGCCACCTGTAATTACTTCTATGGGCTGTCCCTGAAAGTTGCCTATAACTTGGGAGGACTCAGCCCCAAGTGTGTTATCAGGCACGATGTTACTTTGCTGTGCCTGAGTTTCGCTAGTGAAGAGACTTACACTTAAGCAGCCCAGCAACCCTGTCAATCCGAACTGCAAACACTTGTTTAATCCGTATTTGATCGTCATTGGGTGCGATTCATATAGATTACTTAAGTATCTAATAAAGCTACACCTTTGGATAATAAACAACGTTAATTATGTATGCAGTTTTCTGCAATCAAGCGATCGCCTGAGTGCATTCTCCAAGTATGAAAACTGCACGCAAACAAGCAGAAAAGGTCGATGTGTTGCATGAATAAGTCGGATATTGTGTAACTCATCGGCAACAGTAAAACTACTGAGTGCAGTACAGATTGATAAGATTTTAAAGGAGTGTTTATGACTTATAGTTTGTTAATGCCCAAAGCTTTAAATAAAGAAATAAAAGAGCAAATAATAAATAGAGGTTTTAGTATTATTCAAGGATGTGATTTTAAAAGCAAGTTCCTTTTTGAGGAAACTATCTGGCAGGAATTTAGACAAAGCTGGAATAATTTAGAGCTAGATAAATATATGAATGATAATGGCAAATACCGTTATCGTAGATATTCAGTATTTCAGTACAATGAACTGTCTAGAACATTGTTTGAAAAACAACGAGAACCTCATTACCAACAAAGAAATTTTAATGAATTAAATGGAGGAATAAATAGGTATTATGAGCCTTTAGAAGAACGGACGAAAGCAAACTTAGTATTTGTTAGCATCATTGATTTTTGGATTAAGCTTTTTACAGAAATTAAACCTAACCGAGATTGGCATTTAGAAGTTCATCAATTTCGTATTACTACTAATTCAGATTTTTCTGGTTTGCCTACACCAGAAGGTATCCACCGAGACGGTGTTACCTATGCATTTATAATGCTTGCTGGGAAAGAAAATGTCATAGGCGGAGAAAGTTATATTTATGATAGTCAGAAAAAACCTATTTTAAGCTACATCTTAGAAAAGTCTCTAGATTGTGCTTTATTAGATGATATTAAGCTCAGACATAGCGTGTCACCTATTAGTCCATGTTTAACTGCAAAAGAAGGATACCGAGATACTTTAGTAATTACCTTTACCGAGTTGTAACTAGTGTATATTGCTGTTATGCTACATAAATAGAACAGCAATATAAAACAAACAAATTGTTCAGGACTTAGGATATTCACAATATGATATTTTCATCAGTAAAGCCTTCATCTATAAAAATTAGTTTGGTACTTTTTATAGGAGTCGTGGGAATTTCTATTGCTGCTATTTTTGTTAGACTTTCAACTCAAATAACAGGACTAAATGGAATTGGATTCCACATTTTTTTATCAGCTTCTCGATTAATAATATCTTCTTTATTAATGTTTCCATTATGGAGAGGTTTGTCTAAGTTAAAATCTCCACGAGAAGCTTTTAGTTATGCTGTGATTGCTGGTATATGTTTGGCAATTCACTATGTAACTTGGTTTTTATCTCTTTCTTACACATCGATAGCAGCTTCCGCGACTATAGTCACTACTACCCCTATATGGGTTGTGTTACTCTCTTGGATATTTTTTAAAGAAAAGCCATCACGTCTGACACTATTAGGTATAACATTAGCACTTATTGGTGGATTATTAATTGGTTATGATGGAGCCATAACAGCAAATAATCTTGCTAAAAATCCACTTTTAGGGAATTTTCTTGCCTTGATTGGTTCATGGATGTATAGCCTTTATTTCTTAGCAGGTAGAGAAGCACAAAGTAAGGGATTGAGTACTGGAATTTATGCAGTAACTGCTTATGGCTCCGCAGCATTAATTTTACTGCCTTTACCCTATTTTTTTGATAGTGGTTATACAGGTTATCCTGCAATTGTTTATCTATATATTTTTTTGATGGCTGTATTCTCACAGATTATTGGTCAAACATTTTTAAATTGGTCACTTCGCTGGACATCACCAATTATTGTGACATTAGCTGTAATGTTTGAACCTGTTTTCTCAAGTATATTTGCTTATGCATTTTTTAGAGAATTACCCAGTTTTCTCTTATTAATTGGCGCGGCCATTTTGCTCTTAGGGGTAGGAACAGCAGCAGTTAACTCGAAGTAGATGGCTCTGTTCCTAATCTGACTTTTCCCGTTATCTTTTTGACGGAGCGATCGCTTCCTATATCCTTTATTTTTGATTAAGCGAGTAAGGTCTAAGACACTCATATCCGGTAATAGGAAATCGACTAACACAACATCAGGCTTAGTTTCTTGAACCAACTTCAAACCTATCTCTCCACACGTCGCCGAAGCGCTTACTTCTATATCTGTAGATTGTGAAATAGCAGTCTTGATACCTAAAAGTGTAAATGGTTCTCTTTCAATGATTACAATTTTCAGCATTGTTTTGATAATTCTGTAATAACTTTTGGGTAATTATCGGGCTGATTTATTATTGGTGTCTCTGCCGTGGTTGTCGGCGATGCCGTAACCATGCCGTAGGCTACGACCTCTACTGGATATGGATTGCCGTGATTGCTGCCGTATGCCGTAGACACCGATAAAAGCCCGTAAAACATACCTGATTCTCAGCACGGCATTACGGCATTGGGGAGATCCAAGAAATAAAATGCCCAGCCGTTTCAATAATTTTGTTGGCAAAACCGAGAGATTTAGGTGCTTTCGACCGGAGGTCGAAAGCGACGGCTAGGCATTTTATTATTGGCAAGTGCCTTACCTTCACCAATCAGGCAGGGAGTAGCTATCAGGAGCATCAGAATCTATCTTCTCTCTCTTAACTAATTCAGCTAAACCATCAATTAATTCTGATTCTGAATAACCAGATAACCTGTCAGCTTTCTTCAAATCGCGTAATGCTTTTGGCGTTTTATTCTTCACATTATGGAAGTATTCATAAATTTTTTTAGCTACCTCAGATAATGGTTTCGGCTGGTGATGGTGAGCAGCAGTTAGATTAAATTCCAGGTCAAATACTCTATCTAGATATTCCTGCTCCGAAGCAATCGAGTTGACTTGATTAGATAAAAGAGGCATTAATGCCACAACAAAACCACCAACAGAAGCAATCATAACTGGGCGCAAGTTTTTATAAGAGACTGCTTTAATATCCAAGTATTTAGATTTAATTTGCTCCCGCTCAAGCTTACCTGGAATAATGTCACCTCTATTTAAAATCAGTTCCAGCACCCCATAAGATTCTTGTTCCCTTCCATTCTTGATATACCTGTTACCTAGCAACAATAAATTGAGACAGAGACGAGTTTGGGCATCCATCTTTTCAATGCCTAATGCTGCCAGATTAAAAGACTGTAGGGAAGCAATAAACTTAGTATTAAACTCTCGACCAATCAGTAAAACATCAAGTAATTTACTCCCATAATTCCAATCAGAGTAAAGCTTGCTTAATGAGTCAGCAATTACTAGCCAATCATCCAGAATTAGAATCAATGGTGGTAAGGATTCGCGCTTTGATTCTGGTAGTTGCTTACGCTGTTTGTACGAGGTGTAAAAGTTATCAATTACCTTTTTCGCTAGGTCTGGGTTTTCCCCGTCAAAGACAATTACCCTTTCTTTCTCTCGTAAACCGCAAAAACTATCATTCTTAGCGCTAATTACCCAGATATCTGCACCTGGGGAATCTGCCAAGATTTTCTGAATTAAGTAATTGAGCGTTACCGATTTACCACTTCCTGGTGCGGCAACTAAAGCAGTGGAACTATCGGCTCTGGCTAGGGCTTGCAAAGTATTGAGGGCAAGAGATTCTGATGGGTCAAGGCTACAATTCGTATTTTGTTGTAGCGTCTGCTGTTCAGTGCCAGTCACTTTATCGTCGCCCCTGGCAACATCCTGCATTGACTGTCCCGGTAAAGCTCCGGCGGGTTGTCCACTAGCCTGTTGCAGAGAAGCCCGTGCTTCTGCCTCAGCCCTTAACCTCACTTGCTCCTGAAAGATGGCTAACTCTTGCGGTGTCATTTTTGACAACTGCGCCTCTCTTACCCGTCTATTCTCCGTCCATTGGTGGAATTCGTAATCTAGTTGGGCGCTATATGCTTCCTTATGGAGCCTTAACCCTGACCAAAGTTTAGAAATTAACCAGTTGCTACGAATTTCTTCCCTAACTGAAGGCATTAGTTGGACTAATCGCCATTCCCTAGCTTTGGATAACCCATAAGCTCCACCAACGAATAACACTGAAGCTAATCCCCACCAAGACTTATCCGGGTTACTTGGTTCTATTATTCTTAAACGGGTAGCCTTGGTTGGCAGGAAGTTATCACGCTGAAACTCTGGGTTAGCTGGTGCATAAGCTTCAGCATAAAACTCCGACTCTGGCATTATGTAACGCTTGTTGGGAGTGCAGTACCTTTGACGATTAACCGGCTTGGTGAGCGTTGAGGGAATGAAGCAATATTCAACCAAACTAATTTGAGTGCCGGTAAATGACTTTGCCCCACAAATTAAGCCAATCGTTGCCAGCACCCCTACAGTGATATTGTTCGCTCTTCCTGAACGCAAGTATGACTCGAATTGCTTACGTTTCATTGGTTTGTCCCCCTGACGATTGCTGCCAACACCAACAACCCAAAGCCAGCTAACCCAATTAGTAGCCAAGGTGTTTCATTCTTTGGAGTTGGCTTAACCTCGTAGCTTTTCACCTCTTGATAGAACCGCGTCTTACCTACACTAGATGCATTAGACACTGCCCTATATTCATCAAAGGCAATCCACAGCGAAGCTCCTACACTTGCGGTTTGGGCGGTCGCTACCATGAAGTCTTTACCAATGTGGATTCTGCCGTCATAGTGAATTTTAGTAAGGGTATCAGCAAAAAATAGCCCTAGTACAATGCTGCCCAGTGTGCCAGAAGCGATCGCGGAAATTCCCAAACTCGTTAGTAGGCTGACTCCAGCGTTGGCAGTAAACACACCCAGAAATGTAGCCAGTGCTTTGTTTAGCAGTTGTTTGTTACTGAAGACATCACGAATGGATTGCTCAAGGCGATCGCCATCTTCGCTCTCCGGGGTCGGTTTTTCTGAAGTAGTTTCACCCCAGAGCATTGGTGTGGACTGTTCACTGGTGTTTTGGAACTGCGATAATAGGGAATCAATTTCATTCATGTTTACCGAACCTGGGTGAAACAGAAAAAGCCAGAGTTTTTGCTAACAACTGGCTTTCCGACTTACTTATGGGTTAGATGCCCATAAAATTGCGGAACCACTGCCCTACTCGGCTAATCCCAGCAGTGCGCGAGTAATTAGGCTTTGGTATGCGGTCGGTTTTCGCTTCACTACCGTTTGTCCACAGTGCGCTAGTTACCGCAGTTTCATAAGCGCGATCTGCTGCGTCTTGGGCTTCTGGGACTTTGTTGGATGCCTTGATTAAATCAGCCTCATATTTTGCGATCGCCATTAAATCCGCAGTGGCCCCAGATATCTGAATCAAGGATGAGCGTTGAGCGTGACGGGTTGCCTCGGCAGTGGTAGCGTTGACGTGTTCTGCCTGCATCTCGGTCATCTCATTTTTGAAACGCTGCTCTCCTGTTTTACTGGTGTTGATAGCTTTCAGGGTTTGCGTTCCGTGCTTCTGGGTCAGTTGCACCAGTTCGGCATAAGCTTGGTTTACATCCCCAGTTGTTTCAATGATTTTCCGGTATGCCTCCAATGCCTTGGGTAAATTCGCCTTAGCTGTGTCAGACAGTCGCGCCATGTCTGCAATTCTGGTGATTACCGTTTGGTCGCCAAGGAGGGCTTTGTTGAAATCAGATTCAGAGACATCAAACAGTCTCCCCATTGCTCCTAACGTACCGGGGGCATTGTTGGGAATATGGTTTTTGAGTTTTGCTGCTCCGTAATTTCTAGCCATTTATTCTCCTAATAAGGTATTAAGTCGTAGTTGATATCGCTGGATTCTTGGGGCAATTCATCCCAATAGCCCATCTCTTCAAATCGGTTATAAATTCTCGTTGCCAGTTGCCTTACGGGGTCGTCAAAATCTTCAGAGATTAAATCAAATCTGTTGCAGCCAAACGCCAAGATATTTGCAATGTCCGCGTCAATCCCATTACCCAAGAATTGACCAAATGCAGCAGAGTATGGATGCTCATCAATGGTTTCATGAGTTGCTAAGAATTCCGTTCCAGTGAGGGGTAAGTAAAGGCTGCAAAGAAAACTATTTATTTCGCGCTTCGTAGCTGTTGGGTTAAGAGCCTTAAATTGCTGGAGTTTCAAAGCATTATCAGTGAAAGAACAGCGTCCCCAATCATTGGGATTTTTGTAATCGAGTGCCATGCTGCTAAGATCCTTGTGTACTTTCGTTTTTGCGGCGAGAGATACGTCCCGAAGTGGGGCGATTGCAATGATTGGTCGTCGGTGCAATCGCTTCATCATCAGTTCTCACAAAACTCAACAAGTTCAAAAACCTCCCTCTGCACTTGGTTTTGGCTTAATTCTTTTCTTCTGCCTTTCGAGTCATTGAATATGAAAGGGGCATTGACTCGACAATTAGAACGGTGGCTGTAGCGCAATTGTTGACCACGGAATTGGTACAAATGGTTACGCTGTAAGGCTGTCGTTGAAAGCATTTGTTTGTCCCTCAACTTGGGAATAAAACTCGATATTTAGAATCGCTTCGTGAACTTCAACAAGCGTCTGAACAGCATCACCCAGACGCAAATCATTCGATGTACTGAACCTTTCGGAGGCTTCGATTTGTTGATAATTTGGGGATGCTTGCACGAACCTTAAAGTCTGTTCGCAACCGAGGATGATGGTCATGATTTCGGTTGTTGTTAGCGATGGTTGTGTCTGCACAGTGTCTTGGTCGCTCATGACTTGTTTCTTCTCCTTTGGGTTTTGATTGGTGCGGTTGGTGCTTCTGGCTCACTGTTTGGCGCTTCTGGCTGACTCGGCTTCTGAAGTACATAGCTGATTGCCCCTCCACCACCCACGGCTGCGGCAATGGTGAACATATTGTTACGACCGAAGTACTGCACTCCGAAATAGCCAAAAGCGATCGCTGCTGCTGTTGCTCCAATGCCTAAAACCGTGTTTCTAAATCTGTATTTGGTCATGCTGCCCCTTTGAAATTAGTGACCATTGCGCTAAGTGCCGATTTATTGGGCTGTGTAGATGTTGCTGTTTCGGGTTTTGGCGTTGTTTGAACATTGCCGTGTTGAAAAATCAGCTTCTCTACACCTGCTGAAAGTGCTTGTGTCGGTGCATCTTGGGGTAAATCAAACATCTTGCACAATTCAATTACTGCTAGATAGGAGATGGTTATACGCCGAGATTCGTAATTCATTAACTAAGCTCCAATTGATATTTGAGTTAATAGTTTCAACCCCAAGGCATTGATGAATTGGGGATTGTTCAAAATCACAAAGCCTAAACCGGCTAAGTTTTGATCCACCACTGGCAGCGAAACACCCCCACCCCAGGCGACAAGGTATTTAGCGCGGTCTAGATAATTGCCAGCAGTCACAAAGTTGGCGAATTTCTCAATCCTGTTTGACCACCATTCGTCTAGACACTGGCTGTACTCGGTTTCAAACTTCTTACCCGTGAGGTGGTTGCCGCCATAAGTGAAAGTCCCTTCTAGAATGCCCTGGTTCACCAAGCTGGGCGAGTGTTTCACATCCTTGGACAGCAAACTCACTCGGTCGTTTCGCTTGTCTAGTGCCTCTGCAATCATCGAATGCAGTTCACCGGCTCCACCCTCAATTAGATGGCGGTCTATGACTGCACCGCTACCGTTAAACACGGTAATCAACCAAGTTGATGAACCGATATCGAGTGCGATCGCTAATTCTGACGGGTCAAGTACCAGGGATGCTTCACCGAATAAGCAGTGGGCAATGCTTCCAAATCCTTCGGGGTAAATGCCTGTCACCACGATGTCAACTGTCTTGCTGACAATGGAACGAGTTACAGGGTGCAGATGCTCAAAGGTATGAGTCCCTTCAACCCTGCATTTAATCTCACTTGCCCAGCGTTCTGGGTTATGGTTGCTCAAACTAATTGAAAGCTTGACCCCCGAAGGAATATTCAAAACTGCTAAGTCTGCAAGAATGCTTTCTAGTGCCAGTTCTGCTTTTTTCGCTTTATCTTCGTGTAGCAGGGTGTGGTCACTTTGAGCTAGAGCCGCACTGCCCCAGAAAAATTGAACATCTTTTAAGTCCAGGCGAGAACCTTGTACATAACGCACCCATGCCCCATCTTTTGAGATGGTTTCGTGGTGCATGATGTTGCGGTTGCGAACAAGTGAGTATGCGGCAGGCATCATGATCGAAAAATCACCGATGATTGCCTTGCCATACCCTGCGCCTGAGTCTTTTCCGGCGATGAGGTCAGTTAGCCCGGATTTGGCTAACAAGTCTGCTTGAACTAGCCAGTTTTTGGCATTGGTGTATGTCGTTGTCATGGTTCAGATGATTGGTAAAAGTCTTGATTTTTCTGGCTTTGGAGAATTTAGAGGCTCAATCGCCTTAAATCCAGATATCCAGTTAGGGGCAAGCCATAGCATCACTTTCTGGCTTCTGTTGCCTTTGTTGAGTGGCTGTTTTTGGCTTGATAATGCTATGGTAGCAAAGTGTGCATTTTGCGTCAACTGCTACGAAGTAGTAAAATGCTACTGTCTAACAAGAAATAAACTAATGGGAGGAAGTAGTATTCTATGAATTGTTCACAGAATGAGATTATGAGTAAACGAATATCGGTTGTGCTGCCAGATGATATAGGAGAAGCTGTAGAGAACATGGCAGAGTCAGAAATGCGATCGCTTAGTCAGATGGGAGCAATCCTAATCGCTGAAGCAGTAAAATCTCGGCAAGGTGAAACACCAGCACCGAAGGACAAAAAAGATAAGGGTACACCATGACTGACGAAAGCCACAAGCATTAGAATCAGTACAGTTCGTGCTGATTTTAGATCATCATTAATGTTTAAAGTCTCCAATGACTACCCTGAAAGACCCAACAGCAAATTTTCAACTCCCACTGCACAACGAAGCAGCGTTTGAAAAAATTAGGGAGGCGATAGATTATCAATCCACCGTTGCTCTAGCGGCTGGTGGTCTTGCGCTGGGTACGGGTGGTGCCATGCATCCGTTAGGTTGGTTAATTTTTGGATTGGCTTACAAGCCGTTGGTAGTAACTCAAAAACTGGTAAGGTTACAAAGATTAGGAACCTCAATTTTCCACGAGTTTGAAAACGAAGGAGTGCAAGTTTTCCCAACACTTCCGGTAGAAAACAACAACCCTATCGACTTGTTTGTGAGATTTCCACGAACAACTCACCTGTTTATCTCGATCCGGTCAAAAGGAGATAGGGAAATTGTCTACAACGAAGCAAGAGAGGTTTTACAGGTCAAGCGCAAAGATAATAATGGATTGAAACTATGGAACCCTTGCCCACTGGTTGAGTTAGCAGATTATGAAAAGTGGCTCAACAAGAACAAAGATAAGTTTTTGATGACCTCCCGTGAGGCTCAAAAGACTCCCACAGCAAAAGTTTTGGTTTTATGTCCTCCCACTAAGGCATCGCCAAATCACAAGGAACATCTTTATACGGAGATAGGAGATATGAGAGTTCTAGTTCTCAGGAGAAAAGGCAGTGCATTTGTCATTACAGAGTCGGAAGTCAACAACTTTGTTAGGGCTTGGTTATCCAAGTACAAGTAGGCTAAAAGTTGAAAACCTCGTTTCCCGTTGGGAGACCGAGGTTTTCAGATTTTCATTCAATTGGAATTGGGAATTGGGTTTGGTCGCCTAATTAATATCCCTAATAGTAATTTTATCTTACACGATCAGGTGTAAAGCCAATGTAATACTGGCTCACCAGATGTCAACAGCGTTTCAGGAATTTTAGCAAAGCGTGATTTTTGAACGTTTGTACTAGAAGATTACTGCCACGGGATAGCTCCAATTCCTCCAACCCACATAATGGAGGATTTGTAAAGTGTCAAAAAAACAGCTATTTCATACTGAAACTACCAGCAAGCTGCTATTCGCAACTATTGTTAACGCTTGCCCCCACTGCGGTAAACCAGACTGGTGCTACTCAATCTTGTCTTTTACAGTCTGGAACAGCGATCGCTTTCATCAGCCTAACTATGCACTGGCTCAACCGAAACAATCGCCAACTTATGTATCAAGCAATTGTCAAAAATTAAATAATGTTCAAGGAGGTATCGCGTAATGGTTGCACAATTCTCCAATCAGCAAGCACTCGCCTCCTTTGATATTCGCAATTTTGTAGACCAGTTAGAACCAGCCAGAGAGAAAAATAAATACATCTGCCCAGTTTGCGGTGGGCATAATTTATCCATTGTCCAAGAAACTGGGAAGTACAGCTGCTTTAACCAGTGTGAGTGCAAAGACATCCGGGAGGCGATTAAACCTTGGGCTGAAGTCTTAGCAGAAAGAGCAGGGGTTAATTATACAACTTCCCCAAAAGCGAAAATACCCAACCCCAAGAGAATCTTGCCCAAAAGTGCGCCAATTCCAGATGGTGAATTAGCACTGGTGATGTTGACCCAAGCGGCGACTGACATACCCCAAACTCAAAACATAACTTGCAAGCTACCAAAGGGAATACCAGGGAATGCAACACAAACGATCTATCCTTACTCACAAACCCAATGGGTAATTCGCTATGAATGGGCGGATTACATCAAAGAGAAGGGAAAAGATAAATCCTTCCGCCAATGGCACAGGCTCCCGGACGGCACTCCAGAGATGAGAAAAGGGGATGAACCCTGGAAAGCTTACCGCATTGATGAAGCGATCGCTGCTAGTAAATCTGTACAAGGAACCCCGGCACTACTCCAACACGAGGGGGAGGGGTGCGTTGAAGTTGGTCGAGAGCATGGGCTAGCTGGATTTACGTTCCAAGGTAGCGCCTGGGACAAAAAATCAATCCTGCCAGAATACCAACTTATCAAGGATTCAGGCATAGGATTAATCATTTTTCTGCATGACCCCGATGACACTGGCTTGAAAAAACTCCAGACCTGCCAGGAGTGTGCAGCCGAGGTTGGGATTGGATTTATTGGAATTAACCCTCACGACATCTGCCCCGATTTACCATATAAATCAAGTGATATCAAAGAAATCTTGGGGCAGATGGAAACACCAGAATTTATCCGTCGGTTAGAGCAGGAGATTCACGCGGCCGTAGCGCAGCGATGCCTACAGCAAGCTGCGCTAACGCAACTGGCAGAGGTAAATGTCATTGATAGTGATGACCAAAATCCGGTTGTAGCCTTCACTCAGCAAGCTTTTCAAGCTCTTTATGGAGATAAGAACTGGATTTGTGCTGCTGATAAGCTTTACTTCCACACTGGCAACCACTACAAACACTCTCCAGATTCCACAGAGCGCAAAAGAATTTATGACTTTTGCAATTCCTTTGTGGTCGAGAACGAACAGGGTAAAAAATCTTGTCCTTATGCTTCACCTAGTTCAGTCAAGAAGGTTTTGGAATGGGTAAAAATGGGGACAGAAATTGACCCAGAACTAATCAATCCTCCTGGCGTAAATTGCACTAATGGGATAGTCAGGGTTGAGTGGGAAGGCAGGGATTTTACAATAAGATTAGACCCGCATACGCCCCAGGACTACTTCATTTATGAACCGTTAATTGAATATGACCCGTCGGCTGACGATACATATTGTGAGCAACTTTTAGCTTGCTTAGACAAGCCACAACAAGAAATATTTCTTAGAAATATTGCTGCATCCCTTGACCTGAAAACTGTTAGAAAATTTAGAGGCAGAGAGGTAAAAGCAATGTTTGCAATTGGTCTTGGTTCTAATGGTAAAGATGCCCTACGCGAATGTGTATCAACCATTTATGGGAAAAACGGATTAACTTCTGTCTCCTTGGGTGACTTCCAATCCTACGACGAAGGCAGAAAGTTCGGGTTAGCTCCACTTATATATAGTCGAATTAATTGGGCTTCTGAAAACCCACAAACATCTAGGATTGATAGACTTCAAAGTTTAAAATTATTTGTCACTGGAGATACACTACATTGCGAACAGAAAGGGAAAGACCATATAGAATTTTATTCTAACGCAATAGGTATTTTCAACTTAAACGAGACTCCCGCTTTTCAAGGCGTAATACAAGCAATCAAAGATAGGATTGCAATTCTAGAATTCAGGAAAACCTTTGTAGATAATCCTTCGCCAAATAATCCAAGCGAGATAAAAGGCGACCCCCGATTTCGCTACGATCCAGAGTTTATTAGAACGCATGTTGCCCCAGCATTCCTAAATAGAATGCTAAAAGCACTCAACAACCTTATAGAGTCAGGTATCGATTATGAATGCACAACCGACGCTTTCCACAACCTTCAGAGAGAGAATAATCATCTTTTTGACTTCATAGAGAGCGCAAATATAGGTTATGTGCCTGATGGGGAAATTACCGCACGGGCTTTATGGTCAATGCTGGAACAGCACTATATCGATAATGGAACGCTGACCATAGATGAGGGCAACCGCAGAACGTGGATCGACCAAGTTCGCCCCAGCGATAAAAACGTGAAGGGCATCAACCAAATAATCCCACGCATCTCTCAACTCTTCCCCAAGGCTGTCAAGGGAACTAGGTACTGTGACATTGCTAAAAGAAACATCCCAGTACTGAAGGGTATTGGCATTTTGTCAGTTACCCGCACCACATTAGACGAAACCCGCACCACTTCCGCACCACTTCCCGCACCAGAAACCTCGCAAAATCAGGACTTCCGCACCACCCGCACCACTTTAGAAGATTTTCAGGAAAACATTGAAGAGGAAGAACAAAAACCTGATCTATCCCCTTCCTCAACGTATAAAGATGAAAAGAA
The DNA here is from genome assembly GCF_014698035.1 of Desmonostoc muscorum FACHB-395. Classification (GTDB taxonomy): domain Bacteria; phylum Cyanobacteriota; class Cyanobacteriia; order Cyanobacteriales; family Nostocaceae; genus Nostoc; species Nostoc muscorum_A. The sequence continues at coordinate 17,586 of NZ_JACJSF010000110.1, forward strand.
TTCACCTCTAACTGATGCGGGTGGTGCGGAACCCTTGCAAAATAAGGAAAACTGCTGCGGTGAGTTCTGCGGAAATGGTGCGTCAAAGCTAGAAAGTGGTGCGGAACCCTTGCTAGATATGGAAAACTCATGCGTCACTGGTGCATCAAAGCTAGAAAGTGGTGCGGGTGAATCCGAGTCTGTGCGATCTGACGAAGATTCCAAGGTTTTAGCCTCAGAAGCGATCGCTTGTATCTTGGAATCCCCTAATCCGAGTTGGGAAGTGATTAAAGAGATTTTGAGCGAAATGGAAATCTCTTCTTATTTAGAACTGCACGGGTTTTTGACCTTGGGCGAATTCGCGCAACTTGAGATGCTAATCCCAGCCGCCGAGAGGGAGGTTCACTTTGGCTCATAAAAATGGGTGGTCACTGCCACCCGTTAGCTTACTGTTTTATAAAAAAACTACTTAAGGGTATCCGCCGTTCGCTATATTTACCCCAACTGGCTGGAATTGTTTGTTGGGAACTCGGTTGAAGTGCGATCGCTGAGGTAGTGTTTTCAAGTCGGTTAGAAAGCCCGGTTAAGTTCTCGTAATCACCGCGTTACAATCTAGTTCAAAACGAAATTTTGTATGCTGACTGAACAAAACAAAGCCCTCGTTCTCCAGTTCTACAAAGCTTTTGACGATCGCAAAATGGAGCAAGCCTTAGAGCTTTTGGCTCCAAACTTTGTTGCTCATCTAGCGGGTGTACCTGAGCCATTGGACGGGGCAGGGTTTAAGCAGTTTGGGATGTCGTTTTATTTAGCCTTCGGTCAGGGACAGCACATTTTTGATGAGGTTATTGTTTCAGGCGATAGGGTTGTAACGTGTGGAAGATTCACAGCCACACATCTTGGAGAATTTCAAGGTCTTCCGCCAACAGGTAAACAAATCAATTTGTCGATCATGCACATCGATCGAGTCGAGTCGGGAAAGATCGTGGAGCATTGGGGGCAAGGCGATGCACTCGGATTGATGCAGCAGTTAGGGATTGTTTTCTTACCCGCTCCGAAGCTACTACCATATATTCTGAAAGGAGTTGTATCCAAACTGTTTAGGAAAGCCTGAAAGTAGTTGCCAGTGGCAGAATAACCCGCAAGACCCGACTGCTGACAGATGCTTGGTTGAGTCCGAGAGGTTGCTAGCAGGGGGTGAAACGGAACGTTATACCGCTAAAATTCTCGATGAGAGGTTAATTTATACCTGTCTGCAACTTAATAAATTCAGCCATCAATGATTTGTGCTGAGTATTCCTTAACCAAAAACCTATGATTCGACTGATTACGCCCAGTGACACACCTACCTTGATAGCTTTGGCGGAAGCGTCTGGGTTATTCGAGCCAAATCAAACCGAAGAACTCGCCCAAATGCTGGAGCAACACTTCAATAGCGAACTGGAGAGTCAAGATTTGTGGTTTACCGACGACGATAATGGGGTAGTAGGCGTGGCGTATGTTGCGCCGGAACGAATGACTCAAGGGACATGGAATCTCTATCTGATTGCTGATCGTCAAAGACTTGGACGTGGTGGTATCTTGCTTCGTCATGTTGAACAAGTACTAGCAGATCGCGGTGAACGTGTGCTGTTAGTGGAAACGTCCGGTCTTGAGAGCTTTGAATATGTCCGATCATTTTATCGAAAGAATGGTTATGACGAGGAAGCTCGGATTCGGGAGTTCTACAAAGCAGGAGATGATAAGATCATTTTTCGTAAAGCATTTGGGAAAAGCGTTGCATAACAATCCGCTTGCACACCGACCGGATCAAGTTACACTATTGGGCTAATACGTGTAATGCAGTTGCTCCTCTACTTACCAAACCTGATAGTCCAAGAGTCCGAGCGCAAATCTGGCGGGAGAACTGCTGGAAACTCATCAGTAGCATCTATCATGACACTAAAGTGAAGAGATGCTTGATTTCCTAACCTCTTGATTTCACGCAGCCACTTTGCAAGGTTCTTACCCATAAAATCAGGATTAGACGTATCGAGAATCAGCAGACGGACTCCGCTAGTAGCCATCCGTCGCAACCGTTTCTCAATTTGCTTAGATGTAATTGATGAGGGTTTGATGCGGTAGGGGTCAGTAACATAGATACTCATGACAGCTATACTGTATCGACCAACTTTTACAGCATCACCATTATCAATACTCCCCATGAAAATGAAAACTTCCTGGTGATCTGGGCAGGATTCCAAATCAACAACATTCAAAACGTTAGTGGCAATTTCTTTATTTAGGTATTTATGAGTTGTTGATTCATCCAGCCACAAAGTCTCAAGTCCATCTTTATTTGGGTAAATGAACGAGCCTTTGTCTGGGTGAAACTCTCCAACATTAATTAAGGCATACCCTTCTCCAAACTCCCGCTTCATCTGATGTATCTGCTTAAACGCCTTCGCCACAAAACTTGTATCAAGAAGCACTTGTGAGCAGAAGTCACTTAAAGCTTGCTGCAAAATTGAATTGGCATCCACAATAAACAGGACTGTACTTAAAGTTAATGAGAATAACTCATTCTAGTATGTCCGATTTTGGGGTAGACATAGCTTACCCCTAGCTCATTATCAATTTCGTTTTTTTATTGACTGGTTTTATCGTCATTTTTCTTGACTGCCACAAATTGGTAAACGCTAGAGAGTTCGTCTAAAAAAACTTCGTATGCGAACTAAAAACTTACCCTAATGGCAGAATTATGGCAAATTTATGTATTATCAAAAATTGGCTCCCATTATGGCATCTCAATGGCAAATCAATGGTAAACCAATGGAATTTTGAAACCTCAATTCTCAACTAATTATCACTATTGAGAATTAGGACTAAAACTGGCTCAATTTTGGCACGCCAATAGCAGGGCTATGGCATACCAAAGTCCAATCACCTAAATTCTGCATTTTTAAATATCACAGTGACATTATGCTTTCACGGAATAATAATATTGAATTCTGACGCACAGTACGCCATCTTTGGCGGAAAGTTTTTTGAGCCAAAATTGAGATTTTAGAAGTAAGCATCTGAAAAAATAATACAGAAAAGCTACACTAGTACTACAAAAGTGACTAAGTGAGTAAATGGAACAGACAGTAACTCTGTATCGACCAACAGGCCCCAAGGAGTTGGAGTTAGTAAAAGAAAGTGGTTACAAGAAATGGCCGCCACGCCTGCCAGAACAGCCGATTTTTTACCCAGTGACTAACGAGCAATATGCAAAGGAAATAGCCACTAAATGGAATGTTCGTGACAGTGGTGTGGGTTATGTAACGCGCTTTCAAGTCAAAAAAGAATTTATGGATAAATATGAAGTTCATCAAGTTGGAGCTTCATATCATACAGAATGGTGGATTCCAGCCGAGGAACTAGAACAGTTGAACGAAAACATAATGGGTACTATTGAGGTAATTGGAGAATATAAAGCTTGAAATACCCTTTTACTGATTACCTTGTGTCATTCCCTTAAAGGCTCAAATCATCTTCTGTTTGCTGTTGCTGCTGTTGCCTTAACTGCTGCCCATAATCGAGTAGCTGCTGATTCCAATCACTGGCTTTAGATTTTTTGATTTGGGACTGTGGCATTAGTTCTAATACACGCTGTGCTGCCGCATCAGAGCTTTTATCGTTACCAAACGCCACCAGTATATTAGGAACTTTCTGCAATCGCTCAAGCGGTAAGCTCTTGATGTCATCAATAGCCATATAGACTGTTCGTTCGGGTGGAACATCCCCCCTGATAAGATATTCCAGCATGGCTCTTGAAATAGCATCGATGGGAGACTTGCACAGAATCGCTGTTGAGGTTTTATCGGTAGCCTTGCCCCCCAAGTGAAAGTAAAACCAGCTATCACTGCGCTTAGTACCCTTAGAGTATCCAAGAAAGCTGTTGTTCTCGCCCCTAGTTCCCCGTAAGAATGCACCGTTACGTTGGCCATCAAGATTCCGCATGACGAACACAGCATTTTGTTGCTGATCAGCGTAAACTAGCCCCTGGTTATGAAGCATTTGTACACAATCAGAGCGGATGCCCCGGTTTTGAGTGAGGTAACGCTCAACGGCAGACCAGTTAGCTTTATCCTCAACAGGTGGGGCGAATTGGGGACGTGGTTCAGTCTGGATAATGTCAGCCGCCCTGTTCTTAACGTGAGCGATCGCTGCTCGTTCTACTCCAGCTTCACCGAATCGCTCATGTAACCAGACAACCGCCTGCCGAAAATTGCATTGATTAACGTGCATTACCAAATCAATCGCACCGCCAGAGCCTTTGGAGTGTTCGGGAGCAAAGTCATAGAATTTTTCCGCATCTATATTAATGATGTGTCCGTGACCCCGCCACCGCTCACGCTCGTAATTTAGCCCCAGTTCCCAAGCGACATCCTCTAAAGCCAAGTCGCGCAGTTGTTGAGTTTTCAATTCCAGCGATCGCAGAATTTCTTCTAGCCGTTGTCGTTCCTTCTCACTAGCCCTAGCCCGTTGCTCTGCCCTCTCCAATCGCTCCTGCATGAAAGCGCGGTCAGCCAGTTGGTGGTTGAGGACATGGAATTGGTGATCATTCTGAATCCGGGCAACGTAATTTGTAGCTGATTCAAAAGGTTCGGGTTCAAGTTTTTTATTCGACCAGACGTTGTTTAGTGGTTCACTGTTAACGGCTTGGTAATATTCCTTTACTTTGGTGTGGGTTGCCTTACTGCCCTTGACCCCCCGTTCAATGCCCAAAGGAGCAAGTGCAGCAGCATAACTATCTTGGAGCTTGGATAACTTAATTCTTCCCTGCCCACCTCTACCGCCAAACATCGCGTCATGACTGACTCTCCCAGTTTTATCGTTCACTGGCACGATGTAGGCGTGAATGTGTGGGGTACTTTCATCTAGGTGAAGCTCTGCCCTGACGCACTTTGACCCATAGTTTTGAGCCAGCCAGTCACGAGATGCGATCGCCCACTGCTGCATCAGTGAATCAGACCACTGCCCAGACAGAGATGGATCAACGGGGCGGAAATATTCAGGCGATGCCGAGAGAAACATTTCGGTACATAACACTGCATCATGCCGAGGGCGATGCAGTAGCGTAGAGATTTTTTCTTTAACTATCTCTTCGAGTGCGCGGTCGTCTTCTCCCCCAATCAACCGGACATTCTCTCTAGTTGGATCTGCGTTGGGTGTTTCTCTATTCCTGGTAACATGGTCATCACTTCCGGCAACGTTGCCGAATGTTTTTAGTTTCTCAATTCTAAGAATCGTTAGTGGCGACATCAAAGATTTATGCTACAAATGCAGTACTTTTGTAGTACGAAAAACCCCCGTAGGGCGAACGGCGGTTTCATGTCACGAGCGCAGCGAGAGATGGCGCAGCCACCCGCAGGGCATGAAACCATAGTGAGTATGGTATCACTTATACAAATGCCTGAAATCCACTTTTGGGGGAGAAATCGCGCTTACTGCCTACTGTCAAAATACGCCCAAAAGCACCTTTAGGGTACATAACGACAGTCGTTTGACAGTCATTGGGGTTTCGAGATTTGACTGTCAAACGACTGTCATTTGGTACAATAGAGGGATACTAGGGGTAGTTTACGGCGCATTTTGACAGTCATGGAAATTTGATATCAATCAACACGATGGCTTACTTATAAATCCCTCTAATTCGATAGGAATACAGGACATGGAGCAACCTGATTTAGAAGTGCTTTCGATTAAGCGTAGTCACGACAGTAGCGATGGCCAGTTGCTGCAATTTTTACGAGAGCGAGAGCGTAAAATGTCGGGCAGAGGTTTGACTAAAATTGTTTTGAGTACTTTGAGAATGTGTTGGGGGCCTTTTGTCATGAAGCGTCAGGGTGCTGACAGCGACACTCTCAAGACTGCTGTGATTTACTCTGTCTCACAGTTGGAATTACAGATTCACTTGCTCAAGCAATTACTCGATTGAGCGATTCTTTGAAGTACAGTTGCAACACAAAGGTATTATATATTCTCAATAATTTTAAAGTTATTGAGAATGAGCCAGTTTGATAAAAATGGCTAAAAGCTAATTGGTGTATGTATTAGATACCAATTTTTTGGTCAAAGCGATGTTCTAAATAGCAGACATTTTGTAGTGAATAATCAAAGTTTCCTGACAGCTATAACAGTTAAAAGCGTGTATAAGCTGTGCAAAATAGCAGACATCTTGCACAAGAATCGGGGTTTTAGGTGCAAAATGTCTGCTATTTGTAACTGTGATTAATCAGACAATTTCACTACTTAAAACAAGTTTCATCTCTATTGACAAGCGTGGAGATTGTAAAATGAACAATTTCTATTCAGGCATGAAGAAAAAAAATCGGATGTTAAGTGGGCTGGCTTAAGTTAATGAAAGACTTATTGAAGTATAATTGCAACACCAGTGTATTATACGTTCTCAATAATTTTGAAGTTATTGAGAATTCAACAGGCGATCAAAATTTGCTGTAAGTCATAGTCAGTAAGCATTACGCCAGAATTTCTCTCTACATTTCTTATGCTCAACTGGTAGCAGTAGGGCTACTGTATAGCTACCAGTTGGGGAATGATCAAATTTTCAACAACTCGCTTTTTTACTACTCAACTGGTAGCTGTGTGTCACCAGTTGAGCTACCCAACAGCTACCACTTGGGCAAAGTATTTAGAACTACTATTTCAATACTGGTAAACTACATAAAGCCTATGTAATAAGTGATGTTTACATTGTCTTGTCACAGCCAGCGTTGACTGCACCAGTTGTAACTGTCAATGCCCCAAGCTACAAGAGTAATGTTTTAGAGTCGCCTGAGCTTCCAGGGGAAGCGGCTGATTCAATCAGACCTGCTTCAATAGTTCAAGGTCAGGCTTCGTCTCAAGAATTGGATGCGATTTTTGGAGGAGATTGAGCGAACAATATTTGAACAATAGCCGCCGCAGTTGTAGCTGTTAACTGTTAGGCGGCTATTGTCGTGCTTATGTAGTTATTCCGTAGTCTTTTTGAGGGCTATTTTTTCTTTTTCGGTTTTGACTCTCAAAAACTTTCCGCCAAATATGGCGTACTGTGCGTCAAAAAAAGATGGATTACAGAGCTTAAAAGCTTTTAAGCGAATTTCTCAATAATTGGTAAATTATTGGGAGCAAATGGGAGACAATTCAAATCGAGTTGACCGATCAGAACGGTATAGTTTTCACCGCTCAAGTTAACGCCAAAAGTTGGCGTAAGGCTGAGGCTAGCGCCTCAGAATTTGCAGACTGGGCTGGGGCTGTATCGGGGAAGCTTGGCCAACGCACAGAGAACGGGTTTGAAGTGATTGACGCGGGAATCCAGATTTTTGAAAAGAAGACGAAAGAGCCTAAACCAGATGTAGCGGCGGCTGAAGCTGGCGCAAGTTAATAGATCCCCAAATCTAGACAGACAAAGACTTTCTGCCTTAGCGTACAATTTTTCCGTTTTGGCACGGTGATGCCAATAACTTTTGCCAATTCCACGTTTGACTAAATTTGTGGAATTCTCATCAAAAGTTACAGGTTTTGGTTGATGCCCAATCTAGACCACCTCTATTTTTAGCGAAGGTATTGTTATACACTACCTAAAGTGTGTATTTAGTAGTTGTGAATACCAACCTTTGAACTTGTGACGATCCAACCTCACCTAAGCTTGACGTAATTGTAAGGCAATTGGTAGTCCGAAGTAACAGCTTAATGAACACTAATTAACCAGACTCGATATTTACTGTAAAAAATGACACTACAAATAGCCTTAAATCAAAAAGTGTCCTTATCTGCAAATGTTCTAACTCAAGACTTAGCAGGGGAATCAGTTTTACTGAATCTGCAAAGCGAAGAATATTTTAGTCAAAACGAGGTAGGTACAAAAATATTCTTTGTGCTAACTGAGTCAGA
>NZ_JACJSF010000111.1 GCF_014698035.1 Desmonostoc muscorum FACHB-395
AGTCTTTCTTTTTGCTCTTGAGATAGATGGTTTTTTGCTGGCATATATCCCTATTCATAGCTAGTCACTTAATTTTATATTATACAAATAAGCTGCGTAACAGCTTATAGTGAAAAAATTAAGCTCTTTTGCCAACCACAACTGTCACAAGAGTACAAACCAAAAAAAATACGGAACAAAGCTTCTACTTTATACCTATTATCTATCCAATCTCGTTCAAAATTATGGAGTAGCAATTTAACACTATCTCGCAATGGTCGTTGTGCATTGTCAGAGTTTTGTTTTGGTAGCTTGGACGTTGAGTTTGGACGAATTTGGCGTTGCCGTAGCCTCGGTCATAAGCGGCAAGTGGTCTTTTGCCTAACTCACGAGTTACTTGTAGAGGTTTCTGATTCGCTCAACATCCTTGACAAAAGTACATTTCCATAAGATGCACTCATGTAACCGTTGTCTGCGATCGCCTATAGCCATTTACAATACGTAAGTGAGACAAATGACGTAATAACAAGGCTTATAGGCATCAATTCTGAAAATTAAAGAAAAAAATAATTACTAATTGCCTAAAAATTCCGGTTTTTTTGGCTTTGGGATGATAAATAAAAATAATAGCGTTGAATGTCATGCTTCCTACTGCGAAGGATTACTGAAATTCTTCGCTGCTTTCAGGATGACTACTGAGCATCAAATAACATCTGCCGCCAATCAGTTTTTTGCTGAAGATGCTTATACATCAAAAGGCTCTACCACAAAACTTGCTCTAGATGTATCTAAGTAACTATGCTGATAAAGTGTAAAGATGTCACCGTATCTAGGAGTGAATTTTAAAGTAACTATAAAGGATTTTGTACCATTTTGGCAGGTTTTTATCGGAAAGATGGGATATTAGTAGATTGTACAAATCTTTATTGTTATTCACTATCTACCGACAACTGCTAAGTACAAGCAAATACCGACACAGATAAGTTAAAGTAATTTAATGAAGTAGGAAATAATACATGGTATTATCACTGTCTTCTCATAACGTTATCCAGTATCTGCAAGAAGCGGGGCTGTGTAGCTCAGAAGATGACGCATCAGATAAATCTGAGTTGCCAGGAAGTAGTAAGAACAGTTTCGATTTACTCGTGACTCTAGCAGATAATCGTAAACTGCTTATTAAACAAGAACGTAACGTTAAAAGCAATGACGGCGCTCCTCATGAATTGTTTCAGGAGTGGCTATTTCATCAGTTGCTCCAACAGTTTCCAGTTCTCGGCAATATTTCCCCGATCGCACCGTTGGTAGTTCATTTCGACGAAGAAAATTCCATCCTTGTCCGCAATTACTCAAGTGAATATCGGGAACTTGCGACATTATACCACAATAATGATATTTTTCCACAAGAAATTGCCACTGCGATCGGCACTACTTTAGCGGGACTCCATCGCGCAACCTACAACCGCCGAGAATATCGGGATTTTATGGCAACTGCTCCCCAAGGAGAGTTTCGCTATGGCTTTTACAATCCGGCGCAAGGGTTAGAGTCAATTGGGCCGGAGATTTTTGGGACGGTTCCCACGGATGCGCTGAAATTTTATCTACTCTACCAGCAATCGGAGAGTTTGGAATCTGCGATCGCAGATTTGGCGTATGACTGGAATCCTTGCTGCTTGACTCACAACGACCTGAAATTGAACAACATCTTGGTTCATTCCAGGTGGGAAAAACTAGACAATTGCCTAGTCAGACTAATTAATTGGGAAGCTTGTTCTTGGGGAGATCCAGCTTTTGATTTAGGAACTTTACTAGCAAGCTATTTACGAATTTGGCTCAATAGCCTCGTCGTAGATCCCACCATTGAGTTACAAGAATCTCTACATCTGGCTTTGACACCGTTGCAGAGTTTACAACCTTCAATTATTGCCCTCATTAGGGGTTATCTAAATGCTTTCCCAATGATTTTGGAATACCGCAGTGACTTTATTGTGCGCGTTATCCAGTTTGCAGGACTGGCACTAATTCATCAAATTCAGGATATGATTACCTGCCGCAAATCTTTTAATAATGCTGATATTTGTATGCTGCAAGTGGCTAAAAGTTTACTCACTATGCCGCAGCAAGGTGTACTGACTATTTTCGGAATATCAGAGTCAGAAATCCTTAATCCTGTAGGGACAGTTCATAAACTTCCTCAGCCTGTAAAAGAGCCACAGCTACTTCGTCTTTATTACGAAAAAACTCGGCTTCGTGGTTGTTAATAGCAGAGAGCAGAACAATTATAAATTCTGACTCCTGACTCCTGAATTCTGTTTTTAAAGTTTGAATTCTAAATGGATTAATGCTAAATTACTCTATCACTCAACCGCTAAATTCTCTATTCGATATTGCTAAGAATATTCAGATTGAACCAAATTTTTGTATTTATCATCCCAATTATCAACCTTTTGCTCTGCCAACTAAAGTAGCCGATAGATTTCAGCAAAATTCTGTAGATTTACAACAGAAATATCTAACTCTACTGCTGCGGAACTTTCTTTATGGGATCTATTACAATGGCTCTCTACAAAGTACTTTAGCAGTCAATACTGATAGTAGTAATTGCCCATCAAAGCATAATTTAGCAGATAATTCCATCTTAGAAATTGATTGGAACTTTTACGAGCATCTACACGCCAGTAATCACGGCATAGGTTACTTTGACCCTCAATGGCAGGTATTGCGAAAAGAACCTGATGGGACTATGGCTGTGACTAAAGGCGGTTTAACACTTTATGTTGAGCCAGACTGCCATCTCAAATCCAGCAAAAAATCTACCAAAGTGGGTGACATGGTAGCAATCTGGATGCCCAAAAATCGATTGCAAAATGGCTCTTACTTGGCAGTTAGTAATGTCGGACAGGAACGGCAAAGCAACCCCGATGCTGATTTGGGAGCAGGGCGAATTTACTTTAACTTTACGCCATCGGGTGCGATCGCTCTCATGGAAAGTCTGACACTACAATTGAATGCAGCCTCCATTCCCTTTAGCTTTCAGGTTCTCCACAACCCTTCTGCATACGGACGCTATGATTCGGGGCTACTCTACTTTGAACTCCCCGACTATCCAGCAATCCGCACAATCCTTCAGGCTGTTTATATAGAAAATCAATCCCATTTCCAGCCCGAAATACCCTTGTTTACCAAATTTTTAGCCCCAGGTTTAGGTTTAGCTGAGGAACCAACCCAAAAATTTGCCGCACAAGAAAGTTTTGGGATGAACCGTTGCCAAATTGTCGCTAATGCTTTGTTGGAAGCTTGGCAGAAAGGTAAGAATGCGATGGAGGAACGAATGGGGGTTATTGACCAACACTTTGCGCGACACCTAATAGATTTGCAGCGCCCTTATCTCAATCCCAGTTCTGAGGATATATATAAGCCGTTAAATTGATAGGAAATGGGGAATGGAGCAGGGGCAGGGGAGCAGGGGACAAGGGGACAAGAGAGGTGAGAATTTGAAACAAGTCTTTCCCCTTGTCCCCAATTCTCCTTGTCCCCTTGTCCTCTTCCCAATTCCCAATTCCCAAATTCAAAATTTAAAATTCCACAATCACCGGCGTATGGTCGCTGGGTTGGGTTAATTTTCTGGGTTCGGCATCAATAATACAACTTGTAGCACGTTCATACAGCACGGGTGTGAGATAGTGATGGTCAATCCGCCAACCTAAGTTGCGACGAAAGGCGGCGGCGCGATAATCCCACCAGCTATAATTTCCGCCTTCTGTGGTGAATTTGCGAAAAGCATCGGCAAACCCTAGTTGCAGAATCTCGCGCAAGGCTTGACGCTCGGTTTCTGTTGCCATAATGTGATTTTCTGTACTCACTTGTTCGTGAATATCCTTGTCTTCTAGGGCGATGTTGAAGTCACCGCACACACAAATTGCAGGTTCCGACAGCGCAAGCACTCGCAAATACTCGTGTAGCGCTGTTAACCAGCGCAGTTTGTATTCATATTTTTCAGTTCCTACTGCTGCACCGTTGGGAACATATAAGTTAACAATCCGAACACCATCAATTACACCTGTAATTACCCGTTTTTGCTCATCCCATTCGTGGTGTAAATCTGGCAAAATCGCCCTAAACCCGCTACTTACGTTTAAAAGTGGCTGGCGGCTAATCAGGGCTACGCCATTATAAGATTTTTGTCCTGATATATAAAGGTTATAGCCCAACTGCTCAAAAGGCGATCGCGGAAACTCGGCATCCGCAACTTTGGTTTCTTGTAAGCAGAGAACATCAACGGGATTGTTAGTTAACCAATCAGTAACCTGTTCGAGGCGAGTGCGAATTGAGTTGACGTTCCAAGTAGCGATTTTCATTAGTTATCAGAATTTTTTGAAACTTAATAATTACAAATTGTGTAATTATTGTACAATTACTTAATATTTATAATTTCTTTTCCATTTCCCAATTACGTTTAAACAAACCTTTAATCATTTGATCCCATTGAATATTTTAGTATTGTCAGCTACCAAATATTCAATTTTGTAAGTTCTGCTACAAAATATTCTACTTCATTATGATCCCCAAGACAGATGCAACAACTAATTGATTAGTTATACGTTAGAAATGTAACTCAGGGCTGACTTTTGCCGAATAGTCCTTTAAATTTGTAGACAGAAAATTTGCGGGACGGTTAATCGGTATTGCATTTTTGGTAGCCTGTTAGGTTAATTTAAATGTCAAAATAGTAAGTACAAATGCTTTGTTCTCATACAATAATGATGCAACTCATTATATTGAGGACAATTTCATAGACTGAACCAAAAAAACTTATGAAAATCGCTCAAGTTGCCCCCTTATGGGAAAGGGTTCCACCTCCTAGTTATGGAGGAATAGAACTGGTAGTGAGTCGCTTGACTGATGAACTTGTTCGTCGCGGTCATGAGGTAACATTATTTGCCTCTGGCGATTCTCAAACTTTGGCTTATTTAGAAGCAGTTTATCCGCGTGCATTGCGCTTAGACCCGAATGTTAAAGAGTATGCAGTGTACGAAATGCTAGAACTGAGCCAAGTTTACCAACGTGCTAAAGAATTCGATCTTATCCATTCTCATGTAGGGATTTCGGCATTACCTTTAGCGAGTTTCATAACAGCAACTTCTACAGTGCATACCCTGCACAATAATTTTACTAACGACACCCGGCACGCATTTAGCTACTACCAAAAGCAACCATACATCAGCATTAGTAACTCGCAGCGTCAAGTCGATCTAAATTATGTTGGCACTGTTTATAACGGAATTGAGCTAGCAGATTATCCTTTCGTAGCCCAACCGTCAGAACCTCCATATTTGGCATTTTTAGGTCGTTTTTCGCCAGAAAAGGGGCCACACCATGCGATCGCTATTGCAAAGAACAGTGGTTGGCGCTTGAAGATGGCAGGAAAGGTTGATGTCGGCGACTCTAAGTTTTTTGAACAAGAGATTGCCCCCCACATTGATGGTCAGCAAATTGAATATCTTGGCGAAATTAACCACGCCGAAAAAACTGAACTTCTGGGCAATGCTGCCATAACTCTTTTCCCCATTAACTGGCAAGAACCTTTTGGATTAGTAATGACTGAATCAATGGCAACTGGTACACCAGTAATTGCCATGAATTTCGGCTCAGTACCTGAAGTGATTTCCCACGGTAAAACAGGCTTTATCTGCAAAAGCTATGCAGAAATGACGGCAATGATTCCCCTAGCTTTGGAACTCAATCGTCAAACCTGTCGAAAACATGTAGAAAGCAACTTTAGTGTTAACCAAATGGTTAACGGATATGAAGCTATTTACAGACAAATTATTAAAGACCGCATAGAATCGAATGGTCGCATTCATGCTACGAAAATACATTTTTAATCAACTGCTTTTTCTTGCTGAGTTTAAACAACAAATTTTTTTAAGGAGGACATTGGTATGAGTACGAGAGCCAACACTTGCCCATGTTGCGGTGGTTCCCTCCTGCGTCATGCCCGTCATGGTGAACTATATTGGTTTTGCCTGTCGTGCCGACAAGAAGTACCGTTATTAACTGTTATTCGCTTACCTAATGTGGATACCCGGAACACCGGAGTTGTTCCTCAGCCAGTGGTAAATACCTAGTTCTTGCAATTTTTAAATAGATAAAACTTGACTAGAAATCAATACTGATTTGTTTAGACCTATAAATTAGCTTCAACTGGTAAAATCGGATGGAGCTAATTGATAGGTTTAAAGCTTTGTTAGCAGCGTTACTTTATGGGCAAGAAGATTTACGGTTAGAGCAAGTTTCTGACCCCACTCCGGCGGCTGGCGAAGTTGTGATCCAAGTGGGGGCAGCAACAACTTGTGGTACAGATTTGAAGGTTTGGCGGCGTGGTGGTCATCCCAAGATGTTGAAACCGCCGACGCTATTTGGTCATGAAGCTGCTGGGCGAATTGTTGCCTTGGGTGCAGGCGTTACAAATTGGCAAGTGGGCGATCGCATCGTTGCTAATAATTCTGCCCCATGTATGAAGTGCTTTTTTTGTCAACGCCAAGAGTATTCTTTATGCCCAAATCTCACCTGGAATAACGGGACTTTTGCGGAATACTTGAAAATTCCTGCACCGATAGTAGAGCATAATTTGTTGCAGATTCCCGATGAGTTGCCGTGGGAATTAGCAGCGATGACGGAACCGTTAGCTTGTGTTTTACATGGTGTAGCCCGTTCTAATATCAAGCCCAAAGATCAAGTAGTCGTCTTAGGAGATGGGGCGATTGGGCTGATGTTTGTGGCGGCGTTGAGTGAGAAAGCTGAGGTGTTGCTATGGGGAGGTAATCACCATCGGCTAGAAATTGGTCAGAAATTGGGTGCAACCCAGACTTTTAATTATCATCAAATCCCGGATATTCCCAATGTGGTGAAAGAACTCACCCAAGGACGGGGCGCAGATGTAGTGATTGAAGCCACAGGTGTACCAACTGTTTGGGAAACTGCGATCGCCTGCGCCCGTCCTGGTGCAACAGTTAACTTATTCGGTGGATGTCCACGAGATACCAGCATTACCGTCAATACAGAACAGCTACACTACAGCGAACTGACAATCAAAGGCGTGTTTCACAATACACCAGAATATGTGCGGGAGGCGTTGGCACTAATCGCTAGTCGCAAAATACCCTTTGAGTTACTTATTAGTGAACAGCGGCCATTAAAAGATTTAGAACAGGTGTTTTGTGAGATGAAGGCGCGACAAGTAATTAAGGTAGCGATGATTCCTTAGATCATGTTAATTACAGTCTGGCAAGAATTTAATAACCAATACCCAATGCCCGATGCCCTACTTAAAGACGATTAATTTCTTTTGTAACTAACTTCCAGCCTTCAGCTTGGTCAATTAACTTCATCGAATCTAGTTGGAGATTGTTCAAAGCAGATGCATGAAGTAGAAAGTAGGGTTGCCCGTTGTAGTGCCAATAATATTCCAGTTCGCCAACAGAAGCGGGAATAATGGTGCGATCGCTATAATAATCCAGCGAGGGACGATGGTAAGCAAAAGATGTGTAAATCTTCCTCGTAGCCGGATTTGCCCGCACAATCATGGCGGCGACTGGTTTAACTGGATAGGCTTCAGATAATTCCCAAACCCAGTAGTTAGATTTCATTAACAGCAGCAGCGAAAGGTAACTTCCCCAAAACAAAATCTTCAGAAATTGCCCGTCGCCTCGTTCTGCCAAAATAGCTGCTAAGGTCATAGTTAAAGCGACTGCGGCAAAAATCAGTTGTAAATCTGTTTGTGATGTTGTACCCCAACTGAAATAAATGCTACCAGCAGAAGCAACTACAGCAAGTATCGCCAAACCAGCAACCCAAGCGCGGGGATAGGATGAAAGTAAAGGCGAATTTTCTGTCTCTGATAACTGGATACCAAAAGCTAAAGCTAAACTGGGGTAAATCGGGAATAAATACCAGGGGACTTTGGTAATCATGAAAGAAATTACCAATAGATAAACACCACTCCACGCCATTACTAGTTTTGCCCAGCTAAGGTTGCGATTTTCCCAGGTTAAGCGGACAGTTTGCGGTAAGAATAATAACCACGGCCATGTGTATTTGAGAAGTTCAACCACATAGTACCAAGGTGGTTCAGAATTACCCTCTACAAATGAGCCAATTCGACCTAGTGATGGGTTTACAAGCCCAACTTGGGCGAAAGTGTAACCATAATGAATTAGTTGGGCACTATACCAACCAGCTACAGGCAAAATGCCAATGAAGATTGCTATCCACAGATAGTAGCAGGTGAGCAGCCGTGGCGTATCCCAAAACAGAAATACGATCGCGATCGCACCTAGCAACACACCTAGCAGTCCTTGAGTTAGGCAAATCAACCCAAAACTGACACCAACACCAAGGCAATAACGTAAATCTCGGCGCGATCGCAACACGCACAACATCATCACCATCAAAAAACTTACCATCGCCCCATCCAACATTGCCAGCCGCCCATGACGCACCACAGGTAGCATTGTTAGATAAATTAAGGCGCTATAAATAGCAGCCCAACGTTGGCGAAATATCTCACGAGCAATGCAATACAGTAAAGGTACAGATGTGGCTGTTAAAATTGCTCCAGGTAGGCGAGTTGTGAACTCATTTTCGCCTCCTAGAGAATAAGCCCAGGCAATTAGCAAATGTATCAAAGGCGGCTTGTTATGATATGGTTCGCCTCCTAGCGTTGGGAAAAGCCAACGCATTGAACCTGCTGGGGCGTGCCAAATTTCACGAGCAACCTGTGCCACAGTCCCTTCATCCCAGTCGCGCAGGGGCAATCCTCCCAGATTGATGCTAAACAGTAATACTGCTGCCAACAGCAATACTATTAGCCATACCCAATCAATCCATCTGCCAACCGTGCGATGCTGTTTTTCTAGATGACTCCAAATAAAGCTTCCTTCTTGCATATTCTATGTTAATCATTTTACTTGCTGGTTTGATTACATAGAGACCAAAGTGAATCTCCAATGTTGCCACCCAGTAGCAACGTATATTCTTAACAATTGCTAGTTTCCAAGATTAACTCAACTTTATCTAATTAGCGCTATTTTTTGAAAAATTTATCTTAACTATTGAAACAACATATAAATCGGAAAATGATAAAAATAATACAGTCAAAAAATTATTTATCACCTGTTCCTTCGTCCGTAAATTAACTTGTATTTATTTTGTTTTGAGCATGATGCTTAGTTTAATTTTTATCTCCTTAGTTTTTATCTAGCTAAATTCAGAAATATATGGAACATTTGTTGCAGTAGTTTAAGAACGTGCTGAATACTTAAATAAATTAGTTTTAATTTATTTGAATAATAATAGGACTTACGCAAACAATAGCCAAAACCCTGATAATTCAGTAAGGGCAAGCTACTGCGACACGCTGCGCGAACCTACAGAAGCAGCTTACCGCAGAGTATTACCCCTAGTGCATATACTTTTGGGTGAATACTTAAGTAATTACCAACATTTTTTAAATCTTCCGGTTCTTTAGCATTTTACCTTGGAATTTATTCTAAGGCTAATAGCCTCGTTTCTAGCCAGAGGCTTGAAATGCACGTCATTGCCTCTGCCGAAAGTTAACAGACAGAGCCTCATTTTAGGCATTCCCATCCGAAGACAGAGAACGAGATAATGAGACACACTAATGAGCAATAGAATTAAATATTAGAAAGGTTTTATTAATCACAATTAGGTAAATTTTAGAATTACTTCGTGGTTAAATAGTGAATAATTTAGGTATTGCTAGGGATATATTATTTATTTTTAACACTGGCATTAAAAAATAAAAATAACTTGTAATTGCAACTCTTTATTCTGAATAGTAATCTTAATTTGTCTGATAAATTCTCGAAAGTAAAATCGTCGCTCTGTTTCCGACAAATCTAACCAAAATTGGGGTATTGAAACAGCTTGAGCAACAGAACGCAAATTCACTGGGGGAAGAGTCGCCAACTTTGCTTCAAGTGCAGAAATTTCTGTGCGGAGTTTGTAAGCCCTGAGCTTTGCTGTTTCAACATCTAAAATTCCAGTTTCGATTAAAGCAGGTAACTGAGCAAGTATTTCTTGCTGACGAGCGATCGCTTGCCCTAAATTATTCTTGACTGCATCCAATTGGGGAAAATTCACCCCCGCGACAGCTAAGGGTAAGTCACGGCAAACGTTTTCAATTGTATGTTCCAACACTTCTTGGTAGGAAATAGCCTTACATTTGGGGCGTTGAGGACAGCTAGTAGAACGCAAATAAAGATACTCCTTATCTTGGTTGCGTTGGGTGACACGAGTAACTGTCAAATGTGACTGACACTCAGCACAGACAACCAATCCAGCTAAAGAACGTTTAGCACTAGCAGTTCGGGATGGTAAACGGCTATTACGGCGTAAAAGTCGGTCAACTTGGGCTGCTTCTTCTTTAGAAATTATCGGAATATGTGTATTAGAGATAATTTCACCATTTTGGTAAGCTGTATTGCCGCGATAAACTGGATTAGTCAACCAGCGTCGCCCAGTTGTGACAGAGATTTTTTTGCCGTATTTTTTCGCCAAGTAACGAACCGAACCCCGCAGGGAACCATAGAGTAAAAAGTGTTCAAAAAAATCTTTGACTACTGGTGAAGTACTGCGATCAACAGTATATTTTCCCTTACCTCTGCGATAGCCGTAGGGAACTTTGCCGGGTGGCGGTGCAACCTCAAGACGATTACGGGCGTGTCCTTGGCGGATGCGACGACTACGTTGTTGACGTTGGATTGCATTTAGCAAATTCAGTAAATCAGCACCCAGAGGGTAATTTTCGGAAGTATAGGGCTGTTCTGTGGCGATTATCGCTACTCCCATCGCTTCGAGTTTATGCAAGCGATCGCTAATTTCCTCTACAGTATCCCCTAATTCTTCCAGTCGCCGAATCAAGAGATAATCTGCTGGTTCAGTTTCGCAATCGGTAAATAATTGTTGTAATTGCGATCGCGTAGCGTGTCCGTAGGACTCTCGCGTAGTCTGTACATAAGACTCTGGCTTACCCAAATCTTCATAAACCCGATCCACCTCCCATCCCCAATCAGCTTGATCGGGAGAAGATTCTAATAGTGGATTGGTGTAAGAGTAAGCAATTATTTTCATTTGTCATTTGTCATTTGTCATTGGTCATTGGTCAATAATCAATAAATAGTTCTTCTTCCCCTGCTCCCTTGCCCCCTGCTCCCCTGCCCCTTGCCCCTCCTCACTGCTGACTCAATTCAATAATATTTCCATCAGGATCTTGAGTGAATAGGGCAGGGCGACCGGAAGCGCTGGGTTGAATGGGATAATTATGATCGAGCAACTCTTGTTTTGCAGCGTCCAAGTTAGCCACTGAGAAAGCGACGTGGGGGTTGCGTCCCCATTTTTCGTTGGGGTTTTCGGTAGGGACAGTAGGTGCAACTATTAGGTGAATCTGATAGTTACCGACTTGATACCATGCACCAGGGTATTTCAGCGAACGATCTATTTTGGATAATCCCAATACTTTGCCATAAAAGTGTTCAGAGCGTTCTAAATCAGTCACAAGAATTGCTGTATGGAGACTTTGGGTAATCTGCATTGTCGGTAAGTGCGATCGCGTTTATCTAAATTTTGACGTACTTTGAACCCTTATGAAGTACTTATTCTCCACCCCTAGTAGAGCTTGTTATTACCAACATAATTTAAAGTTAGGTAAGGGTGTATTAGAGTCAGAGTATGCGGTTGAAAAATTTGACAGACCTAAATCCTGACAGCAGTTGACTAATGGGGAGACGCTGAATTAGAAGATAGTCATTGTGCAAATGAGCGATCGCATGGATTTTTTTGACAATAACTTAGCTTGTTTCTAGACAAAAACAAATAATCAGGTAACTAAAATGGCGAAAGAAATAGAGCGGAAATTTTTAGTGAAAGGAGATAGCTGGAGAGGATTAGTTGAAGGTAGTGTATATCGTCAAGGATACATTGCCACACAAGACAAAGCTGCTGTACGCATACGTATAGTAGGGGAAAAGAGTTATTTGACTATTAAAGGTCCCAGTATAAAATATTCGAGATTAGAGTTTGAGTATCCTATTCCTGTTGAAGATGCTCAAGAAATGCTTGAGGCATTATGTGAACGTCCCTTTATAGAAAAAATCAGATATAAAATTCAATCGGGTGGTTTGATTTGGGAAATAGATGAGTTTGATGGTGTTAATAAAGGATTAATCTTGGCAGAAGTTGAACTGACTGATGAAAATCAAGAAATTGAACTACCAAGTTGGATTGGACAAGAAGTTTCTGATGATTCCAGATATTTCAACAGCAATTTAGTAAAACACCCTTTTTCACAATGGTAATGGCGAAAATATTGGGAACATCCTAATTTGGACAGCAAACTGCTGGTCAATTTTTCGGCATCGACTACAGTCAAAGTCACCCTTGTTAAGGCAATACAGTTCAGTTAAGCATTTCTTTATTCTCTCAGTGCCCTCTGCGTCTCTGTGGTTCATAACAAAATTGACTTTGGCAAAGAGTTTTAGCCTTAACTGAACCGTATTGAAGGCAATACTTGTCGGGTTTTGGGGGAAAGAGACTCATGTTAAAGGGGAAAAACCTTATATATTAAGCCTTTCAGTCCTTTTCCCTTTTAGCGAACAGTACTGAGCGCCAAGGGAGTCTCCACCATGAGCAGGTGGCATGGATTTAGAGGCATCTAGAACTTTTGATACCCACAATGAGACTTTTAAAACATCCCATAACGCATTCGACGCAGAATCTGTTGTTTTAACCATTGAGGACAAAAATTATACTTGTTCTTTATTTTTTTTAGAAAGTTTTCGCCACAGACTTAACTCTCTGAATGAGTAATATTAATAAATTTTAATAGACTCTTGTTTTTTAGCGCAATTTATGTAAGTCTCATAAGTGCATACTACTTTAAATTGGTCGAGTTACAGTAGTATATTCAGTAAATTATCTGAGTTAGCCAATAAACTCAAAATTTAGTGCCAAATAAACTTTTAGCCTCTATTACCTGACTTTTCCACATAACGTGAAAAGTCCACCAAAAACCTAACCCTCTTCCCGACGCGGGAAGCAGGAAAATTCAAAATCTCTATCCTAAAAGGAGAGAGGTTTTCCAGATGCCCTGAAAAGTCAGGAGTGTTAATGAGTTAATTACCCTAAATTAATTTTTTTTGAGGTTGGGGTTTCCAATCTTAAAAAAGGTCTTTTATGAATAAAACTGTCAATGAACTCACAATCAATTTAGTGGCATTAAATATAGTTTTATTAAGCACACTCGGTCTTTTCTGGAAAATCTTAAATCGGTGAAGGAGTCCAATTAGGTCGAGAAAAGGAATCCAAAACTTAGAAGTTAAACAAGCTACTTAACTATCGACAAGTGAGAAATTTTATTAAAAAACAATATTAGGGACAAATAGTAAGTGTATTTTAAATGCGAATGAAAGATGAGAATCTATTACTTCGTCTTTCAGAAATTAGGAGTTACTAAACTTAAGCCGTGACCTTACTGGAGAGTAAACTTATGTTTTTTGGACAAATTGAAAGAGAATGTTTATATGGAGAAAATTGGACAATTTCGCAAACAACTAAATTACCAGATAATCTACAGTTATTAGTGGATCAAGAAGAAGTAGGATGTGATATCTGGGAATTACAGAGGCAAGAGTCTTATGATAAGCCGATTTATCAAAATCTTAATCAGGCTTCTGCTGCGCCACTTCGAAAATAAACCACCAATTCAACATTAACGAAACACTTCCGATATAAAAATTCCGCCTTCTTTGCGCATCTCATAGATCGTTATTCAAGAAGTACTTAAGCGACTATTCTATATTTTGGTGCATCATAATGAGTTCTAAAGAGCATACTGCTCTGACCACTGATAGCAATTCGCTGACGCAACTAAATACCGTTGTAACTTTAGCAAAGACGCGATCGCATTTTTGCAACCTCTCCTAGAGAAGCATCTCGAAGAGAAGCGGCTTGTCGTAAGATTAGCGGTGGCTAATGTCTACTACAATCAGCCGCTACTGGCTGATATGGAGCGTAGCTTAAGCAGGTGGGATTTATTAAGTCTTGTGCAACTCCTTCGTGAACCGCCTGTATTACGAGAAACAGTGTTGAACATTGCATTAATATTTGCAGCCTTTCATGCTACCTGGGTTACTCTACTTTTTGTACTAGAATCTCCTCCGTATAATATCTCCAGCTATTTCATGCAAAATTGAGTTCATCCTGTAAATCTCCCCAATTTGTTTTACCTAGCAAGAGAAGGAATCAATAATTAATGGCACATCTGTTTGAACCATTCAAGATTCGTGAAGTTACCTTCCGCAACCGCATTGCTGTTTCACCCATGTGTCAATATTCCAGTACAAATGGATATGCTAATGATTGGCACGTTATTCATTTAGCTTCTCGTGCAGTAGGCGGTGCGGGTATAGTGTTCACAGAGGCAGCAGCTATAGAACCGCGTGGACGCATTAGCCCGCAAGATTTGGGAATCTGGTCAGATGCACATATAGAAACTTTAGCCAAAACTGTGGCATTGATTCATAACTTTGGCGCTGTTGCAGGAATTCAACTTGCTCATGCAGGTAGAAAGGCCAGCACTGCCAAACCCAGTAAGGGAGGGAAAACGCTGGATGAATCTCAGGAAGGTTGGCGGCCCTTAGTTTCGAGTAGTGCGATCGCTTTTAGCCAAGATAGTCCAGTTCCAGAAGCCCTAAGTCTTGAGGGAATTCAGGAAGTTATTGATGCCTTTGTCCAAAGTACTAAACGTTCTCTGCAAGCTGGTTTTAAGATAGTGGAAATCCATGCTGCTCACGGTTATCTACTCCACCAGTTTCTCTCACCCCTTGCTAACCAACGGCAAGATGATTATGGTGGTAGCTTTGAAAATCGGATTCGTCTGCTCATAGAAGTTGTTCAAGCAGTTCGAGAGGTTTGGCCCCAGACAAATCCACTCTGGGTACGTATTTCTGCTACCGATTGGGTAGATGGGGGTTGGGACATTGAGCAAAGTATCGCTTTAAGTGACAAACTTAAGTCTCTAGGGGTTGATCTCATTGATACTTCATCAGGGGGGATTATACCGGGTGTCAAGATCCCAATTCAACCTGGTTATCAGACTCAGTTTGCCGAACGCATCCGCCGCGAAGCCAATATCCATACAGGAGCCGTAGGGTTAATTACAGCCCCTGAACACGCTGACGAGATTATTCGCACAGAAGTAGCCGATATAGTGCTGTTAGGACGTGAACTACTCCGCAATCCTTATTGGCCGCATCTGGCAGCTAAACAGTTAGGACACGATAAACTCTGGCCTGTTCAATACGATCGAGCTTGGCTATGATGTCGCTTGTACTTAATTTACTATTTGGCGCTAGGGGAAATTCATAAATTGCCCCTACCTGAAAATCAGGGCTTGAGACGCTGCACGTAGCTTGCTTCCACGGAGTGGTACGCTATCTGCTTTTTCGTACAAAATTCATTCTGACTCCTGTTAGCGGTAGCGGGGCGTTTAGCCCATTCTGACTCCTGAATTCTGTTCGATAATTAGAAATTAATTTACGAGCCTTCTTGGGCAAGTTGGGCTTTTGCCTGTTGCCACAAATTTTCTAGCTCATCTAAACTGTAATCAGAAAGGGGGCGAGCAACAACTGCCTCCATTTTTTCTAATCGCTGGACAAATCGCTGATTTGTACCTTGCAAACCAGCACTAGGGTCAAGATTATGCCAACGGGCTAGCTGAATAACTGCAAAGAGTAAATCGCCTAATTCTGCTTGTTGTCGCGCTGGTGTTTCCTCAGCTAAAGCCTGTTGAAATTCGCCCAATTCTTCATGAAACTTATCCCAAACACCCTGAATATTTTCCCATTCAAAGCCAATAGCAGCAGCCTTTTGAGAAATCTTCATCGCTGCTGTCAACGGGGGAAGAGTGCGCCCATAACGACCGAGTTTAGCACTAAGTTTTTGCGCGTCTGGGGATGATTCGCCTTTTTCCTGCGCTTTGATTTGTTCCCAATTTTGCCGCACCTCATCCACACTGGCTACTGACACATCACCAAACACATGAGGATGACGGCGAATCAACTTTTGGGAAATCCCCTGAGTTATTTCTTTGAGAGAAAATTGTCCAGATTCGCTAGCGATTTGGGCTTGTAATACCACTTGTAATAATAAATCGCCTAATTCTTCTGCGATCGCCTTCTGATCCCCACTCTTAATTGCATCCACCACCTCATAAGCTTCTTCAATCACATAAGGCGTAAGCGTTTCGGCAGTTTGCGCCAAATCCCACGGACAACCACCATCAGGCGATCGCAATTTCGCCACTACCTCAATCAATTCCTGCAAAGCTGCCAAAGTCTCAACTTTGTCATTTGTCATTTGTCATTTGTCCTTTGTCGTTCTGCCGTTGCTCTTTCTGGTAACTGTAGCTCGACGAGTACCGCGACTTGTAACTTTCCGCTTCTTCATTTTGCCACTAGGAAGCAACCCCCGAACCCCCTGCTTTCGCACGCGCTTGTATGCCGAACCACTCCAATCGCTGAGAGAATGGCTCATCGCACCAAGTTCCAACCCTAAAAACAGGGCGATATATTCAGTATCATATTGCAGGAGCGATCGCCCCACAGTTTGTCCCAAATCTTGCCAAGTAAAACTTAGATTCCATAATCTTTGGGCAATTGCCAAAACCAAAATTGCCAAGATAGCTAGCAAACACCCTAGATAAAGTATCCGCAGAATCGTGCCAATAATTGGCCCGTGGGATAAAAAAGAACGATGCCGCAGACTTTTTTGATAAGGTAGCCAAATCCAGCGCAAGAAACCCCAGCGTTGAAATTGCACAGAGTAAATATCCAAATCGGGGCCAAACATCAGCCCTCCAAATAGAAACCCGCCTGCAACCAACAAAGTCGCATTGCTACTGCGAGTCTGCCAGAAAGTAATGCCCGCCACCAACGGCAGAGCATACATAGTAATGCGATCATGCGTCCGACCAGAGGGCATCCTGAATCCTGTTAGCGATAGCGGGGCGTTTAGCCCGTGCTGAGTAACTTAATACTGAGCCAGTATAAGAGAAAAAAAGATTTTCCCAAAACTACTAGCGCAATGCAAAATCCTCTGCTATATTAGTTAAGGATTGGTCAAGCGGGCGGTTAGCTCAGTTGGTAGAGCGCCTGCCTTACAAGCAGGATGTCATCAGTTCGAGTCTGGTACTGCCCATTAATTAAATAAAGGCTAGAAACAGCTTAGATGCAGTTTCTAGCCTTTTTTAAACGATTCACAATTCTTAATTAGCTAGCTACTATTAACCCATCTTGCATATCTTCAGAATAGAGAGTACTTGTTCTTGCAGATAGGGTTAGGTCTGTATTGGACTTATGGGACTTCCAGAAAATAAATTATCCAGTAGTTACGGAGTTAAGCCTAATGCGCCGCCTACAGATAACAGGTGCGTTACGCTGTCGCGCTAAAACACCTTACTGGAATGTCCTTAATTCCTAATTCCCAGTCAAAATGCCTAATGAAATTTGGTTATCACAATTGCAAAAACATCGTGCGATCGCAGTTATCCGCGCCCCTAAACTTGAAGTGGGACAGGAAATGGCAATGGCTGTAGCATCTGGGGGAATGCAACTGATTGAGATTACCTGGAATAGCGATCGCGCTGGAGAATTAATCAGTCAACTACGCTCAGAATTACCCACTTGTACTATCGGCACAGGTACGTTATTCAATGTGCAACAGCTACAAGAAGCGATCGCATCTGGGGCGCAATTCCTCTTCACACCCCACGTTGACTCAGCAATGATTCAAGCAGCACAAGAAAAAGATATACCTATCATCCCAGGAGCCTTGACTCCTACAGAAATTGTTACCGCTTGGAGTCAGGGCGCTAGTTGTGTAAAAGTGTTTCCCGTACAAGCAGTGGGAGGAGCTGATTACATTAAAAGTTTGCAAGGGCCACTAAGTCAGATTCCCTTAATTCCTACAGGCGGTGTCACTCTGGAAAATGCTAAAGAATTTTTGCAAGCCGGAGCGATCGCTGTCGGTTTGAGCGGTGAATTATTTCCCAAAAAGCTTGTCACAGAGGCAAATTGGCAAGCGATCGCATCTAGGGCAAAAAACCTCCTACAACAGTTAGGTTAAATTAGAATCAAATCATCAAAATTCACGTCTATTAAAGTAATAGATAGGGAATAAAAGTGAAACCTGATAAGTTTCTCAAGACTTCATGATTTGAGTGTGAGTGTATCTAAAATGAAAAAACTGATTTATCCTGACTGGGTGCATCGCTTAAAAATACTACTTACTGGTACAGCACTGTCTTTAAGTGTTTTTACTACTACTGGAACGAGTGAAGTTTGGGCAAATTCCAAAGATCAAGTAATTGCCCAAAAAATCCAGACATTACAACAATCAGAGCAGCGCTGGATTCAAATTGACCTTTCAAAGCAACGATTAATAGCTTGGGAAGGTGACAGAGTAGTTTATGGAAGTGCTATTTCCTCTGGTAAAAAAGCTACTCCCACTCTTGTTGGGACTTTTAAGGTTCAATCTAAGTTCAAAACTACGCGAATGCAGGGAGAAAACTATAATGTTCCCAACGTTCCTTATGCGATGTTTTACGAAGGTAATTATGCTATTCACGGAGCTTATTGGCATAAGAGATTTGGCACTCCAGTCAGCCACGGCTGTGTGAATATCGCACCCAAACATGCAAAATGGCTATTTCAGTGGGCATCAGTAGGGACACCGATAGTCATCCAGAAATAGTAGGTGAAGCAGTCAGAAGGCAATTTAGGTAAAATCATAAATAACAAAAAATCAAGACAATTAAGTGATTCCCAGCAAGATTTTATGCTGGGAATCTTCGGAGTCGGAATTACTGAATTTGAAATAAAATATATAAAAGGGGATTCAGACCAATTTTGGATTTTAGATTTGCTATTTAGGACTAAAAGTCCTTTCCTAAATTTGGTATTATCCAGTTTGCCCCAAAGAAATAAGCGTAAATCCTGACAATTACTGTGTGAAACTCCAAATGCAAATATTAGTTCCGGGAAAATTTGCATTGACGCATTTAAATTACAGATTTTTTTTGTAAAAGTTGTTATTAGTCATTAATGAATGACAACTGACCAATGACTAATTAAATGCGGATTAGTTTAGGACTGGTTTGGAAAAGCATTAGCGGATGAATTGCGTAAATCCTTCACAGCAAATTAGTAATCACCCTGGAAAATTGTAGTTTCCAGAAAATTACTTCACTTCATAATTTTTGCGTACTTTAGAAGGTAAGGCATAATGCAATCTTGGATTCGTAGTGGTGGGATTCGTTCTTCCAAAACTTTTTGTACAGGCGTAGCGCTGATGGTGGTGGCTTTATTTTCTTGGTCAGCACCGTTAGCAGGCGATCGCCACTCTGATACTGCGATCGCTGCGTCAGTAGATGAAAATGGCATCACTGAGTTTAATATTAGGCAAACATCCCAACCTCGCTTGATTGAAATTGACCTGTCAGAACAACGGTTACGTGCATGGGAAGGTAAAAAACTTGTTTATTCATACCGTATTTCTGGAGGGAAGCGATCGACTCCCACACCCATAGGTAGATTTCGGATTAATTCTAAGTATCGCACTCACCGGATGCGAGGCAGGGGCTACAATATTCCTGATGTTCCTTACACAATGTATTTTTACAGAGGCTACGCCATCCACGGTGCTTACTGGCATAATCGTTTTGGCACTCCAGTCAGCCACGGTTGCGTAAATTTACCTGTTAAGCAAGCACGTAATATTTACAATTGGGCTAGCTATGGGACTTCAGTAGTGGTGCATAAATAATTCGTAATTCGTAATTCGTAATTCGTAGTTAAGAGTTTTAATTACGAATTATCGTGATGATGAATTAATCAATGGTGCAATTTTTTCCTCAATGTATGGATAGGTGATTTAACTCTGTGAATGCACCTGTCCATAGATACTGCTAGACTAAAAACACATCTTCGAGGGATTCAGGAGTCATGAGCTACTCAACTACTCAACTACTTACCCTGGAAGAGTTTCTGAAGCTTCCAGAAACAAAGCCTGCGAGCGAATATATTAACGGTAAGATTATTCCTAAGCCAATGCCGAAAGGGAGACACAGCCGCTTGCAAGGCAAACTTGGTGCTGTTGTTAATGGAGTTGCAGAAAATCAGAAGATTGCCTATGCCTTTCCAGAATTACGGTGTAGTTTTGGCGATCGCTCAATTGTACCTGATGTAGCTGTATTTCAGTGGGGACGTATACCGTTTACCGTTGAGAATGAAGTACCTGATAATTTTGAACTTCCACCAGACTGGACGATTGAGATTCTTTCGCCAGAACAAAAACCCAACAAAGTAATTGGAAATATTCTCTACTGTCTAAAGTATGGTAGCCGCCTGGGATGGTTTCTTGATCCTGATGACCTGAGTATTTTGGTATTTCTACCAGAGCAACAGCCAGTACTACTCCAGGGAGAAGATTTTTTGCCTGTATTACCGGAAATTGAACTTACACTAACCGTCAATCAAGTTTTTGGATGGTTAAAGATGGGTGGTTAAAAATAAGTTGCGTAGACTTAGCCCATCGTAGACATCGCTTTAATTCTCAAACAAACTAGTATCAACGTGAAAAAAGCTCCCTAAGACCTTAGCCATCTCCTGGGTAATTTCTTGTTTTCCACTCATAACTTGAGAAACAACCTCTCTTGAACCAAGAATTGCTACTAACTCAGCTTCCTTAACATTCTGAGCATCGATTAGATGGAGGAACATTGAGTGCGCCGTTGATTCTCCTATTGGATAATGCTCATCCTCATATTTTTCTATCAGGGCGATCAAGAGGTCTAATAATGCCGACTCTTCCAAAGTTCGGTTAACTCGATGAGATAGTTACTCAGCTAGTGTAATAGCTTGCTCATTTTCCTCATCTGTTTTAATAACCGTTTTTAAGTGCATCACAGGAATCAGCATAATTTTGGCAAAATTCGCGCAGCTTTTTACGACTGATGATGTGCATTATATCTAACTCAACTGTGCCACAAGTTGATTTTCCAAAAGCGTGTCATTCGTTAATAAATCTTCAACGGTGATTCGCAAAAAGCGTTGCTCATCAACTTGAAAGAGAATTTTGATGCGATCGCTTCCAGGATATCCGGCTGGTGTCAGTTGAGCAATTGTCCTCGCACCTTCTTGATCGTTGAGAGGCTTGACGCTGGTTTCAGTATTTTCCATACGGCGAGTAATTAAGCGATCGCCATCAAAATAAACTTCGGTACTACCCGTATCTGCTCCCAATTCTCCCATAATCAATTCAATGCTGGGCTGATTTTCCAAAGAAGCACCTAGAACTAATTCCACTGGCTGACTCATTGGATATGCTTGTCCAGCTTTAATTAAAGAATGCCATTTGTGGCGCTGATTGCGGCGATCCCAGTAGCGGATACCATAACTATGGTAAAGAAAGTCTTTGATTTGTATCCCTTGAGCTAACTGTAAAGCACCTTGAGCGATCGCTTCAAAGGGACGTTCGCAACGGATTTTTTCTGGCTCAAAATACTGTTTTATCCATGTCTGCACTGCTGGTAATTGCACTGTTCCCCCAACTAACAAAACGGCATTAATATCAGGAAGTTCTATCCCTTGGCGCTTTGCTTGCTGCAACAGTGTCGTCATCGACTCATCCAATAACTCAAAAAATGCGTGTTCTTTGAGGATATTATCAAAAGTGTCGCGGTTTAATTCCAATTCATAACTTTCAAATGTTTCATCATCAAAATAAACTTCACTAGCTTGGTTTTGGGTTGATAGCTGAATTTTTACTCGTTCTGCCAATCGTGTTGTCAAGGGACTTACCGCCAACTCTTGAGTTTTGGCAAAGTAATCTACCAACCAATTATCAATATCAGTACCGCCTAGATTTTGTCCAGCTTTCGCCAGGACACGGGCAGTTTTAACTTTTTGTTTTGAATCTTCAGCCAGAGACTTATTACCCCACTTGAGGAGAAATCCCAACGGCTTTGTTGTAGTTGCTTGCACGCCTTGATCCAACCGGACAATGGACAAATCTAAAGTTCCACCGCCGAAGTCAATCACCAAGAGAATTTCTTGATCTGCCAAGCCATAACCCAAGGCGGCTGCTGTGGGTTCATCCAGCATTCGCACCTGTTCGACGGGAAGGGATTGGCAAACTTTCCCCAACCAGTGACGATAAGCTTCAAAACTGTCTACGGGTACAGTTAACACGAGAGAATCTAACCCACCTTGTAGGGGTGCTAGTTCTTCAATTACTTTGGTGAGGAACCATTGCCCTACTTGTTCAAAGGTGACAATTTGCCCATCTAGTTCGGGTAAGAAACCTTGGATATCTGCACCAATACCCCGCTTGAAGCTGCGGAAAAATCTAGTTTCACCTTTGAGGTCAAGACCGCGATCGCGTACTTGTTGCCCGACTAAGACTTGATTTTGGGTTGCGTCTTCAACATAAACCAAGCTGGGAATCAGTGGCGGATTGAGACTTTGTTTAATTGATAAACCTGGTAGAGTCAGGGTTTCTGGCTGTTGGGTTACGGGGTTCCAACGAGCAATGACTGTGTTGCTAGTACCAAAATCGATTGCGATCGC
The DNA here is from genome assembly GCF_014698035.1 of Desmonostoc muscorum FACHB-395. GTDB lineage: Bacteria > Cyanobacteriota > Cyanobacteriia > Cyanobacteriales > Nostocaceae > Nostoc > Nostoc muscorum_A. The sequence continues at coordinate 22,683 of NZ_JACJSF010000111.1, forward strand.
CATATTTTATATTTATTATCTCGCACGAAGAGGCTAAAGCTGCTTTATCTGTGATTATTCTCTATAAGCCATCAACAATGCAATTGATAATCCAACGGTCGTTTGAGAAATTAAGGAGACGATGCCTGCGGCAGGAAGCTACGCAAAAAATGATTTGGCATATAATAAATCATTTTTTGCGTAGCTACAACCACTTTCACGACCTAACTCTTGTACAGACGCGATTAATCGCGTCTGTACTCCTAACTCAATCTTCATGCCTTAACTGCCATACTGCACCGCAAGCGGCCCCAGCCCCAGCTAACAATCCGGTACTCATTCCTTGGATAGTTTTTTGGATCGGATCTTGAGTTAGACAGTCGCTTGTAACTTTACTGTCTTCCAAACAAAGATTACTTTCTGCCCAAGCAGCAGTACCTCCCAAAATTACACCAGTTATACTACAGCAAACAACTAGCAGCAAAAGGCGTTGAGTTTTTCTAACCATAGATAGATGTGCTAAAGATTAGAGATAGTAATTTACTTTCAATTACTTTACACATACTTGCCAGCAAATGTCAGCTGGTTTCAAAAGCGAAACAGGTAAAAGTTGATTTTACCTTTATTAAGGATACAAATTGGATTGAATCAATCGCATAAATTATATTTTTACCTCTTCTGAGGCACTAATACTGGTATTCTATGGGCATCAGCTACGGATTTGGCGTGTTGTCCAACAGTCACAACATTGAACTGACTGGATATAATTTCCAAACTTTTATTCACTATTGCCAGCTTCTTGTAGGTAGGGAGACTCATTCCAGGGAAGAATGATAACTCTGGCACATCCTCTTGACTTACAAAGTCTGTAGGATGGAATAACAAAGAAGGCTGCACACGTGTAAGTTTACATAACCATAGGGCAATTCGGAGATATAGTAACGCGGCTTCAGAAGAAAATGTACTTATATACATTATGTAACTGAAGTGAATTGGCACCTTGAAAATTGGCATGGTGGTAACGGGAATTTCAGTCAATTTATCCTTACCCATCTTCCACTGGTAAGGTTTTAAAGGCTGCAATCCGTCTTTGAAACCGCCAAACAAGGCTTCGCGTTTTTTGCGTTCTTCCTTGCTCAGTTTACAGGTCATTAAATAATAAGCTCGTGCTATGGGCCCCAAAAATGTGGGAAAAGTTGAAGCATCATATTCGTATCCCCGTCGTGCTAGGACTTTCAATACCGCAGGCGAAAAACTGTATCCAGGCCCCCGAAAACCGATAGGATGTTGATGGGTAACGCGCTTGATATGTTGTTCGGCTAACGCCACTTCTTGTTCAATTTCATCCTCTGAATATAGGTGTAGCCAAGGATCGTGGTAAAATGAATGATTACCTATTTCGTGACCAGCGTTAGCGATCGCTTGTAAAGCCTTAGTGTTCTTTTCCAGGGCGGCATCCTGACCCACAATGAAGACCGTGATTGTCACATTCCACTGCTGAAAAATATCTAAGAAACGAGGGACTGCAATATCTAAGTAAGAGGGAAAAGTCTCCCAACCAGGAGCGCCCTGATTTTTTAGAAAAGACCAAACATTATCCAAGTCTAAAGAAAGACTGGCTATTGGTTTGTTTCCTCGTTGCTTCGTTTTCATTATGAGTTTAAGTATTTGGATAATTTTAAGCGTAAATTAAGTTTTAGGAAGACAGATTTAATAACCTGCAACTTTATTCATTAGAAGTTACTACGACGCGCTTTTAGACATCGCACCAGCTACAGAGATTATAAATTAAATCAGCATATTTTCTAGATTATGATGCTCAATTTATATCATTAGTTTCAATAAAAAGCGATTATACAAAAAATTTTAAACATCCTACTAGATATTGATTTGCTGCCTTTGAGTCAAACACATTGCAATTCCCTTTTCGTAGTAAGCTGCCTCATTAATAAAAATCGGCCAAACGGTAGATTCACCCTCATAAACAATTGTTTTATTATCAAAAGTTATAAACATTGGCTCTCCTGGGTTCAAGGCTTGGTAATCCTTGTCCTGAAGCTCTGGATGAATCATCGCAAAGATTTTCCCATCCTGTTGTTTTGGATAGTCCACAACTGATAAATGGTCATAGGGAATCAACGTTTCATTAGTTGATGAAATTTTACCTTGATTAAACTGTTCTAGATAGTCGAGAACCGCATAAACAAGTTCTTCTGTTTGTTGGAACAACGTCGCTTTTAATATACCCTGGGCAATAGGGCCAACCTCGATCGCAAAGCCTAATTCGCACAGGGAATTTACAAATGGATTTTCTGCAATTGATTTAAAAGAGCAGCGATAAATCCTCACCAAAGGGCTAATCTGACTGAGATAAGCAGCCAATTGCAAGTTTAAGGGATGACTGTTTACCAAAATAATTGTCAGACCCATGTTAGCAGTACTGCTGTGTAAGTCTAAAATAAAATCTGCTGGTTTATTTCTGTTTGATACTAAGGTGTCCTGAATTAATTTAGCTTGCAATTCTTCGTAACTCTTAAGAGTTGGATCTTGTAAATCTTGCTGAAGAAAACAGCGATTTAAAGGTTGAGTCGATGGGGGATATTATTCCCCGCACCTCTCAGTTTAATCTGGGCGTGCGGCTTTCACCGCACCCAGCTTACGATGTACTTAGCTTGCACTTTTGCTCA
>NZ_JACJSF010000112.1 GCF_014698035.1 Desmonostoc muscorum FACHB-395
CGTCGTCCGAAAGCCTACCCCTTAATGACCAAACCCCGGCATGAATTACGTAAACAATTGCAAACTGCTTAAACCGCAAGTGTTTCGGCTTTTCTTAGTGCCATTCGTCTTAGACACAACGGTAAACAAAGCCTCACTAGATTTTTGCACTTGATAATTGACTACAGAGATATTCCACTGCTTCTCAAACTTGGTGATTGTTGCCCTCATGCTGGCGTAATACTTGCTGTCTAGCAAATATTGAATTACCCACAATGGGGGGCATTCTCCAAGGTTTGCTCTATCCAACCATTCAAATATCTCACTTTGATTTAATGACACGGGCGCTTGATTAGCGATCGCAGAATTTAGAGATTTTTCATTTTGTGCGACGGGCGTGGCAGAACAAGCACCTTCATGACAGTCCCTCGGTTCAACGCCACAATCCTGGTTTTCAGCGAACAACAAAGCAGATTCACCCTGTACAGCGTCCACAAGCACTAGCGTCGTGCAGTCCGTTGCCACAGGCAAGTCTTCCTCCAACTCTGACACGCTTTCAACAGTCTGAGGCGAAGCGCCCCCCAAGGGCGCATGAGCCGTCTCCTCACAGTCCAAAATCTCATTTAGCGTGTCAGAGACGCACCTCACAATCTCTTTTGAAGAGATTGTGAGGTGTTCCTGAACAGTTCGTGAGAGTTTTTGAAACCCTTGCTCTGACTGACTTTCACTTAAAATAGATGCTTGATTTAAAGCACTCATTTCTTCAGAGCCAGCATCTTTCTCTGAAATCTCAGCATTTGGTTCTCGTTTTTTAGCATCTGGTTGCTGATTTTCAGCACTGGCTTTCTCCCAGAACTCCTTCATCCGGCTACCGTGCAAATTCTTCACCATCCAGCTAGCCGTTTCCCTACCATCCTCTATGGACTTGTCCGGCTTAAAAATGAATAGCCCACTGTCGGAAAGAATTTTCTTCGCAGAGATAAAAGTACTGTACCCCAAAGCAGAAGTCAAAGGCATCCACCGAGAACCATAGGGGTCAGCCGTCCAGCACTCTTGCCACAACTGCGTAACTGATGGCTTTTGCTGTGAAGCCCACAGCATATCTTCGATGGGAATAATCACATGAAGCCTTTTATATGGCGATTGTGGTTTTCTAGCAGCAGTCTTTTTGAGCTTGGGCTTTGTAATAGTTGCAGTCATCGTATAATCTCCTATTTATATTGACGCACGGAAATTTCCCCCACTGTGATGCGGGGCTTGGTGCTTGTATTTCTTTGTCTAAAAAGTTACCGATACACTGAAAGACTATTGAGGTTGCCAGAATCGCAACTCGTCTCGGAAATACCTATCAGTCTTTTTCGATTCGTTCTGCCAGTGATCCCATGCCACCACTACTTCCTCGCCCAAATCCTCTACAACTTCACCCCTCTCGACATACAAAGTACGGTATGGGTCAGCGTGGGCAACGATAGAGCCGATGCCAATAGTGTCCGGTTGAGAAGATGCTTTTTGGAGAGTAGTAATTAAATCAGTCTCTTGGGTTGTTAATTCCGCCCAGTAGTCTTGTTTGATTACCTCATACTCCTGCGCTACTGCCCAATAGTCCTGCCACGTACACCCAGGCTGTGAAAGTACCCGTCTAATATCACTAACCGCTTGGGGTATCATCTGTAATTGTTCGGCACGGTAGGCGATCGCAGTTGGTGTGGGTTCGCTTCCGAGAATGATTGCCGCAGCTTCGAGTGCTTGGGTATTGTTCATGGCACTGGCAAGGTTTTTCAATGCCATGCCCATTAAGCGTAAGCATTCCTGGGCATTCTCTTTTGGGGGTTCCTGAGCTAGCGATCGCAGGTCAATAGTTTTCTCCAGTGCAAGTTTTACCTGCTTGTTCAACGCTTTGGTCGCTTGCTGGGTCATGGTATTTCCCCACTGCTGTTGAGGACGATCTTGTACGGCACGTTCTAATTCCTGAATGCGCTGCTGGAGTTGTTGGTTTTCAATTTCCAGTTTTCTTAACCCTTCCATCTCCGAAAGCCGTTGCTCTAACTGGATATTTTCTTCTTTCTGCTGCCTGTACAGGTTTTGCAGAGATTGGATTTGTTCTTGTACATGGGCTTCGGCTTTAGCCCCTGCTTCTGCTTGTAGTCCAATCCTCAATTCCTGCTCTAGACGCTCTAAGTCCTGCTGGTGTTGCTCTTTGAGTGCTGCGATCACTTCCGTATATTCTGCGGGGTAAGTGCGTTCTCTAGGGAATGGAACGCTTGGGGCATCCAAATCAGCATTGTTGATCAGCAGCCTCTCACCATCAGCAAAGGTAACAATCTGTTGCCAGCGATTTGGTGCGTCTGCCTCAATCACTCCCGATTAGCCATATCTGGGATGTGAAAAAGAAGAAACAGTGACAGAATTACACAATTGCGTTTTGACTTTTTCTTGTTTTGTGCTACTGGTTCTAGTGGGTGACGTATTTTTTGGAACAACCTTCTGAACTGCTTTGGCGAAGTCTGCGGCGGTGGGGAAGGGTTTTTCTTTGGCTGCGATCGCAACAGCTTGCTCTAACTTGTCAGGAGTTTTGACCAGTCGGAGCAAGGAGCGTGTCTGGGATGGTTTGGTGATCTTATCCCTCAAATCTTCTGCTAGTATATCAACTTGCTGCCCCTTATTAATTTTTGAAAAATTAAAAATATTTGGTACTAAAATACATGAATTTCAAAAGTTTTTCTGACTTACGTGACTTTATTCGCCGCTACAATTCAACATCATTTTTGGAGATTGGATCTGAGAAATGTTGGCAAATCTGGGAATCAAAATACTCAAATTCTTCAGATAAAGTATTTGGTAATATTGAACGTAACTATGCTGTCCGGCTCATTTTACTAGCGAGTACAGGAAATCCTCATCGACGCGGAAATATTAGCGTTAAAGCGTTTAATAATTTAATTCAGGCTTACCACAATTTTGGTGGGCATACTATTTCTAATACTCATATTCTTGAAGAAGAAGCAGAGATTCTATTAAAATCTATCCAAAAATGGGAAACTTTTAATGAAAGAACAGTACGTAATTGGTCGTTAAAGTTAAGCAGTATTTTGGATTTAAAAGTAATTCGTTCTCATATAGGCGGTTTATTTTTACAGCGTGTAGGAGCTTTCCAAAATGCAGGTTTTGGATATCCTGTTTCTCGTATAAAGCGAACAATCAAGCTGATTGAGTTACTAGATTATAGCTCCAATCAAGAATTTTCAAATGATTTGGCAGTTCATATAAGTTTAAGTCCAACAAATTACTTTAGACAATTTTTAGCCTGTTTAGCTATATTTGGCTGGCTTTCCGGCAAAAGAGGATTTTGTAATCTATCTCAGCTTCCTGCTATAGATAATCAAGTTCAAAATTTGGGTGTTAACTTAGATAATTTAAAAAAGTTTATTAAGCAGAATAGTACTTTGTTTAGTAAAGAAGAGGATACTTCATTTCGTAGTAAGATCAATAAAACACTTAATAATGTTCCTGATTACTATCAACCATTTTTTTTCAATCATTTTTTGGAGTTACCCTTTATTGAATTAAAAAATGAAGAATTCTGTTTACCAGACCCTTTTTCTTTTACCGAATCCTGTTGGAATCAAGTGAGGAGTATTGTTTTTAAAGAGAATAACAGAAAAAAATATGAAGATTTACTAAGTCGTACATTTGAAGACTATCTTAACAAGGTACTATTCCCTTTTATTGCTCCTAACTATTTTGAGAGAATCCCTGAAGTCAAAAATCCGCAATCTAATAAAGATAAACGGGCTGATTTTCTTATTAAACTTCCAAATTACTATATTGTTGTAGAATGCAAAAGTAGTATTATGTCTTCCGATACCAGCGCTTATTTTCAGGCTGATAAACTAGCTGATCTTTGGTGTCGTATCCACTCTGCATTTGAGCAAATTAGCATAACAGTAGATGTTCTCAATCTCCACGATAAACCAGTGATTCCTCTCATTATAACTTTCTATGATAGTGTTGCCGCATCCGCAGTGTTTGAAGAGATAGTGAGGCAAAGTGATTATTGCTCTCGTATGGGAGTAAATATACCACCTATTGTCTATTCTTTACATGAATTTGAACATTTCATTTCCAATAGAAGCCTTAATAATTGGTCAGAATTAATTCTCTCACAACAGAATGCTAATTCTTCTGTAAAACCTGACAATCAGGGGCATAATTATGAACACTTAAACGATATTTCTATTCTTTAAGCAGCATCAGCATCAGCCTCAGTCCCAGCCATCACAACAGAGGTCGTTCATTCCAAGGTCAAAAATAATACAGTGCAGATATGGGTTTAACAGAAATTTATCCCGAAAAATGAGATATGTAAGCGTGAACTCGTCTAAATTAATAATTTTTTGAATTTTATTACTATTTTACGTAAAAATACTGAATAAATAATATTGAATACTAGTAATACTATGTTATGCAGTTGATGTATTAGTTACCTGCAATGGTCAAACCTCAATTTGTAGTTAGATTGCCCTCAAAACTACTGAAAGAACTCAACAACTACGTTGAGCTAACTGGTACATCAAAGACAAATGTTGTCGTCAGCGCACTTGCTACTTATCTGGGCTGTAGTTCTAATATACCCTTGAGTCTTCGAGTGGCTGAATTAGAAACTAAAGTTCAAAAATTGCAAGTATTTATAAAACAATAAACTTTTCGAGGTGTAAATGAGCGAAGTTCCTCTCTGTAGCATAATTATTTCGTCCCAACTACCGCCAGATGAAATAGAGTTTTTGGAAACATCATTAACGATGAGTTCAATAAATGTGCAGAAGTCCTTAAATCGTGTGTTTGGTGCCGATGATATAGTTTTTGTGGCTACAGTAATTGGAGGGGCAGCCGCAGCAGCCAATCTGATAGATTACGGTATTAAAGTTGCTAAAGCAATAAATAAGTGGCGGCGAGAACTCCGCGCAAAAGGAATAGAACCAGAGGGGAAGCTAGAACACCCAAAACGTCCCTCCCTAAACATAAATAAGGCTACTGATAAGGAGACAGAGGAATGGTTCTCTCAAAAGTAATTTCAAAAGTTCCCATTAATCCAGGAATAGAAGAAGTTACTAAAAAAAATAATTCCTTCAGTAACCAAATTCTGATCTTATTTTCAGCCCCTTTACTAACTAAAGACTTCTCACCTGTAGAGAATTTAGCTATTCAGAAAGAAATTGATGCGATTGCTTCAGCTTTAGAGGATATATCTCATCCCATAGCAGTGGAACTGGTTGTTAAAGTAGCCACATCACAGACTCTACAAGATGTATTGTCTAATCGGATTAAACCACTAATCATTCATTTTATTGGTCATGGAATGAGAGATGGCGGTAGTACAGCCTTGGTGTTAGAAGATGAAGTGGGAATTACTCGTTTTTTTAGTGAAGAGGAACTGGCAATTGCTTTATCAAATCAAAAGAATCCCCCTTGTCAATTAGCATTATTGAATGCCTGTCATTCAGAAAAATTGGCTCAAGCTTTTGTAAAAGTAGGAGTGCCTCATGTAATTGCGGTTAACGCAGAAGATAAAATTTTAGATGTTGCAGCCCGATGCTTTTCTCGAAGGCTTTATCAGGCATTATTTAATGAAGATTCAGTGGCTAATGGTTTTTTATTAAGTCGGAATGCAGTTAAACTTGATGATAAATTAAGAAAATGGTTTAACTCTCAGACTTTTGAGGAAGGAGTAAATTTTGATGAAGCCTTTAAATTCCGATTACTACCTCAAGCTCCTCATAGCGAATCGCTAATTATAGAACCAGCCGATTCTCACCAGATTATTTATCCCCAGTGGTCAAATACTAATATTCACCGTGAAGATCCAAACTTTATAGGGCGCAGACAAGAAATACATCAGGTAATTCAAGTATTGGTAGAGTCGGAGAAACGTTGTATTGCCTTACATGGTATGGGAGGAATAGGTAAAACTGCTTTAGCTTATGCTATTGGTCAGTGGTTACATGAGCGCGATTGCTACGAGGATGGAGTTTGGTTTATTAGTTTGCGCGGTACTGATTCTGTAGGAACGCTGATTACCAAAGTTCAACAGAGTCTAGAATTAAGTACTTTTGCCTTAGAGAGAGAGCTAAGGAATAGCCGAGTGTTTTTGATTTTCGATGATTTGGATAGATTGATTGAGAAAGAATCCAATGAACTAATTGAACTTTTAAACTCACTTTTAGAACAATGTCCTAAATTAAAACTGTTGTTAACTTCTCGTGATTCTTTGGCAGGAGATATTTATTGCCATCAAGAAGAAGTTTGCAGCATGGGAGCATTAGAAACAAGAGAGATGTTTAAAAGGTATGCTCCACCACAAACACAATGGGGGGATAATGATGGTTTACTAGAAGATTTTAATCTTTTAATCAAGTTTCTTGATGGTTATCCCTTACCTATTAAGCTAGCAGCATCTTATATGACAGAAACTAAATCTACTCTCAAGATGCTGCGTGAAGACTTGATAGATGAACCACTGGAAGTTCTTGGTTCTGATTTTCCTGAAGAAAGAAAAGAAAGAAGTCTGCGGATAACCTTAGAGCGTTCTTTTGAGATTCTATCAGTAGAAGGGCAAGATATATTTCCTTTATTAGCTTTTTTTCCTAGTGGGTTGAATCGGGATTTAGCCAAGGCTATTTGGGACAGACGTGGGAATAAAGCTTTGTTAGAATTGTTTAAGTTCTCTATGGTAGAAAAATCTCCTACTGCATCTGATTGGAGAGTAATTTTACCCGAACCTGCCCGTACTTATGCACAAAGTAAATTGCAGCAAGGGAGAGGAATTGACTATCTTGCTCCTCAAGTTTTAGATTTTTTTTATAAAAATTTATGTGACACAGTTATTAAGCTTTTTGGGGATAGAGATAATAATAAGGGACGACAATTGCTTTTGCAAGAAAACTCGAACTTACTCTTATTTCTAGAATGGGGTTATCTGCAAGAATTGAGTTCAGATAAAATCTGTCGCAGTGCTAGGATGACAGCCTCATTAAGTCCTTATTGGCGTTGGATTGAACCGAATCAAGATCCTTTGATGAGATTACATTTGGCAATAGAGGCAGCCCAAAGAAATCACGATCAGGTAGGGGAAGGTTTAGTTAGAAGTGCAATCGCTACCTTTTCGTCTAGAGGAGAATTTAAAAATGTTCAATCTTTAGAACAAGAAAGTGATGAGCTAAAGTCCTTTGAGTTTGTAACTGTCACGGTCAACCATTGTGGCGAAATTATTGAGCAAAAAACCAAACTTGCCCAATACTTCAGGGAACTCTTAGACAACAACGTTATCTTAGAAATGGTGTCCATCGTTGGCGGGAAATTTCTCATGGGTTCACCGTCAGATGAAGCCCAAAGTTACGACAATGAAAGCCCCCAGCATGAAGTAACTGTTCCCCCCTTCTTCATGGGCAAGTATCCTATTACCCAAGCGCAATGGCGAGCGGCGGCGGCTCTCCCGCAAGTAAACCGGGAACTTAAGCCTGACCCGTCGAACTTTAAAAGTGATAATTTATTAGTAGAGCAAGTATCCTGGTATGATGCGATTGAATTTTGCGACCGCTTATCCTCTCATACAAAAAGACAATACCAACTCCCTAGTGAAGCAGAATGGGAATATGCCTGCCGTGCTGGAACTACAACCCCATTCCATTTTGGCGAAACAATCACATCAGAATTAGCAAATTACAGAGCCAATCAAGTTTATGGCGCAGGAGTAAAAGGAACCTACAGAGCAGAAACTACACCTGTGGGCAGTTTTAGCGTATCTAACGCCTTTGGGCTATACGATATGCACGGAAACGTGTTGGAATGGTGTCTTGATGATTGGCACAACAACTATGAAGGTGTGCCAACAGATGGCAGTGCTTGGTTTGATAAAAATGATATTTATCAAAAGCAAGGAAGAGCCGTGCTGAGAGGTGGTTCCTGGTACGACCTTCCTAAAAACTGCCGTTCCGCGTATCGTGGCAACGGCGCGCGCGACAGCCTCAATTACGATATTGGTTTTCGTGTAGTATGTACCGTTGGGAGGATTTCTTAATAGCCCTTTATACTTTATTGTTTTTGCCTTCTACGCATCAAACAGCACTCCATCCACAATCGCAATCCCCCACTGCGGAAACTTCGCCAGCAACTTCTTGATCATTATCACCAGTGCCGGATCATCATTCCAGCACTCTTGCAAAAAGTCAAACCCCGGATTCTGCCCCGAATTCGTCGCAACCTTGAGTTTCTGCATCCGAAGAGGTCGCACATTTGACCGCGCAACAATCGCCTCATGTGACCACTTTTCAGCGCTGGGAGCAGATGCGGCGGAACAAGTACCCTCATGAACTATTTTGGCTTCTGCTTCTACACCCGAAACTTGGTTTTCTCCTGACAAGCAAGCAGATTGACCCTGTTCTACAAGCCCTGGTGTTTGATTAGCGATCGATCGCTACTTGTCCCCACATCAACACTTCCCACGCTAAATGCTAAATTTTATTTAGCCACCCAGCAGGAGTTTTCTTTTTCTTATGTGGTTCTGGTCTGCCGATTCAGTAGAACAAGAATTATTTGATTTGTACGCTCCAGCCCTGCGATCGCTCGGAGTAAATTTTAATGACGAGCAACTCCAAGACACTTTAGAAGCAGCAAGCTATGGTTTAGAAGATGCTTTCAGGAGCGCAATCGTTTATATACTCTGGCTCGAAGAAAACCTGAAACCGATCTACCCAACTGCAATACTAATCGAGGCACTGGCAAATCAATGGCGCACCAAGTATTGGAAGTCGGAGTATTTAGAACTTGAACAGTTGCTCTCACCCGGAAAGCGCTGGTGGAGGGTAGCAGTGGATAAGTGGGGTTACGACGAGCGTAATCAACTGGTTGCAGACATATTTTACGACCACGGGCAGGAATTTATCAAGTTCCGCAATGGTAAAGAAATTCTAGTTGATACTGCTTATAAGTGGGGATGGGAGCGAGTCGCAGATTATGCGTCCCCATTTTCAGAAAATAATTTCTCACTTCGCGGTATCAATGCAAGGGAATCTTGATCTACAACCGTCAAGCAGCAATCGTTTTAACTGCACGTTATTCTGAGACAGTGTTATTGCTACCTCTCCCAATCAACCAACACCCCATCCACAATCGCAATCCCCCATTGCGGAAACTTCACCAGCAACTTCTTGATCACAATTTGCAAAGCCGGATCATCATTCCAGCACGAGAGCAAGAAGTCAAACCCCGGATTCTGCCCCGAATTCGTCGCAACTTTGAGTTTCTGCATACGCTCGGGTCGCATATTTGACCGTGCAACAATCGCCTCATGTGACCATTTTTCAGCATTTGGCACAGGTGCGGCGAAACTTTCACCTTCATGATCTGCTTTGATTTCTATACCTGAAACCGAGTCTTCTCCTGATAACGAAGCAGATTGACCTTGTTCTACTTGCCTCTGTGTTTGATTAGCGATCGCTGAAGTTGAAGAAAATTCATTTTGAACGACGGGAGCGGTGGAACAAGTGATTAAACTGGAAAGAGTTTGTTTTTACTTGGCAATAGGGTTTATTTATGTAATAGTAATGCGATGTCATGCAATTAATGAAAAGGTTGCCTGTAATGGTCAAACCTCAAATTGTAGTTAGATTGTCCCCAGAACTGCTGGAGAAACTGAATAAGTATGCCCAACAAACAGCTGCATCCAAAACGGATGTAGTAGTTGGTGCATTGTCTCAGTATTTGGGGTGCGGTGAAGCATTGCCACTAAACCAAAAGGTAGCAGAGCTTGAAGCTAGAGTGGCAACAGTAGAAGCGTTGGTAAAAGTTAGTTAAATAGAGAGTAAGCTAATGAGCATTTAAGTTGCATAAACCCAGGGCTAGAGCTGCTTACTACAAGCGAGTCAGTCTGGAAAAATGAATAACGATTAGCTTATTTGAGAAATCTTATGTCAACATAAATTCTTATAACAAAACCTCAAAATAAATTTGATTTAAAATTTGGCAATATGAAAATTGAAATTCAAGGACAAGATGCAGTAGAAGCTACAAAAGAACTTTTGGCAATTGAAGGGCTAGAAGGAAGTTATCAGACAATTAATGAAGTTGAAAGGGAAGGAACCCTAGCTACCATCGCTACAATTGTTGGAATTGTCAGTGGGACATTAACTATTGCAGAGAGCATTCACAAATGGAAGGAGAAGTACCAAAAATCTTTGTACGACCCCACGGGAGCAAGCGTTGAGAAAGTTTTGATTGTGACGGCTGATAATCATCGGTTATTGCTCAAGGACGCAACAGTAGAGCAGATCCAAGAGATCCTAGAAAAATTCAAGAAGCAATGAAAATTCTCCACCTTGACCTGAAACTTGTTGGAGATAAGTACGCCGAATTCCGTTTTTTCTGGGATAACCCCAATGATTACCAGTCTCGCCAGCTTCCCCTTGCAGAGATTACTGGCTTAATTGAAAAGGCAGAAACATACTATTACACTCCCGCCAGGACAGAAAAACAAGAAGACCACGCTAAGACTGGGCAGGCACTTTATAACTGGTTAGATGGGAACGATCGCAATCTTCAACGTGAAATTGATAAGTATCGGCGTGAGGGGATAGTTCTGGCAATCGCGGCAACAAAAAGACTGGCACATTTACCTTGGGAAGTGTTGCATGATGGGAAAAGTTTTTTGGTAGAACGTAAACCTGCCATTGTTCCGATTCGCTGGTTAAAAGATGGGGATTCCAGGCAACTGACTATAGAAGATGCACCAGTAGATCGAGCGTTAAATGTACTGTTTATGGCTACTTCACCAAAAGGAGTTGAGCCAGAATTAGATTTTGATGCGGAAGAAGCACAAATTTTGTCAGCAACTAAGCGTCAACCCTTGTGCTTGACTGTAGAAGAAAGTGGTTGCTTAACTGAGTTAGGCGATCTAATAAAAGATTACGACCAAGGACATTTTGATGTTGTCCACTTGACAGGTCATACCACCTTTATAGGCGATCAACCATGCTTTATCACTGAAACAGAATTTGGGAAAGCTCAGTACAGCAGTGCAGAAGATATTGCTACCGAATTGCAATTCCAACAGCCCAAAGTAATTTTCCTTTCCGGTTGCAATACAGGATACTCAAGAGATGAAGGTACAGTACCATCAATGGCAGAAGCATTACTGGATCAAGGTGCAACTGCTGTTATTGCTTGGGGTCAGCGGGTTCGAGATACTGATGCAACTGGAACGGCTGCGGTCTTGTACCAAGAATTGTCAGCAGGAATAACCCTAACACAAGCACTTGCTCTGTGTTATCAAACATTGCTAAAACAACTTGCACGAGACTGGCATTTGTTACGGTTATATGTGGCGCAAACTTTACCGAGTGCATTAGTAAAACGTGGACGTAAACCAGTACCTCGCCCTTCTATTGCTACTAAATTTATAGATTCTGAGAAAAAACTCAGAGTTGCCACCCGTGAGACTTTTGTTGGTCGCCGCCGCCAGTTACAAAACTGCTTACGGATACTTAAGACTTCCTCCCAGGAAATAGGAGTTTTAATTTATGGGATGGGTGGATTAGGAAAAAGTACAATTGCAGCGCGGTTGTGCGATCGCTTGCCAGAATATGAAAAAATCGTTTGGTGGCGACAAATTGATGAATCCAATTTGGTTAATAAACTAGCAGATAAAGTTAAGACTTCAGAACAGCGAATAGCACTTAGAGAAAGTACAGACGAACTTAAATATCGATTGCGCGATGTATTGACAGGGTTAAGCCAAACGGAGGAAAAACCATTTTTGTTTATATTTGATGATTTTGAATGGAATTTAGAACATTGCCAGGGAAGATATATTTTTAAAACTCAAGTAGCTGAAGTATTCAAAGCATTAGTTTGGGCACTTGAAGAGGCTTATACTTTACATCGAATTATTATTACTTCTCGGTATAATTTTGAATCTGACTTGAATGAATCATTTTATAAACAACCTTTGGAATCATTACGGAAATCCGACTTACAGAAAAAACTAAATCGGTTAGAAGCGTTTAATTCTAAAGGGATTAAAGCAAATCTAATTGAGAGAGCTAAAGCACTAGCTGATGGTAATCCTCGCTTGCTGGAATGGCTGAATGATGATGTCTTATCAAAGGAAGATGCAGATTCAAAACTCTGTAAGTTTGAAGATAGTGCTGAAGGTTGGAAAGAAAAGATTATTTGGGAAGAATTGTATCAGCTTATTGATGAGCCATTACAGAAAATTCTTAGCCATTGCTTAGTTTATGAGCTTCCTGTTCCAATAGTAGCTTTAGAAGCGGCTTGTGATGAGCTTCCTAATTATCAACAGCAATTACAAAGGGGGCTAAAACTGGGACTGATAGAGGTCAGTTCTGAGGTTCAAGAAGAAAGCAGGGTTTATAGAGTCTCCCGCATTTTTCCTCACATAATCCCTAATATCAAACTACCATTGGTACCAAAGGTATATTCTCTCTATCAAAAAGCTCATGAAAAATTACATCAATTATGGGGGAATGAATATAATAAAAGCCAAGAACAATGGCAAGAAATTTTTCGATTGAAGTTTGCGAATATTGAAAATCATGAACGATTTAGGCAAGGCTTCTATGAGATGTTAGCAGTTCAATATAATTCAGAAGCCGATAAAGCTTTTGGAGGAGAATTGAGAAAAGTTGCTGATGAGTTGGCAAAAGATAGATTATGCACACAATTAGAAAACTATCTTCAGCAACAACAGTGGCAAAAGGCAGATGACGAAACTGCTTGGATTTTTTACCAATTCATGGTTAAAGAGAACCATGAAGATTGGGAAACGCTCTTAAAGAATTTCCCTTGTGAAATTCTCAGGGAAATCGATCAGCTCTGGCTTCAAAACAGTAATAATAAATTCGGCATTAGCATCCAGATGGAACTTTACCGCAATCTAGGTGGTACAGATGAATATGAGCCAAGGGTTTGGAACAGGTTTTACAATGCTATAGGTTGGAACGATTTGACGTACAATCAAATAATCGAAAATGTTATAAGTACTATAAGTCCAGCCCAAGGTGATAGTAAACAGTTTATGGTTACTGCTGGTACGATACCTGTTCGTATTTATAAAAAGTTATACAGTACTGCGGTTGCAGGATGGCGTATTTTGGCGGATAAAGTTCCCACTCCCAGAGGCGTTTCTCTTCTCTCGCGCAGAGACCTGTAAAGTATAACATATAAGGTTTTTAGAAGTTTATAAACGTTTATTTCTGCATCATTTTCCACGCAATAATCAGCATTTCATAAGTCCGATACCTGGCACTGGTTAGCGCTTTTCCCAAAAATGCCCTGTGCGGTTCAACATCCGATTGAAGCACATCGCAGTGTACAGTTGAGCCAGTGCATGATTTTTGGTAATTCCTCTAGCTGTTTGGGTTCTAGCAAGTAATGTACATGATTACTCATAATGCACAGTGCATAGAGTTTAAATCCATACTTTTGCTGTGCTTTTTTGATGGCATAAAGGAAAACTTCACGGCATTCCAACCGCGTGAGACGAAATTCTCGATTATTGCAACGGGTTGTAATGTGGTAGCAAAATCCAGATTGCAAGTTACGTTTTGGACGAGACATTACAAACACGTAAATGACAATATGAATAGTTTAGTTTATAGACTGTTGTACAGACTCACTATTCATTCCACTTAACCAGCATTCCATCAACAATCACAATGCCCCATTGCGGAAACTTCGCCAGCAGCTTCTTGATCACTATCACCAGCGCTGGATCATCATTCCAGCAAACCTGCAAAAAGTTAAAGCCCGGATTCTGCCCCGAATTGCTTGCTACTTTCAGTTTCTGCATACGTTCCAGTCGTACATTTGACCTCGCTACAATCGCCTCATGCGACCACTTTTCAGCACTGGGAATAGCTGCGGTGGAACAATCACCTTCATGAACTGCTTTGACTTCATCACAAGAAACTGAGTTTTCAGTTATCAACTCAGTAGAGGGGCGACTCAGTTCTATTTTCTGATCTGTGATCGCTGAAATTGAAGATTTTTCAATTTGGGCAGGCGGCGCGGCGGAACAAGTACCTTCCGAACAGTCTTTCACCTCCTCACCACAGTCCTGATTTTCAGCCAGCAACGGAGCAGGTTGACTTGGTGCAACATCCACAAGCGCTAGCGTCGTGCAGTCCCTTGCCACAGGCAACTCTTTCTCTGACACGCCTTGAACAAACTGAGGCGACGCGACCCCCAAGGGAGCGATCGCCGCCTCCTCACAGTGCGAAATTTCGGTAAGCGTGTCAGAGTTACACCTCACAAACTCTTTTGTAGAGTTTGTGAGGTGTTCCTGAGCAGTTCGTGAGGTTTCACAGAACCCTTGCTCTGAGTTAGTTTGGACTGAAATAGACGCTTTATACAAAGCACGCATTTCTTCAGAGCCAGCATTCATCTCTGTATTTTCAGCATCTAATTCTCGTTTCGCAGAATCCCCTTTTTCCCAAAATTCCTTTATCCGACTGCCATGTAAATTCTTGACAGTCCACCTCATAGTTTCCCGTCCATCTTCTATGGACTTGTCTGGCTTGAAAATGAACAACCCGCTTTCGGAGAGAATTTTCTTCGCAGAGATAAAAGTACTGTACCCTAAAGCAGAAGTTAGAGGCATCCACCGGGAGCCATAAGGGTCAGCCGCCCAACACTCCTGCCACAATTGCGTAACTGAAGGCTTTTGCTGCGAAGCCCAGAGCAAATCTTCAATGGGAATAATCACATGAAGCCTTTTATACGGTGACTGTGCTTTAGTAGCAGCCTTTTTGAGCTTAGGTCTTGTGATAGTTGCAGTCATTTTTGCAATCTCCTATTATTTTGACGCACGGAAATTTCCCTACAGCGTTGTTTACCGCCGTAGGCATTGCAGGGTTTAGTTCGAGATTTGTTTGTCTAAAAAGTTACTGATACACTGAAAGCCTATTGAGGTTGCCAGAATCGCAACTCGTCTCGGAAATACCTATCAGTCTTTTTGGATTGCTCCTTCCAACAATCCCAGGCAACGATTACCTCATCTCCCAAATCTTCTAGAACTTCCCCTCTGGCGATATACAAAGTGCGGTAAGGATCGGCGTGGGCAACGATAGAGCCAACGCCAATGGTGTCTGGTTGAGAGGATGCCTTCTGGAGAGCAGTAATTAAATCAGTCTCTTGGGTGGTCAATTCTGCCCAGTAATCTTGTTTAATCACCTCATACTCTTGCGCCACTGCCCAATAGTCCTGCCAGTTACACCCAGGTTTAGCCAGCACTGCCCTAATGTCACTAACTGCCTGGGGTAACATTTCCAGTTGTTCGGCTCGATATGCGATCGCCTGTGGTGTAGGTTCACTACCTAAAATTAGCGCTGCTGCCTCCAATGCTTGGGTGTTGTTCATGGCACTGGCAAGGTTTTTCAATGCCATACCCATTAAACGTAAGCATTCCTGGGCGTTTTCTTTCGGCGGTTCCTGGGCCAGCGATCGCAGGTCAATGGTTTTCTCTAGGGCTTGCTGAACCTTCTTGTTTAACGCTTTAGCCCCTTGTTTAGTGTAGGTATTCCCCCACTCTTGTCCAGTGCGAGGCTCTTTAGAATTTTCCAAATCCTGAATACGCTGTCTAAGCTGCTGATTCTCAGCCTCCAGTTTTCTCAACCCCTCCATTTCATCCAATCGTTGCTGCAACTGGATATTTTGCTCTTTCTGCTGCTTGTACAGGTTTTGCAAGGATGAGATTTGCTCTTGTACCTGGGCTTCGGCTTTAGCTCCTGCTTCTGCCTGTAGCCCAACTCTCAATTCCTGGGAAAGTCGCTCTAACTCCTGTTTATGGCGTTCTTCAATTTCAATAGCAGCGATCGCTTCGGTATATTCTGCGGGATAAGTGCGTTCTCTGGGGAATGCAACGCTTAAGGCATCCAAATCAGCATTGTTGATCAACAATCTCTCGCCATCAGCAAAGGTGACAATCTGCTGCCAATGGTTTGGTGCGTCTGCCTCAATCATTCCCGAATCCCCATAACGAGGATGTGAAAGGGAAGAAACAGTGACAGAATTACACAATTGCGTTTTGACTTGTTCTTGTTTTGTGCTACTGGTTCTAGTGGGTGACGTATTTTTTGGAACAACCTTCTGAACTGCAAGAGCAAAATCGGCGGCAGTCGGGAAGGGTTTTTCTTTGGCTGCGATCGCTACGACTTCCTGTAACTTATCAGGAGTTTTGACCAAACAAAGCAGGGGGCGAGTTTGAGAAGGTTTAGTGATTTTTACCCTCAGTTCCTCTGGCAGGGTATCTACTACTTTCTTCGCAGACAGCAAATCCCTGACGCGGCGATATCCCCCGTGTTTAGTTAACTCGTTCTCGCAATAGTCTTCAAAGCTCTTGTGTCCACCATCAGAGTAATAGTGGTTGTCTCGCATAAGGCGCAGTTCATCTATTGCTTGCCACTCGAATTTGTCGATGGCAGTGAAGGTTTCCTGGATGCTGGCGTTGACAACACTGTAGTCCAGCGTCGTTGTTTGTTCGGGTTCTAGTGTCAGCATATCTCTTGCTCACTATGGTAAATGCTTAAAAGTTGAGGTGTTGCAGTTTAACCAAAGTGAACCGAGGAGATGCTGAAGGGTGTTTGCACAAAAATGTGTCAGCATTATAATAAGCTCACTTTGTGATCAACGGATTGAGCAGGCGATCGCGTTGCTTGGCGGCGGGCGATCGCTTTATGCTGCAATATCCTCAGTTACTTCTTTATCAGTTTTAGGAAGTTGGTGTTTTGCTATAGTGATTCCCTTACTTAGTTCCTGTTGATTTTTTTCCGCCTTCTCCGCATCGTTATCTGGGATATAAATCAGTAAGTCTCCAGGTTGACAATCAAGAAATTGACAAATATCGTTTAGCCGCTCAGGTGACATCCGAGGCATGGTATCAGTTTTCCGTAACCTGTAAACAGAAGTTTCGGTGATGCCGATACCTTCGGCCAGGTCTTTATTTCTGACTCTTTTTTGGGCCATGATTTCATTCAGCTTCCAGCGAATCACTCTTTTATCCATCGTCATTACTCCACAATCCTAATATTCATAGTGGAAAAACGATTAATCTTCTTTTAGCGTCTACAGCCTTATTATACATAAGACTACTATTAAAATAATTATCACTACTAAAAATATTCGTGAGGTGTTGACAAAAATATACGCCTCACGTATATTTATAAATATAAGGGTAAGGGAAAGCAAACTGCCTGCACCCGGACGCAATAAAGGGTTTGCACTATCTGAACCTTGACAGCACAATCCAGAGTGACGGCTTGAAGAGCAACCGAGGCACTGGCATCACCAGAGAAGGCGAGGGGTACACAGCCGGAAATGGATTTGCACTGAATAAGAAATTACCGGCAGGACGACGGGTGGCAAAGCGTTTGAAGTCGTACACATCGCCTGATACGTTGTATCTCCTGTTTTGGTATCACTCAAGTGCCACTGGCTTTGAGTCGCAAATATATGGCTACGCCAAATCTTTTTGAGAGCGTTGTGCTAAACCACAACGTTGTTTGCATACAGAACAAAAGCGATCGCTCGGTCTGGACAACTTCTGCGATCGCTTTTTACCCTTTTATCAAGGAACTCTATTATGCCTTATACAACACATACACAGCAAGCAATTCCTAGTTCTTCTCGTGATGAGCAAGCCCTTGCCCAAGCAGAACTATACACCCACCTCGAATCCCAAGCCGAAGCTGTAGCCCCCACCCAAGATCCTCTCACCAGCAGAGATCGCCGCATCATTGGCGAGATTATCGAAGTGGAACCCGAATCAGTTCGCACTATCTGGATAGAAGGCGGAATCACAGTATGGGTGCAGTTTGTGGAAGGCGGACGACTACCATTCGACCGAGACTGGTTCGCTACAAGAGTTGCAGAGGTCAAAGCGACTCTACCAAAAACACCACGGGAACGAAACGAGCGATTAAGCGATGAATTGGAAAAAGCTTGCACTGTTTTTGGTCTGTATTGCGGTGAGATTGATTGGTTATCATTCAGCACCAAACTCTACCAAGACGGGCATTTTGTCGGCTTCGTCGGGTGCAATCAACAAGGTTGGTACGCCAGACCAAGACAGTACGGAGTCAATCGTGTGGCTGCTAGTGCTGAACAAGTGATTGCGTCGCTGGGAGTACGAGCGGCAGTAGCGGCGTAAGTTGCTGAAGTGAGAAAGGCGATTGCACACCAAGACAACTGCAATCGCCAACAAGTTTAATCACTAAGCAAACACAATGATGGCACAAAGTACAGCAGATAACCTCATACTTCAGGATTCGGCTTTCGATAACTATCAACTGAGAATCATGCGCCCTCCAGCAGATGCAAATCCAGAGGTGTAAGAAATCTTGAAGTGAGAAAGGCGGTTGCAGTCCAAGAGAAAAGCAATCGCCACGACAACGGAATGTAGACAATCCAAATCATCATGACACACAGAATATGATTACCACATTTTCTCTTCAACATACGGAGTTAGAAGAGTCTCTTGACAAGATATTGTTACCTCCAACCGACCCCAACGCAGAGGTGCAAGAGATTCCTGGCTACAAGTTAGTGTATGTCAATGGAGCTTGCCCCAGAAATTATCGAGTCTACAAAGCTGATTCGATGATTGGGGTGATATTTCAACACCTTACGCACTGGTCTAACGGAGTGGATTCTCTTCGATACGCCGAGCCGATTGATGCAGCAGTTGGGTTGGATGAATTTATGAATGTGGCAAGGGTATCAAAAGCGACTACAGAGCAACCAGCCACGGAAGAAGATTTACTAGATAAAGAATTTGATGCACTGACTTTTGAGGATTGGGAGCGGTTAAAGAGATACGTTCCGCAAGCGAAACATTTGGTTGCTGCGTAAGAAAAGGGGTGGGCGTTGCTGCCCACTTCCTCAATCAGACTGTTTTACTTACATCATAAATATAGCAATGGAACCGATAGAAATACTGAAGCAGTTCAACTCCTGCTATTTAAAGATTCAGGCGATCGCTCAAGATGAAAATTGGCTCAAGTTGATTGCGGAGAAAAGGATTGATCCAGAGGCAGCCACTCACTTGGGCGATGTACTGCATTATTTGGATCAAGCGATGGGTTGTGTAGAAGAAGTCGTTGAAATCAAGTTCAATCAGGAGACAAAATCATGAAACTCTATGCAACCAGTATTCCTCAAGTTTTGCCAAGTTGGGCAACTGTTATATCGAATGATGCAGGTTTGATTGAGGTTGAAATCAATGATCAAGACCCTGCCTTCCATTCAATTATTGAGGAATTATCTACTGAAATAGAGCCAGGAATTATCGGTGTAAAAGCTAGCGATTTATGTCTTGTCCTCAGCATTGAGATGGTTGATACTACTGAAAAAATTTGACAACCAAAATGAAATTCACAACTGTATCTGTTAGCTACTCTAGAAAATTCAATCTTGGTGATTATGAATCTCTAGAACTAGGTTGTTCTTTATGGGCGCAAGTCGAGGATGGGGAAGATGCGGATGGAGTGACACAATTTCTCTATCTGCAAGCAAAAGCTTCGGTAAAACAAGCGGCAATGCCTGTGCTAAAAGCCTCAGAGTTTCAGATAGCTAAGGCTAAATCTAGCAAAAAAGTCTCTGGCGATATCAATGAAAACGATTGGTAAGAGTTTGGAATTGACTAATGCAAGAACTAATCAAAGCTTTAATCAAGGCAAAGTCAGAGTTTAATCCCATTCAAAAAGACGGGACTAATCCTCACTACAAGCGCAAATATGCAACACTAGATGCTGTATTAGATGCTGTCACTCCTGCGCTTGGTAAATATGGATTAGTAATAATTCAAACCACCGAAATCTTTGAAAGTAAAACTGTACTGCGTACTCATATCTTTCATGAATCTGGAGAAAGTATCGTTAGTACTTATCCTTTACCTGAGATTAGTGATTCCCAGAAATTTGGTGCAGCTTTGACCTATGCCCGTCGATATGCGGTTTGTGCAATTTTATCCGTGACTGCTGATGAAGATAATGATGCTGAAGGCGTAACTACTCCTCAAAAGACTGAACAAGCACAGAATAATATTAGACCCCGCAAAGACAATCAACAGCCTAGAGTTCAGCCACCAAAACAAGCTATAACTCCACCATCAATCAACCCAAAAGATTTACGAGTCAAAGAAGTTCGCACACTTTTAAATTATCCGTTGGATTTAGTCAAAGAGTGGCTGCATTCTCGAAATGTGACTAGTCCGAGTGAGCTTGATTCTGTTCAGATTGACGAATTAGTGAAAACCATGTGTTTGGCTTGGGCTGGTAATAAGTTTGGACATCAAACCCATGCAGCTAACTCTTATCAGAAACAGGTGATCGATGCTGTATTACGAGGTGTTTCTGAGATGGAAGCAATTCAAACATGGATGGAAGGAGCGCTTGCACAATTACCAGAACTTAGCGCAAATAATTAATTTCAAACTAGGAGGTAGTTATGGAAAAAATGGCTGATTTGGCAGAAAATATGGGATTAAAATCAGAACATTTAGAGAGTGCCAATTGCCAACATTATCAGCAGATAGGTGATTTAAAAAGGCTACTGCAACTTAGAGATATATTCCATTCTAAGTATCAGAAAGCATCGGCAGCTAAAACTATTAGACAAATGGGTGAGCAAGGCTATTTCAAATACTTAAATGCTTTACAAAGAGTCAATGTTCTAATAGCAGATAGGTTAAAAATAAATATTGTTTTAGTTGATGTTGTTGTTTGGGAAATAAAAAATAATGAAAATATCCTTGCTAACTCAACAATCATCCATACCTTCAAACAGTCGAACTAGATTAGTTCGCCGCCGTACTCGAAAGAGATTCAATCCCAGGATTTTTCTTGATCGCACCATAGAAACAACTGCAATTATATCCCTACTTTTTACCGGATTTGCAGGAGTAGGGGCGATGGGCTGCTGGGGACTGGAGATTATTGAAACGAATGCTGACCCCAATATAATCATCTCTGGTTGGCAGCAGCAGAAAAGTATTTGCTTGGGTGCAATGTTGGTAAGTTTTTCTGCCTTCTTAGGCTGTTCATTAGTCGGAGCAAGTTTCAGTATTCAACGAGATAAATTTTAGGGAGATAAACAACGATGGAAATCAAGTTAACTACATCAGAGATTCGGACTATTTTACAAAGGTGTCAATATACGTTGCGGCTTGTGGGGAGTAGTAAGGATTATCGCAGGCTTCAGTCATCCGAGTACTTTTCTACCTCGAATGGTGTGGTGTTAGACGATGCTTTTAATATTCTGGGAGAAATAGTGGATGCAATTGATGATGTACAGCAGGAAACTCAACAGTAAACAGAAAGAATCTAAATTTAGAAGGGTAAGAAAATGACGTTAACTCTAGATAATCACTCTCGAAACAAAGAATCGTCCCTGACTCAAGCATTACGGCAGATACAACAGCTAAACTCCAAGATTCAGGAGTTGGAGCAGCAGCATCAAGATTATGTGCAGAAGCAACAGAATCTAATTAGTGCGATCGCTGAAATCTGTGTTTCTCCAATGCAGGAAGTGCAGGCGCTACGGATTCTCATCTATCGGGGAGAAGCAGCTTGTCGGCAGTACTTGCGTTCGGTGCTAGTCAAACAGAGAAAGAATTCATAGAGATCAGGCACTTAGTGATTCCGGTTCTGTACGTGATATTTCCAAAACCCGACGTAACCAATATGAAGTTTCAAGAGATGCAGATTGCTTTTGTTCAGCATCCGACCAAATATTGTCCCAGTGGAATAGCCATCGAGTCAACATCCGACCTAAGTCAACTAACTCACAGGCTCGGTCAATGTCGTCTGCTTTTACCATGTCGGGTACAGTCCACTCAATAAAGTACCGACTTTCTTTTACCAAAGGCAGCATCAATTCCTGTGACGAGCCTTGAGTCCACAAAGACTGAATTTGCTCAAGGTGTGCAGCTAGATGATGTAAACGGGTAGGCACATCATCTTGTATAAAAATTTGTTGTCTCGGTGTCAATTCGATCATAAATTTCCCAGGAATTCGATAATAATTTGAGCGACCCCTTCTCTAATATTAGAGTCCAATATCTCCATTGACTTATTTTGCCGGGGGCGGAGATTGACAATCGATTCAAAAATCATCTTTTGAGTTACAGGCATGAAGCTTGCTGCCCAGATAGTTTTTTGCCGACTACCATCACCTAAAAGAGCCTGTTCGCAGTCATAGTGCAAATCACCACCACCAACCAACACCCGACGCTCAATATCGACTGCGGTTTTGATGTAGAACTTGTGTTCTTGGAGCATTTGTTCAAGTTGTTCCGGGGTAGCGCGTTCGCGTAACAGCAAAATCATACAACTGAAAACCTCTGTA
The DNA here is from genome assembly GCF_014698035.1 of Desmonostoc muscorum FACHB-395. Taxonomy (GTDB): domain Bacteria; phylum Cyanobacteriota; class Cyanobacteriia; order Cyanobacteriales; family Nostocaceae; genus Nostoc; species Nostoc muscorum_A. The sequence goes on from NZ_JACJSF010000112.1 coordinate 22,393, forward strand.
ATATCATCAAAGCTAACTAGAAGGGCGCTCTGTTTCTTGCAACCAACCCAAAATAGCCAGCGCCAACTCCCAGGATTCGCGTCGCTCCCAATTAGGTAAGTGATTCAGTACTTGTGCAAGTAATATTGCTGGGTTTTCCAATTCTCCGCCACGAGCCGCAACACCATCCCTAACGAGCGCCCCCAAAGTGGCAGCTTGATTCCCTTTATAGTCAGGCTGTCTCTTAATTTCATCAACAATCCAGTCCGGTACTGTGATTGTTTTAAATCCTGATTTCGGCATACACAACAGAGAAATAATATAAAGATAGTACGGCAGTTTGCGTTATGTTTGCAAATGTTTATACGGTATGGTACGTTAAAGAATGGAATACTCCCACAATAGCTTCACAAATAGTAGGAGCAATCAAGTATGAAAAATATTGGTATTAAGCCAATACATCCTAAAGAATTTAAAAGAGTTCATAATTTTTCGACTTACCAAATGAGCCGTTTGTCAGGTTACTCAGTTGAGGCACTAAAAAACTGGTTAGCTGATGAAAGTAGCTCCAGATTTGTCGAACCAAAGGCGTATGTACTTAATCATTTTGGAGCGATTCATAGTTACCTATTAAGAAGTTAGTGTTTCCCAAACACTAAGCCATTAGGAAAACCCTCCCCACCAGTCGGTGGTTTTTTTATTATTAGTATTATCAGTACCGGAATTCAATCGGAACTCAATCGGAACTCAGTCGGAACTCAGTCGGAACTCAATCGGAACTCTAGGAGCCGAAACCATTGCTAATTCAAGGAAGCTGTGTAGTTGAACAATTGTTAACACGAGAGGAGGCAGCCAAGAAATTGGAGCCATCAGTTGGAATTAGACAGTTCCAAAAGTATCTAGACTTAGCTTCTTTATACTTGCCAGAATTTGAAGATTTTCGGGACGAAGATAATGGAGGGTTAAACGGACGAGCGAAGTTGACAAACTGGCATTTACCTGTACTTCAAAGAATTAGAAGTTACGTTTTAACCAAAGGTTCTTTGAAGAAGGTGGCAATTGAATTAAAAAATCACCCCGAAAAGTTTTTAGGAGCGTAAATCATGATTGTTAAAGAATTCGCACAAGCTCTCAACAAAGTCCCAGGAAAAGTAGTTGATGAGCTGCGCCGTCAATATCCAGAGCAAAAATGGACGGTCGATTCACAAGTTCCAGAGGAGATTTTAGCTAGATTCCAAGATATTACCAATAGTGAGAGATTACAGCCTCAACAATCACCTGTAGCAGATATACCCGAAGCCACAATCACCAAAGCTGATGAGGCAATTCAACAAGCCTCATACAAGTTGACTGCGGCTGATAAAGAGACTATTTCTGGTGCTATAGCCGTCCAAAATGAGCAATCTAAGATTTTGGGTGCATCAACTGGTGTCACAGGAGCTTTATTGTTCATGGAATCCTTGATTGGAGCCAAAGGGACGGTGTTGGATGCCTTTGCTGAACAATCCATGTTGGAAGTTGATAATCAGATTACCGAGATAGATCAGAGTTTGATTAATTTAGCAGAAGAAGCTTCAACAAGGTTGGGGGAGTCGATCCGAAAAAAAGAACAACTCAAACTACGACTCAATTCGTTACGAGAGAGAGTCAGTTCAATGGGGACACAGATCCGATTTTAGAAGCTTATAAAACAGTGGCGGCATTGTTACAAATCCAAAATGAAACTGTCGCCACTGTTGCCGAAATCCGATTACTTCAAGAACTATTAAGTCATCAAAGGAAAAATCAAGTTATGGATATTCTCAGTACGGGATTGTTTGCTACTTCAGTTGTTGGCGCTTTAGGTGGCAGTGCATATCTCGTTGGTAGCGTTGTTGCTACTGGATTAATCGGCAGTGGGGTATTCATTCCCTTGGGATTACTTGTTGGTGCAGGATTGACTTTTCTGGGACGGGCATCAAAGTAAGAGTGATGACCGGGAGTGTTTCATAAAGCTGTTTCACAGAACTGTTTCATGAAACAGTTTCAACGGTTTCATCAGTGTTTCAGGTCGTGAAACACCATGAAACAGCATTCCCCCGGCGTGAAACATGAAACGTGAAACATGAAACACCAGCTAATTCCCTACTCGAAAGCCTTTATGGGCGGAATTGTTTCACGAAGCTGTTTCACAGCACTGTTTCATGAAACAGTTTCAACGGTTTCATCAGTGTTTCAGGGCGTGAAACACCATGAAACAGCATTCCCCCAGCGTGAAACGTGAAACATGAAACACGAAACACTAGCTAATTCCTTGCTCGAAAGGCGTTATGAAGGGTAGTGTTTCATCCAGCTGTTTCACAGCACTGTTTCACGAAACTGTTTCAACGGTTTCATCAATGTTTCAGCATCGTGAAACATGAAACGCCTCATTTTATGTGTGAAACAGGGGAAAAATTTGTAGTAAGAACGCGCTATAACACAGTCGTCTCATGTATAAGAAACAACTGTACTTAGCTTTGGCTGGTGTTGGCATTTGCATATTGCCTGTAATCATCCCTTTAGTACCCAAGTTGGGGGCTTATGCAGAACTTCAACGGCTAAAAGCCTCAGAAGAATTAGAACGTTCCCGCATAGAAGAACGGGCAAAAACCAGTGATGCCTTGTATGAGGCGGGAGTCATGCCCACCTGACTTTTCACGGGATGTGGAAAATAAAGATTGGTTCGCGATGTTTTATCGCGAACCAATCACTATTCTTTATTATATTTGGAAGTTTCTTCGACTAAATCTTTTA
>NZ_JACJSF010000113.1 GCF_014698035.1 Desmonostoc muscorum FACHB-395
AGTCTTTCTTTTTGCTCTTGAGATAGATGGTTTTTTGCTGGCATATATCCCTATTCATAGCTAGTCACTTAATTTTATATTATACAAATAAGCTGCGTAACAGCTTACTTAAATCAGATAAATTATACAGATTCTGATAAAACATTCAAAAGTGGTAGATCAAATTGAACTTATTTACCTAGCAAGATACAAGAAGTATTCGATGTTTTATGTTCTAGTGAAAAACAAGGGAACTAATAAGGGATTTTGCGGAGGTCGAGGAAGCAAATCTAAAAGCGGCTTTAGCAAAGGTTCAAACTGAGGAAGAAGTTCAGGTAGGATAGCCTCACTTTTTTTGCGATGGCGTAACCGCCTGCTGGAAGCGCTCGCCACATACTTGCAAACGTGCGCCCAGCCTGGACATTCAAAAGATTATCTATTCTGAAAGTGTGCTGAGACCGGCTACTTATATTTTCTTAGGTCATGCGCCGATCGCCAAAATTGTCTTTCCATAATTCAATACAGACACTCAATGAACCTGCCTTGAAAATAGGAAACAGAAAACAGGGAACAGGAAGAAGTATTTTCATTGTTCCTTGTAAGTTCCACTCATGGAGTCTCTTGCAAAAGTAACTTTTGCAAGAGGTGGGAAAAGGGTAAAGGGTAAAGGTTAAAGGGTAAAGGTTTTTTCTTATTCCTTTTCCCTTTTCCCCTTCGCCTTTCCCCACTTCTGAAAGAAGTCTAATCTATAAGTGTCTTTATCGCTCAAATTAATCTCTCTGAAACAAAGGAATCATCCCATGACTACAAGCATACTCTCATTGAAGATAACCAAAATTCGTTGGGCGGACATTATTGAGTATCCCCAGCATGGAGCTAAAAGTAAGGTTCTGCTAGAAGATGAAAACTGCCGCTATACGCTGATGTCTCTAGCGGCAGAATCGACCATTGCAGAGCATATCAATCCTCGCAATGCGACTGTGAATGTAATAGAAGGACAAGGCGTGCTGACGCTGGAAGATCAAGAGATTGTTCTAGAATCTGGAGTCTTTGCTTTTATACCCGCCAACGCACGCCACGCGCTTAAAGCAGCAACTAACCTCGCCTTTTTATTGACGCTTTCTGAACAGGTTGCCAACTCCAAACATTGACCTAGACGCATTCACTCTAGCTCATGCAGGACATCGCTTCAAAAAACTAATACCAATTCAAAAAATGTTTGCGACAGATAGGGCATTCAAAGACATTCCAAAGCCCTCACGTCGAGAATTGTCCTGCATTTTCAGAATCGCTAAGAGCCACAATTGAGTTACAAGCCAATTATACAGGAAGCAAGCAGAAAAAGAACCCGTTCAAATATCGTAATTGCCCAGGAGAATGACTGTGTTAGATATTGATGAAATGAGTACAAAAGAGATCCATGATCTCTTGCATAAAGTAGGATATGGGCACTTAGGTTGTGCCCTTGAAGGACATCCCTATGTTGTGCCTATGCACTATTATTTCGACGACCCAGATATTTACATCTTCACCACAGTTGGCATGAAGACTAAGTATATGGATGCCAATCCAGAAGTCTGTTTGCAAGTTGAAGATGTTCACAACCTACAGCATTGGCGCAGCGTTACTGTGACAGGTATTGCCAAACACATCACTCTTCAGCCAGACATTGATCGCGTGATGCAATTTGTCAAAACGGAAAATCCAACGCTTTCGCCTGCTATTAATCGAACCTGGATTGATGCCTTGGGTCGTGCGGAAGTAATTGCAATCTACCGCATTCATCCCAGTGAGATGAGTGGACGAACCACTGAGGGCGTTAGCAGTCAGTAGTTATCGAGTTGGGTACTATGGCTTTGCCAGTGGGGAGTGTCAATATAGCCAATGGCGGTAAGCAATCAGACACCAATCTTGGAGCAGTCCATCAACGGTGCTGCCGAAAAAATGAAACACATGTTGAATAGCCCTCTTGGGCGATTGGGTGATCGCTAACAGCCAACTACAAAACTCAAATAATTAAGGAAGTTGCAATATGTTAATCAAAGCCAAAACCCTCGAAGGTTTCAAATTGAATAGCCTCAAGGGTGAAATCGGAAAGGTCAAAGAATTCTACTTCGACGACCAGCATTGGACGATTCGTTAGGGACTTCCAAAGAATAAATTATTCCAAAAAAATCTCCTTTGACCCGTCAGAATCCTTACACTACCTACTGTTAGCCTTAACAAGCGTGCCATTCGGCCATGACCCAAAGATGCTATGCAAGTCAAGATTTAAACGAATTCAGAGGTTAGTTCATGGATTTTCTATCGGATACCGTTGCCCTATCGCGGATGCAGTTTGCATTAACGGCGATCTTTCACATGCTATGGCCTGTTCTCACCACTGGGATGGGGATTTATCTGGTCATTGTCGAAGGAATGTGGCTCAAAACACGCAATCCCGATTACTATCACCATGCTCGTTTCTGGGCAAAACTATATGTGTTGAACTTTGGCATTGGTGTAGCATCCGGCTTACCGATGGAGTTTCAATTTGGCACGAACTGGGCACCATTTTCCGAAGCAGTAGGCGACTTTTTTGGTAGCATTTTAGGCTTTGAGGCTTCGATGGCATTCATGCTAGAAGCCGGATTTCTGGGGATTATGCTGTTTGGCTGGGAACGAGTAAATCCAGTGATTCATTATTTTGCCACGATTATGGTTGCCTTTGGCGCAAACCTATCTACCTTCTGGATTTTAGCGGCAAACTCTTGGTTGCAAACCCCGGCAGGCGGAGAAATGGTCAACGGGAAGTTTGTTGTCGATGATTACTTTCAGGCAATCTTAAATCCCTTCATGCTCAACAGCGTCTCGCACATGTTTTTGGCGACACTGGAAACTTCGCTGTTTGTGATTGGGGGAATTAGCGCCTGGTATATTCTCAACAACCGTCATCAGGCTTTCTTTGCGCGATCGCTCAAAATTGTCTTAGCAACTGCGATCGCTGTCACCCCACTACAAATCTATATCGGACACCTCAGCGCCGAGCAGGTAGCTCACTATCAACCTACCAAACTTGCCGCAATGGAAGCCAAGTGGGAAACTATTCCAGCAGGACAATCTGCTCCGTGGAGTGTAGTAGCATTACCCAATAACCAAACTGAGCAAAACGACTGGGAAATCTCAATTCCCAACGGCTTAGGCTACATTTTGGAATTTAAAAAGAACCTCTCTGAACCCGTTCGAGGACTGAAAGAGTGGAAGCCTGAAGATCGCCCCCGGATGGTGGGTTTGATTTATTATGCCTTCCGCATCATGAGCGGTATTGGCTTCTTCTTGGCTGGATTGATGGGCATCAGTGTGATTCAATGGTTGCGGGGCAAACTCTCACCCCAAGCGATCGCCGGGCAGAAATGGCTACTGCGAATCTGGATTTTGGCGGCTCCACTGGGCTACATTGCCGTCGAATCAGGCTGGATTGTGCGTTGTGTTGGGCGGCAACCGTGGGTAGTTTACGGGCAAATTCGCACGGCAGATGGAGTTTCCCACCTACCCGCTAGTGAGATCTTAACATCCCTGCTAATTTTTGCTGTAATTTATACAGCCCTGTTTATTTGTGCCTTATTCTTTGGTAGTCGGATCATTCGTCAAGGCCCCAACCTAGAGCTTCCGATTCCAGGCATTGACACCCAACCTGCCTTAGAAACTACTCCGGCTGAATTTGTTCCAGATCAACGTCCTGTCGAAGCAGAGCAATGAGTAGTTCCGAGTTCTGTTAGCGGTAGCGGGGCGTTTAGCCCGTGCTGAGTGCGGTAAATGAAATAGGTAAAACAATTCGGTAACTGTATGGAGAATCTAGAACACTTTCTAGCACAAGTTTGGTTTGTTATCTTGGCTCTGTTTTTATTTCTCTACGTCATGTTAGACGGGTTTGATCTAGGCGTAGCCATCCTATCGCTAACCAGTTCCAATGACGACCGACGCGACATTTTAATGACGAGTTTGGGTAATATTTGGGATGCTAATGAAACCTGGTTGGTGTTGATGGGGGGTGCGTTGTTTGGTGCATTTCCTCTTGCTTATGGCACTATTCTGAATGCGCTCTACATTCCCATTTTTGGGATGATCTTTGGCTTGATTTTTCGGGCTGTGGCCTTTGAGTTTCGAGAGCATTCTACCAACAAAGTATTTTGGAATGTGGCGTTTGGAGTCGGTAGTTTTATGGCGGCGCTGTTTCAAGGATTTGCCTTGGGCAGCATTCTGGAAGGCATTAAGGTGGATGAAGCGGGTCACTTTATTGGCACTATGTGGGATTGGCTCGATTGGCGATCGCTTCTGGTCGCCATAACCCTCATCCAAGGCTATGTTCTGATTGGCTCTACCTATCTCATCTTAAAAACTGAGGGAGAACTACAAACGTCCCATTACCGCACAGCAAAACTTGCTGCTTGGACAACGCTGTTGGGTGCAATTTTAATCACGATCGCCACACCTGTTGTATATGAAAATGCCAGGGCAAAGTTATTTCACCAGCCAGAAGTGTATCTATTTTCACTCATTCCAGTGCTAGGTGTGCTGCTGATTGGGTTATTGATTAGAAGCCTGAACCGCAAAGCAGAAACTACTCCCCTAGTTTGCACAGTGCTGCTTTTTCTACTTACCTTTGTGGGCTTAGGATTAGTTGTTTTTCCCTATATTATCCCCCCAGGCATCACCATTTATCAGGCAGCCGCAGCACCTAGTGCATTAGTCTTCATGATTATCTTCATTGGATTTCTTATTCCCATTATGTTGTTCTACAACATCTACAATTACATTGTGTTTCGAGGGAAAGTGGTAGGCACACATTATGGACAATAGGTGAGTTGGTGTTTCTCTGTTGATTGAGTGAGTGAGCAAAAAAGACATCTGGTGAAATTAAATATGCGTTGTCCAGAACCCTTGTAGAGATGTTTAGATATATTCCCGCACTAGCAGCTGCTGTTACTCCAATCATGAAATTGCTGGTAGTTGTGGAAACTTTGAATGGAATATGCATTATTTGATCCATTGCCAGCACTTTGAGCGCTCCCGAACCAATACCTAGTAAGCCGGAAAGTACACCAGCTATAAACATTAGCCCAAATCCAAAGGGAACACCGCGCACGTTGTAAGATTGTTCTCCCGTAGAAGTTGGATAAGTACTATTTAGCGTCAAGCGTGTTGCCAGGGGATCTGGCGGTAAATTATCGATGTTTTCGGAGTAGGGTTTACGAGATAGGTACGCACTATAAAGTAAAACAATCCCAAACACAATAGCGATCGCTCCAGTAGAAATCTTCGCTGCCACAACCGCTCCAGCTACAGCGCCAAAGGTTGTTGCTATCTCTAGGAACATGCCTAGCCGCATATTAGTGTAACCTTCCTTTACATAAGCAGAAGCTGCTCCACTAGATGTAGCAATCACAGATACTAAGGAAGTACCAATAGCATAGTGCAGATCCACTCCACAAACTACAGATAGGAAAGGAACAATTACTACGCCACCACCCAAGCCTGTCAAGGCTCCTAAAAATCCAGCGCTCAAGGAGCCAAACCATACTAATAGCGAAAAATCCAGAGTATTCAAGGTTTATTCTCCACTATTTGGTTTTATGGGTAAAAACACCAATTAGTTTCACACTGGTTAGTTGGTTTTACTTTATATTTTTTCATTTATAAAAACAAATATTTTTTCTTATTAATTAAATAAAACTTTTTAATCATATTGTATATATAAGCATTGAAAAACTGTCAAAATGACAAATTGTTTATAGTCTATTCCACTAAATTTTTATCAAATTTATAAAACAGATATTTAACCAGCTAAACTACTGTAAAGCCAGCCAAATGTAGTAGTTTTTTGAACGTCATATTTATGCCATAACTTGGTCATAACTATGCCATAATTATGTCACAGATGGCTGTTATCTTGTGGATGTTTTCTTAACAGATATTCTCTACATTCGATCAAATATGCTCTTTTTTATAGTTTTAAGTACAGTTTGCAGTAAAGCTGGTGAAGTAAATCTAAGTAAAAGTTTCTGACTGATCGCATCTTATTGATGAAGCTGATTCATAAGAATTGACAAGTCGAATTATAAGACTGAAGAAATTAGCATAGCAAATAACGTAATCCCATATTAGAGAGGAATAAATTATGCTTGAGTTATTAGGTTCAGGCTTAGTAACGCTGTGGCTACAAAAAGCTGGAATCCAAATCAATTATTTAGATGCTTTAGATGCACTAGCTTGGCAAATTAGTCCTAGCTTGGTTCTTGCCTCAGATCCGAATCCATCTGGAAACACTACAGTGCAAGAATATCTCAAGGAGCTAATCACATCAAAACTGATAGCACAGAATTTGAAAGAAAACCAAGGAATTTGGATACAGTCGGGGCCGATGCTTATGGCTAATCACCAAGGTACAACACCTCTGCCAGCTGCCTCTTTAACCAAAATTGCTACCTCATTAGTTGCTTTCAAAACCTGGGGGCCAGACCACCAATTTGAGACTTTGGTAAGCGCTACTGGCCCGGTAGTAAATGGGGTTTTACAGGGCGATTTAATAATTACTGGCGGTGGCGATCCGATGTTTGTGTGGGAAGAAGCGATCGCTCTTGGTAATACTCTCAACCAAATGGGCATTAAACAGGTGAAGGGTAATTTAGTAATTAGTGGTAACTTCGCCATGAATTTCCAGCGTTATCCATTCTTGGCAGGTCAAATGCTCAAACAAGCACTAAATTATGCTAAATGGAATCGCTCTGTTATTTTCCACTACTCAACTATGCCCAAGGGAACACCAAAACCACAAGTCATAATTGCGGGTACTGTTAAAGTAGATTTACAATCGACTCCCCAACAAAATTTGTTAGTGCGTCATCGGTCTCTGCCTTTACAACAACTGATCAAGGAGATGAACGTTTTTAGTAACAATGATATGGCAGAGATGCTAGCAGAATCAGTGGGAGGTTTTAGTGTAGTCCAATCAACAACCGCTAATCTGGCTGGAGTACCACAGTCCGAAATTCAATTAATCAATGGTTCTGGACTAGGGCCAGAAAATCGCATTTCTCCTAGAGCAATTTGTGCAATGTTCATGGCGCTAGAGCGGGAAGCAATCGCTCATCAGATGAATTTGGCTGACTTATTTCTCACTTCCGGGTTGGATCATCGGGGGACAATTCATCGCAGACATATTCCTCTTGCGACTGTAATTAAAACTGGGACATTGCATGATGTTAGTAGTTTAGCTGGCGTGATGCCCACACGCGATCGCGGTTTGGTCTGGTTTGCAATCCTAAACCGTGGCACAAATCCAGCAGGTTTCCGTTCTGAGCAAGATAAACTGTTGCAAAATTTGATCAAACAGTTGCAACTACCTCAAGTAGTTCCTACCATCCTAACTCCCCACTTAGCGATGAACTCTTTACCTCAAATCGGTGTAGACAGTCGTAACGAAATTTTATTTAGAAACTAGTCTTTTCAAATGGTTCTATTTTTATGCTTGGCTATATAACCTTCTTTTAGTACGAACACCAACAGAAAAAGCGGTTACGCCATCGCACGAAAGTGAGTAAACCAGTGCGTTCATTCGCCCAATCTCACTCAAACTGGTAAAAAGTAACTCTGATGTTTGGAAGTTATTCAGGAGGTGCAAACTGTGCAAATACCTCGGCCCCTGTCAGGTTCTTAGTTTCATTGGCAAAACAGTAATATTGGGGCTTTTCATCAATGAATACCTGATGATCGAAAACAAGACCTTCAGAACTATCGAATAGTCCAACAGGCATGAAATACTGGTTATTTTGTTTTAATCTATAAAAGAGATGGCTACCACACTGCTTACAGAATCCACGTTCTGCCCACTGTGACGATTGATAAAGCCCAATATTTTCTTTACCAGAGCCAACCCCAGAGGTAAAATCACAGAGTTGCTAACCTAACTCAAGTTGTTTAATGCGTTTTAGAGCATCTTGATAGTCACTTTCTTTTCCTTGTTGCTTATACAAATCGGCAGATTTACGAAAATCTTCAATTGCTGCTTGCTTATTTCCCAATTTAGACTGAGAGTTACCTCGGTTGTAGTAAGCATTTGCATAGTTAGGATTAAGTTGGATAGCTTGGTTATAATCTTCAATTGCAGTTTGGTTATTTCCTAAATTATAGCGAGCTAAACCCCGGTTGTAATAAGCATCTGCATATTTAGGATTAAGTTGGATAGCTTGGTTATAATCTTCAATTGCAGTTTGGTTATTTCCTAAATTATAGCGAGCTAAACCCCGGTTGTAATAAGCATCTGCATATTTAGGATTAAGTTGGATAGCTTGGTTATAATCTTCAATTGCAGTTTGGTTATTTCCTAAATTATAGCGAGCTAAACCCCGGTTGTAATAAGCATCTGCATATTTAGGATTAAGTTGGATAGCTTGGTTATAATCTTCAATTGCAGTTTGGTTATTTCCTAAATTATAGTGAGCTAAACCCCGGTTGATGTAAGCATTTGCATAGTTAGGATTAATTTGGATGGCTTGGTTGTAATCTTCAATTGCAGTTTGGTTATTTCCTAAATTATAGTGAGCTAAACCCCGGTTGATGTAAGCATTTGCATAGTTAGGATTAATTTGGATGGCTTGGTTGTAATCTTCAATTGCAGTTTGGTTATTTCCTAAATTATAGTGAGCTAAACCCCGGTTGATGTAAGCATTTGCATAGTTAGGATTAATTTGGATGGCTTGGTTGTAATCTTCAATTGCAGTTTGGTTATTTCCTAAATTATAGTGAGCTAAACCCCGGTTGATGTAAGCATTTGCATAGTTAGGATTAATTTGGATGGCTTGGTTGTAATCTTCAATTGCACCGCGAAAATCTTTGTTGTTGTATTTTTCTAATCCTTCATTATAGTAAGTATCAGCACTTTTACTTTTCTGTTCTATTGTTACTGGATTTGCCTGTCTTAGCAAATAAACAGTACCACCACCCATCAATACAATTAATGGAATAACAACAAGATATATAGGAATAGAAATTTTGTGCCGAGGTGTTGGAGTAACTGGAGGTGTAACAGGCTGAGTTACTGGTATTGGCTCTGAATTTAACGCTTGTAAAACTTCTGCCGCCGACTGATAACGCTGCTGGTATTCTTCTTGCAACAATCTATCGAGTATTTGCCCCAAATCCTCACTCACTGGTTGCTGCAAATACTGTCTCCAACTAACAACCCAAGCATAACCTTGTCGTTGCCAAAGTTCCCAAGGGTGAATTCCACTCAACAGGTGAAAGCAAGTTGCACCTACACTATATAAATCACTCGCCGGGTAAGCTTTACCTCCCTGCATTTGTTCCAGTGACGCATAACCAAAAGAACCAATGGTTGTTCCTATTTGTGTCATTACTGTTGCTGTCAATTGTTTGGATGCACCAAAGTCAATAAGCACTAACTGCCCATCACTCCGACGAATGATATTCTCTGGCTTGATATCACGATGAATGACTTGCTGTTGATGAACTGTTTTGAGAATATTTAACAAATCGAGCAATAATTCTCTAGCTTTCTGCTGATTGAAAATTCCCTGCTGTTTTAATTCATCTAATAAATTCTGTCCGTCGATAAACTCCTGCACCAAATACAGGCGGTTATCTTGGTTAAAATACGCCAATAATGTGGGAATTTGGCGATGATTTCCTAATTGTTGCAGTTGCTTTGCTTCTTGCTCAAATAGTTCTGTAGCTTTGTTTAGTGCGGCAGTTCCCTGGACTTGCGGTGCAAATTGCTTGATGACACAATACTCATTGAGTTTGTCTATATCTTCTGCTAAATAAGTTTTACCAAATCCCCCACCACCTAATGTTTTAATCGGGCGATAGCGGTTTCTCAGCACTACCAGTCCTGTACCGCAGTTGGAGCAAAACATTGTGTGATCGCTATTGGGCGGATTGTGGCAATTTGAATTTAAGCAGCAGATCATAACTATGCTTTTATTAGGAAATGTAATTATTATCGCTTAACTACAAGCTATTCTTCAGAAAAGGCGCAGAATAATAGATAAATGAGTTATTCACAGCAAGCAGAATCTTATGTGGTTTTCCTACCTAAGTTTTCCCATGTAATGCAGCTTATTTAAAAACAATAAAAACTCGCTCGCACAGATAATTTTGACTATGACTGAATGGCACTAAGAAAGGCTGAAACACTTGTTTGTGGTTAAGCCTTTTTTAATTGCTTTCGTACTTTCTGATAACATTTTTATTTCTCACAAAAAAAAATAATCAGTACTAGTACAATGTCTAAATTAATTTTGAAGGTTTGTAGTAAGCACTTTAGTGGTTAAAATAATCATGACTAAAGTTCTTGCTACAAACTGGCTTATCCATCAATTTAAACTTGACGTACTACTAGCAAACTAGCCAACAAATACTCAATCTATGTATTTAGCTCTTAAGGCTTGGCAACACTAGTGACATCCTTGTTAAGAACCCCTAAAGCTGTTGACAATTTCTGTTTATTTGGTGCAGAGGCTTTCAGTCCTGCCTTAATCTCATCGGATTTATCTTCAATTTCTTTGTAGGTAGTGGGAGATTTAGTTTTAACTCCATCCTCAACCTTTGACCAGAAATCTTCAAATTTATCAAATTCTCCTTTAGCTTTCGTAAAATCTCCCGCCTCAACTGCGGTCTTAGTATTGGTAACAACACTCTGTAGACCTTGAAATTCAGTTGTTTTAGCGGGACTGGCTGTTGCACCAGGGGAGATTGTCGCAGTGGGAGTGGCTGTTGTATCAGGGCTGGCTGTCGCAGTGGGAGTGGCTGTTGTATCGGAGATGGAACTCCCGGCAGGTGGTGTCTGTGCAGTAGGTTCATCACCCTTATTGCATCCAACCAAAGTCATCATGCTGATTGCAGCAACTATCAGTACTGGATTAAAACGATTCATTCTCAACTCCTCATCAAAACTCGTTTGTGTAGACTAGTACTGCAAAGCAGAAATCAAAAGTCACTCATACTTTAGTTTTGGGTCTTCTGGCTGTAATGAAATAGTAGGTTTATTTCCGCCGACCTGTACTAGTTTTCATATATTACACTGGCTAGAAATAAAAATATTAGGTAATATTTTTGTTATTCAAATATTAAAGTACAGCAAGTAAAAAACTCGAAAAGAGCAGATATTGGTTCTTTCCGAGTTTTTTACCAAACTCAGTGCTGAGTGCTGAGTGTTAAGTAATAAGAATACCCAGTATTTTTGCACTCAGTAAATGCCGCGCCCCTTGTGGGCGGAATCTTCTGATTGAGAGAAGTTTGATACCCTGCCCCTTGTGGGCGGTTTTTAACTCAGTACTCTTCATTTGCTGTGCTTTACCTGGTTAAAGGTTAAATTATTAACGGAGATTGTTAAGAATATTCTTCCAGCTTTTTTCATCATTTCACCAGAAATGCGAAGCTAATTTTGTAAGTATAATCTCCATTTTCTCAAGTAAAACCTCAATAACTTGTAATTATGAATCCCATCAGTTTATTCAACACCAGAGCAAATATATCTTGATTGGTTCTGAAAATGAGATATAGATTAAGATTCACACTGCTCTGGTACAAATCCAGAGTAGTTTTAATCACGTACAAGCTCTCTAACCACATCTAAAAATTCTGTGGTGGGAGTGGCTGTCCTTGGCTCTTTGGAACATTAACTACGTTTAAGGCTTTGGCAATTGCAATAACGTCATTATCCAATATTTGAGCTTTAGCATTGCCAGGACAACTGATGTCTTGCGACTGCTGATCGGCTAACTTGATAGTAGTTGTTGTACCAAAAGAAACAGATTTTACGCAACTTTTTTGAACTGGCAAATTAGATAAAGGTTCAGCAATCTTCACGTCACGAAAGAACTTTTTTGTGAGTTTTTGGGACAATTTACCTTGATGAGAGCCTTTGCCATCAACGTAATTAACTTCTCCAGTCGGTGATACGTAAATCCGGTATCCAATCGTATTTGTAGAACCACTATTGACGATAATTGCAACGTTTAATGGTACAAGTGCCATTGCTAATTGAGATGAACAAAACAAAAATGATACACTTGCTAATCCTAGCAATCTCTGATAGAAAATCTGATTCATATCATAAATTTCCTCATTTATGAGTCTTGATTGTCAAAATTTTATCACCTTTGTCTAAATAAAATTATTTCATTTTCTGAATTTAAACAGGCTTTTCAGTTCAAAATTTTAGTCATACTTTTGTTATAAGTTTGTCATAATTACGTCAAGTGAATATGAAATAATTAAACTGCTATGCTTTACGCTTAGAACAGTTTTATATTACATGGGAAAAACCAGAGTCACAACTGCACCTAATAGTGAACCGTCAGATGTGTATTCTTCAATTATTTATTCAGTTACCTCTGTCATTGCTTCAAATGGAACACTTAGGGAAATTCTTGTTTTAACAAATAATTGCTTACTTGACAATTAATGCTACTTTTTGAGTAGAGATGTAATTTGGCAACACTTGATTCAATTTTGCTTCATTA
The DNA here is from genome assembly GCF_014698035.1 of Desmonostoc muscorum FACHB-395. Lineage (GTDB taxonomy): Bacteria > Cyanobacteriota > Cyanobacteriia > Cyanobacteriales > Nostocaceae > Nostoc > Nostoc muscorum_A. Next base: position 12,504 of record NZ_JACJSF010000113.1, read on the forward strand.
AGATGTAGATGATTTTCTAACACGGTAGAGATAACATCCCGAAAATCAGTAGTAATAGCCAAGTCCCTACCTTGGTAAAGTTGGGCTGTAGACAGACCAGGCCATTCACCGTAAACTTTTCCACCGCGAATTTTACCGCCCAAAACCCAGATGACATTCCCATGACCGTGGTCAGTACCACCGTTATCATTTTGCTTGACTGTACGACCAAACTCCGACATCACGACAATTGTCGTATTCTGGTAAACGCTCCCCAAACCTTTGACTAAAACTGCCAAACCAGAACCCAATTTTTTTAAGTTCCGAGCTAACTGTCCTTCAGTGCTACCTTGATTGACATGAGTATCCCAACCCCCCAAAGCCATAAACCCTAACTCAATTCTGGGATCTTTGAGCATTAGTTGCGCTAATCGTTGGGCATCGCTGGCGAAGCCATCAGGTGAAGGCGCACCATTATTCGCCAAATTCATTTCACTATCTAGGTCACTCATAATCGCCTGACGCGCCATTCGTCCTTGGTGATAGGTCTGACTTAAAACATCATTACTGCTATAAAGTCGATCGAATGCTGCTGCTAATTGAGGACGATCTATTGTTAGAGGTCTGTTAGCATTTCTCCCTGATGCAATGTTAGCTACAGGCATTCGTCCAGAAAAAATCCAGGGTGTTGTTTCTCCGACACTTACTGCTTGGATGGGTGTTTTTTGAGAAATCACCCCTAGTAAACGATTCATCCAACCATCCTGAGTATGCTTATCGCCAGGGGTAGCGTTTTCCATATATTGTTGGGCATCAAAGTGAGAGCGAGTTGGATCGGGAGAACCACAGGCATGAACAAATGCCAAACTGTTCTGCTGCCATTCGGGTATCAGAGAAGCTAATGCTGGATGTAGCCCAAAGCGTCCATCTAAATCTATTACTCCCCCTTCCTTTCCTGGTTGGGGAATAGCAATTTGCGGTCGGGCTTGATAGTAAGCTGTTTCTGAGTAAGGAACTACGATGTTTAAACCGTCTACCGCGCCACGAAGGAAAATTACAATCAAGCGTTTCTGGTTACTATTTTGGGTAGCGGATCTCGCTACCCAAGCATTGCTACTTACGGCCGTAATTGCGGCAGCTGAAAAAATTCCACTTTGGATTAAGAAGTCACGTCTTTTCATAATTAAAATTACTATGAGTTGTGAAAATTATTTTTTAAACGAACCGCGATCGCAAAGCGTCTTGCAGAGAAGGGCACAAAGAAAGAGATTCACAAATTATTTGGAGCTGCTAACGCTGATTCCCAATGCCCAATGCCCAATGCCCAATGCCCAATTCTGTAACTAACGATGCATAAATTCTGGACTGCCCAAAATTAAAGCACTATGAATTTGAGGGGAACTAGAGGCGATCGCTTTCTGCGTTTTTATTGAAAACGAATTGCCCAACGTATTGGTTAGTTGCCAAGCATCTACAGGAATACTAGGAGACTTTTGTAAAGGTCTTTGCCCTGTGCCAATCGGTGTTTTATCTCCCTGCTCCATATTTGTGGGGATGGTTGATAAGGGTAAATTTCCATTAGCGATCGCCAAAGCAAAACTGAGGCGGCGATTCATTGCATCAGGATTTAACCACACATCTGCTGTGTTTTTGTAACCATCTGGAGTTTGGCAACCGTATAGGGGCATTCCCAACTGTTGCAGCAGATTGGAGATAGGTCTTGTGTTATTTACTTCCACACCTGTGGCTCGTACCGCAGAGATAGCGTATTGATAGGGTGTTTTAAACTTGGCATTAAAGTTTTTTGCATCCCAAAATTCCCGACTGTGGAATAGGGTATTGAGAACCTCGCGAATATTGCCATCAGTGGCAAGATAACGTTGTGTGAGATTGTTTACTAGAGTTTTTGGGGGAAGATCGCTGACAAAATATTGAGCTATCTGATAGCTGATGTGACGTGCAGTAGCCGGACTGCGGGACAAAATATCCAAAGCTTCCTCCCCTTGGGCTTCACCACCGCTTTTAATTGTGTGTCCCAGGAAAACTTTGTCGCTAAAATCATGACGCATTATTTCCAAATATGTCTGCAATAATTCTTTAAGACTTGGTATCAATTATGGCAGTAAATAAATTAAATGCCGAATTAAAGTATAAAATTTATCAGGCACTTTGGGGTTTGATAAACGAATTAAAGATAGAGTCAGAAAAATTATCCCAACTTTTAGCTATCCATTGACAACGAAGGTGCAACATAATTTCTGCGTTATCTTGAAGCCAAAATTTACTATTACCTTTCATACGTAAATTAACAACTTGACGAATTAAACTTTCAACAGCACCACTACCAAGAGGAAGTTTTTTGGTTGCAACTTCATTATATTTTACAAGCCTCCGTCGGTAAGCTTTTAAAATATAGTTTCGCTCTCGTACCAAATTTTTAAGACGCTCTCCACTTGCCCCGGAGATAAATTCATCCATGTTTCTGATTAAATTTAGTGTTTGACCTTTCCTTAAAGTTTTTCGCGCCTTTTTAAACCATTGTTGACGCTCATTGTTTGTGTTAAAAGCAGCATCAGCAAAGTCTTGTAAATGTGATGCAGCGTGAAAAAAGTCTAATAATTGATAAGTTTCAGGTGGGCATTTTAACTTTTTGAGTAAAGGGGGAATATGTATCCAGATCCATTCTGCTCCATCCGCAATTAATAAAACCTGTTTCGCCTGACTAATGCCTAAATTAACCAAGTACATCTCTAATATCTGCAAAAATCTTTGATATCCTTGATAAGTTCCATCATTGGTAATTGAAACCTCTCCATTCCTGATTTTTTCACCTTGTTCATTCACTACATAAATTGTTAATAGTTTTGGCTCAATCCATTCTCCTGTAAAGCCTACACGATTAGTCTTAGCCTTACGTCTGCCTTTTTTATTAATCCGAATCCGTGTACGACCGCCATCTACAGCAATAACAACACGCTGGTCTTTAAGAGTATTACTCGTAGGTAAGTTACCAAGCTCTAAACTTGTTATTTTCGATTCACGTAAATTTATGCCAATTTTACCAAAGTAATATGTTAGCCGTTCTATGCGTTTTAGACTAATATTTACGCCCCAATCGATTAATGTTGTCCGTGCTGCCTCAAACGAGCCAGCAATTGCACCATATTGAGCAACAGTCGATAAAACTCCAGGGGTTAAACCTTCGGACATTCCTAAATATCTTAAGAATGGGCAGAATCCAACATGAGTAGATTTTTTATTTTTATTTGGTTGAGTCTGACGTTCAACTACATACGGTAGCTTTAAAGTTACTGCAACATTCCCAACTGTTAATATTTGCCGTTTTTTACAACCGTGCTTTCGCGTCTTATTGTGCCACCATCCCTGAGTTTCCTGCATTGTTTTGTGCAAAAATTCTTGAGATTTAGACAAGTTATGGAGCAATAAAGCAATACATTCTCCTGCTAAAATTAATGCCGATTCCCTAATTTCTTTTTCACGTAATTTGAAAGTTTGTCCATTCCATTCTGGGATATTCGTTAATTCTAAAACTTTCGTAACTTTTTCTTGAAAGTGTGACACTGATTTGCTTAAATCAAAAGTACAATATATATTATTTTTCATGGTAAGCATTCCCTATTTTCGTTTTGATGTCAGATATCAAAACCTTTACTCCAAAGGGAATCCTACCTTTTTTTGTATCCTAAAATCATCTCTAATTTAACCCAGTATAAATGATTAGTTAAGGGTAATAAATATTCTAAGTATAGATAAATAGGTTTTTAGCGATCGCACCTTTTTTGGCCGACCTCACAAAATCGCGTTGCTCCCATTAGCAACTTACATTTTTACGTTAGAAAAAGACAGTTCTACTAAGCATACTGTTGCTGAGGCACTTGAGGATGCCTTGTCTAATCTGGGCTTATTAGTTTCATATCCATTGTATAAAAACTTGTTTGAGGATGTCTGCTCTGTTTTAAATGGACTAACAACTCTGGAAGCAGAAACAATACTTGAAGCACTACAACATCAAATTAGATGGGGCAATGCCCAGAAGTTAGCGAGTTGACTGGGTTAAAAACATGGAAATTTATTTAGTTTTTGTTGATGCTATCCAGAACAGCAATAAATTCTGGGCGGCCATTGTCGAAGATGGTAACTTGACAGTGCAGTGGGGCAGAGTCGGTTATCAAGCACAGACTAAAATCCACACATTAGGTAATCATCAAAGAGCCGTTAGCAAATTCAACAATCTAGTAGCCGAAAAGATGATGAAAGGCTACAGAAGAAGTCAGTCACAAATCGACAGTAATTGTGAAGTTTCTGAAATCAACAGAGCGATTGAATTACTAGAGATTATTCGTCCTTATGTAGAGCAAAAAAACTTTTCAGTTGCTTATATCACTGCCCTAAATCAATATCTGAAGATTGTCCCAACACCTTTGGGTATGCAAATTGAACCATACAGGGTATATCGCTCAGTAGAAGATGTTGATTATCAAATGAGATTACTCAATTCTCTGTTAGCGACACCTGCACCAATTGCTGCTGCGGTGGCTGTTGGTCATGCCCCTGAAGCAACAGCAGAACCCAAGGTAGTCAGTCTCAAGACTATCAGCAAGAACTTCTGGCGACATTTGTAAATCAGCTTGGCGGAAAATATTGTGAGAAAATTCCAAAATTCAACAAGGATAAAGCTATGGCAAAGATCATTGTTAGCTCTTGGGAGTCGGAGGGGTATGGGCACTCTACCCACAAGGAGCAGGAAATAGATTCTCAATACCAAAAAATAAGAGAAATATCTGACCAGCTAGGAATTGATATCCCAGACTTGGATATACATGTAGGATCACTTAGCACCCGAACACAGATTATCGCTGATGAATCTGTATTGGATTATGTAAATCCTATTTATTACTCTGAGGCAGATTGATAATATTCCCCAGCGCCTACCGCACTGGGGAATATTTTTAACTGACTTTCAGCTTAATTGCTTGTTTGTTCTCTGGTTTTTTGCGTATGAATCGCTTAACCATTAGAATATTTCTTCTGAGTGTGGAAATTTTATGTAAATTTAACCACATCCACCTGACGAAAGTTTACAATATAGTTACTGGTAATAATCTAGTTACAACCAACAGGCTTTGGTTTGACCTATGACTGATAATAAACAAATTGTCTGCCAACTCACTCAACAAAGACCAAGACGTGTTTTGGTTGTAGCTCCAAGTAAACTCATTATCCATCATCACAGAAAAACCTTTAAGACACTACCCACTTTAAGCGATTATATTTTCAAAGTCATCGCTAAATTGTCCATCGTCAGCGCTATGTTGTTCGGCATCAGTGCGTTGGGCTACTGGGGATTAGAAATCCTTGAAGCTAAAACAATCCCGACAATAGAAGACAGATACGATTGGCAAACCCAAAAACATATTTGTTTCGGTTGGATGCTAGTTACTTTTTCTAGCTTTCTTGGGAGTGCTTCTTTTGGTAACGAGTCTCACTAATCAGTTCCAGAGGATAGAGTTCATAATAAAAATTCATCACTCAAAAGTCATAATCAAAATTTATTTATTATATAATTATTTTAGCATTTTTACAGAATCATGTAGCGCGGAGTTCAGTTTGATAAATCCTAAAGTCTCTGTTATTATCCCCGCTTACAATACCGAAGCGTATATTGCAAAATCAATAGAGTCCGCCTTAGAGCAAACCCTTAATGATATTGAAGTGATCATTGTCGATGATGGTTCAAGTGATCAAACTGTGGAAATCGCTAAAAGTTTTACTGACCAACGTCTCAAGTTAATAGTAAATCAAGAAAATTTGGGGGCTTCTGTTGCGCGTAATAGTGCCCTCAGAGCGGCCCAAGGGGAATGGGTTGCTGTTCTTGATTCAGATGACTGGTATGCTCCCGAAAGACTAGAAAAGCTTGTGTTTCTGGCAGAGAAAACAAATGCAGACATGATTGCTGATGATCTTTATTTAATCCAAGATGGTGCGACATCTCCTTGGAGTACATTGATTAAAGAAAGTGGAGAACCTATAGATGAAGTTTTCCAAGTTGATATCGTTTATTTTGTAGAAACTGATGTCTATGGACAACCAGGGTTACATTTGGGTTTAAGCAAGCCTCTATTTAAACGAGAATTTTTGCTGAAGCACGGCATTAGATACGATGAAGAAATCAGGATGGGTCAAGATTTTTGGCTCGATATGAAATGTCTAATCAAAGGAGCCCGTTTTTTTATTGAGCCAAAACCCTATTATTTTTACCGCTCACGTCCTGGTTCTCTGGTATATCAAAGCCCATTACCACGTCTAAATCAATACTGTAAAACTACTACTTCTTTCATGCAACAAGAGGTTGTTAAAAAAAATCCAGCTTTAATGCAGGCTCTGTATAATAATCTTGAAGTCTATAAGAAACATCTAGCTTATTTTCAAGTTGTTATCCCCATAAAGCAAAAAAAATGGCTAACAGCATTAACAGAAATCGGAAAAAATCCGTACTTTTTTTTTGATTTTATTACCCGATTCAGAAATATCATCAGCCGTCGAATTCAATACTATATAATGGGCAATAAATCAGTTTTTGATATTTCTTATAATTTAGAGAAAAAACGAAAATTGTCCACTGCGCGAAGATGACAGCCTTTCACCTTTTCACCAGTGGCTTGATTTTTCCTGACAACGTTCGCGCAGCATCTCGTAGAGAAGCTGATTGACTCTGTTCCACTTGGCATCATCGTGCTACTTGATTAAAAGATGTATTGCACGACGAACATATACTTGCCAAGGCTCAGTCTGAGGTTGAAAAATTTGTGCATAAAGCATAATTCCACTCATAGTATCAAAAACTAAACTAGGATCTAAATCTGCGTGAACTTCTTTTCTCACTTTTGCTCGTTCAATTACAACAGCAAAAGCTTGCCGTCGAGGTTGCAGATATTTTGTCCAATAAATTTGAGCAAATTGAGGACTAGTTGAGGCACTACTGATAATCATGGCAACAGTCTGCCGTCCCAAAGGACTAAGCATAATTTGCGCGGCATTCTCAATCAGAGCATCAATATCATCCCAAAGACTACCAGTGTCAGGGATAATAACTTCTTCTCTAAAACCTTCTATTGCCGATGCAATCAGTTCTTCTTTACCTTTGTAGCGTCGGTAAATAGTGGGTTTACTAACTCCTGCACGGACTGCAATTGCATCAATACTTGTACGTTCATATCCAACTTCTGATAGTAGTTCCAAGCTTGCTTGCAGAATGGCTTGATGAGATTGAAGGTTACGAGGTCGTCCTGGCAGATTTTTCGCGGGTTTATTCATGCAATTATCATCTCAAGGCATCGGTATTTAGACAACTTGCAAACAGTTATTGAATTGACTTCTCTTATATTTTACGATACCGTATCGTAAATATAACTTATATTCACTCAAAAGTCAGAAAAAACATGACTAGCTTTTCAACCGGGCGCTCACTCCCATTACCCCCTGGTCGCTTTGGCTTGCCGCTCATTGGCGAATCCATTAGTTATTTGCAAGAGCCAGCACGTTTTATTGGGCAGCGACAAAAGCAATATGGAGCAGTCTTCAAAACCCATCTATTTGGTCGCCCAACGATTGTCTTAATTGGGGCAGATGCCACACGTTTTCTATTCACTAATGAAAGTCAGCGATTTGAGATGACTAATACTACAAGTTTTGAGACGCTACTAGGAGCCAACTCAATTGGAGTCAAGACAGGTACTGCTCACCAAAAACTTCGTAAACACTTGTTCAAGTCCTTTGAGCCAAGAGCGTTAGCTGATTATGCCAAAACGATGGAACAGTTGACCCATCGTTATCTGCATAAATGGGAAGAGATGAAAACTTTCACTTGGTATCCTGAACTGAAAAAATACACACTTGATATTGCCTGTAGGTTGTTTATAGGTGTTGATAATGCCGTAAATGAGAACTTGGAAAAAGTTTACGAGGCTTGGAGTAATGGACTGTTATCTATTCCAATTCGATTTCCTCTAAGCAAGTTTGCTCGTGCAGTTCGTGCGCGAGAGCAGCTTCTTGTGCAATTTGATCAGTTAATTGTTCAACGTCAAAAACAACCTATTGCCCATCGAGATGTTTTAGGAATTCTATTACAAGCGCAAGATGAGGAAGGGAATCGTCTGAGTATTGAGGATGTGAAAGATAATGTGTTAGCAATGCTTGTTGCTGGACACGAAACTTTAACTTCAGCATTAACTTCCTTTTGTTTATTGTTAGCTCAACATCCACAGGTGTGGCAAACAGCACGTTTGGAACAAGCGAAAATTGGACACGCACAACTGCTGACACCAGAATGTCTTAAGCAAATGACCTATCTAGAGCTTGTGCTAAAGGAAGTTCTACGAATGCTGCCTCCAGTCGTTCGTAGCGGTTCGCGTAAAGTACTTAAGGAAAGTGAGTTTGCTGGATACCGTATCCCCCAAGGCTGGGACGTGTTTTACCAAATTCAGGAAACTCATCAAGACGAGAATGTTTACGCTCAATCTCAACAATTTGACCCACAACGTTTTGCATCTGAATCCACTCAAGACAAACAAAGGGTTGGAAGCTATATTCCTTTTGGTGGTGGGATTCGAGAATGTTTAGGTAAAGAGTTTGCTCGGTTAGAAATGAAACTGTTTGCCGTATTATTGATTCGTGACTATGAATGGGAAATACTTCCTGGACAAAATCTAGAACGCTTAGTACTACCATTTTCTCGTCCGAGGGATGGTTTGAAAGTAAAGTTTTGGAGGCGCGAAGGCTAACAGTTTGAAATCGTATTCCTAAAGTATATATTCATCACTTGAAAAAAATTCATTCTGAGCGACAGGCGCGGCGGAACTTTCACCCTCATGAACTGTTTTGGTTTCTACAGCCGGAACTGAATTTTCAACTAACAACGTTCGCGTAGCGTCTCGTAGAGAAGTGGAATTACTTTGTTCTACATTTTCATGAAAGTCAATCAAAGCCAGTTTTGCAATAACTCAAACCGAGCAAATTCCGACTCTAGCTGCCATTGAATCCGCGCGCGATCACTCTTGTGCAAAAAAGCACTGCACCCTTGAGAAACAGAGGTTTCACCAGGGGTATCGCTTGCACAAGCTGAAACCATTGCCTTAAACTCAGGCGACTCCCAGAGACTATTTCCCGGAGCGAAACTATATTCTAAGCTGTTGCGAACCAGTCGCTTAAGGTCTTTATATCCCAGCCTATATCTTGTTGCCGCTAATAGATACTCATGACTTAAATCGATGCGGGAAATCCCTTCATCATCGGAAGCAAGGGTCATTGGTACTCCAGCCTTCCAATACTCCCTAAAAGGATGCTGATCTTCCTGAACATTTAAAATAACCTCATTACTGGTCAGGCAGATTTCAACCAACACGCCGAGTCGCCGCATTTGCTCCATCAACTCGAAGGGACGCTCCTCAAAAAGAATATCCACACCATGTCCAATGCGAGATGCCTGTGCCACTTCTACAGCTTGCCGAATATGGAAACGTAAATACTCGGTTGGAACCAACCCCAGAGTTAGTTTGAGCAATTGACGGTGCATCAGAGCAAAATCTTTATTCCAACCAACTTCACGCCCTAGCTGTCGAACCTCACTGCCCTGAACGGTAAGCATTAACTCTAGATAGGTAATATGCTGCGAAGCTGCCCGATTTGCTACTGACGCGACCATATCATCCCGACGGCTCTTAGAGTCTGATATTGTCCCAAAACCACTAAAAGCCTCAAAAAATTGATCATGTCCAGATTTTCCAGCAAATTGGAGGTTACGAGTAGACCAACGATTTATTAGGGAATCATAAACAGATGTTCGATTTAACAATGGTGTAATGACACTCCTAGATGAAGATAGTCAAAATCATATTTTGGAAAATCTCAAAAATCTTCATTGCCATAAGAGTTGTGGAGGGTCAGCAGCTAACACAATGGTAGCAATTAGTCAATTAGGAGGAAAAGCTTTTTATTCCTGTAAAGTGGCTAATGATGAATTTGGAGATTTTTACATCGAAGATTTACTCAACTCTCAGGTAGATACCAACTTAATAAATGGCGACCGTGAATCAGGAATTACAGGTAAATGTTTGGTGTTAGTAACTCCCGATGCAGATCGTACCATGAATACGTTTTTAGGAATTACTGGAGAATTTTCTACACAAGAATTAGTATCATCAACGCTCGCTGATTCAGAATACATATATATAGAAGGATATTTAGTGGCTTCTCCCACAGCAAAAGAAGCAGCTATAAAGGCTCGAGAAATAGCTGAAAAAGCGGGAGCAAAAACCACCATGTCCTTATCTGATTACAACATGGTGAAATTTTTTAAAGATGGGTTATTAGACATCATTGGGCCTGGTTTAGACTTGATTTTTGCTAATGAAAGTGAAGCATTAGAACTAGCAGATACAGAAGATTTTCAAGTAGCTGTAGACAAATTAAAAACCCTGAGTAAGAAATTTGCCATTACTCGCGGTGCCAAGGGTTCAGTAGTATTTGATGGTCAGAAATTAATCGAAATCACAGCACCTCAAGTAAAAGCTGTAGATACAGTGGGAGCAGGAGATATGTATGCAGGAGCTTTCCTCTATGGAATTACCCAAGGTATGAGCTATGAAGAAGCCGGAAAATTAGCATCGACCGCAGCTTCTAAGATTGTTACATCCTATGGGCCAAGATTAAAAACTGAGGAATTAAAGGCATTAGTTACTGCTTAGAGGGTGTTTGAAAAGTTTTGAGGGGTCAAATTTTCTGCCAACAATATAAGCCTTCGTAACCAGCTAGGGAGTTGCACTTACCCGATCTAAAGCTTGGGTAAGTTTGAGTGACGTGGATGAATATCCAATGTGCGAAGAGATGCGACAAGCAATTAAAAATCGTAACACTTTCACCTTCAATTATAAAAAACCTGTTGGACGAGTTATAGGTGAGGAAATAGAGACATAGTGTTCGTTTATAAGCAACGCTACTTGTCCTCACATCAAAACTTCTCACGCTAAATGCTAAATTTTACTTAGCCACCCAGCAGGAGTTTTCTTTTTCTTATGTGGTTCTGGTCTGCCGATTCAGTAGAACAAGAATTATTTGATTTGTACGCCCCAGCCCTGCAATCGCTCGGCGTAAATTTTAATGACGAGCAACTCCAAGATACTCTAGAAGCAGCAAGCTATGGTTTAGAAGATGCTTTCAGGAGCGCGATTGTTTATATGCTTTGGCTCGAAGAAAACCTGAAGCCGATCTACCCGACTGCGATACTAATCGAGGCACTGGCAAATCAATGGCGCACCAAATACTGGAAGCCGGAGTATTTAGAACTTGAACAGTTACTCTCACCCGGAAAGCGCTGGTGGAGGGCAGCAGTAGATATGTGGGGTTACGACGAGCGTAATCAACTGGTTGCAGACATATTTTACGACCACGGGCAGGAATTTATTAAGTTCCGAAATGGGAAAGAAATTCTAGTTGACACTGCTTATAAGTGGGGATGGGAGCGAGTCGCAGATTATGCGTCCCCGTTTTCAGAAAGTAATTCGTCGTTGCGCGGTATCAATGCAAGGGAATCTTGATCTACACCTTCTGCACAAGAGTAGACAAGCACTATCAAGCAGCAATCGCTTTAGCTGCACATATTCTGAGGCAGTGTGATTTTTATCTCACCCAATCAACCAATACCCCATCTATACAAGCAATCCCCCACTGCGGATACTTTGTCAGTAACTTCTTGATAACTATCACCAGCGCTGGATCATCATTCCAACACTCCTGCAAGAAATCCAACCCCGGATTCTGCCCCGAATTCGCCGCAACTTTCAGTTTATGCATACGCTTCGACCGTACATTTGCCCTTGCAACTATCGCCTCATGCGACCATTTCTCAGGATTTGGTACGGACGTGGCGGAACTTTCACCCTCATCAACTGCTTTGATTTCTACACCCGAAACTGAATTTTCAACTAACAACACAGCAAAGTGATCCTGTTCTACTTGCCCATGTGTTCGATTAGCGATCGCAGAATTTAATGATTTTTCATTTTGAGCCACGGGCGCGGCGGAACAAGTATCTTCATGAGGGAATATCGCTTCAACGCCACAGTCCTGCTTTTCAGCTAGCAACTGAGCAAGTTGACTTGGTGCAACATCCACAAGCGTTAGCGTCGTGCAGTCTATTACCGTAGGTAAGTCTTTTTCCAACTCTTCCACGCTTTCAAAAGTCTGAGGCGAAGCGCCCCTCAAGGGCGCATGAGCCGTTTCTTCAACACGCGGATTTTAAGATCCCCCTTTAAAAATAAAGAACCCTTGTAGAGACGTAGCGCTGCTACATCTCTACATTCTTTTTCGGACGTGTCTACTCGACATTCTGTGTTTTGAGCAAACTATGCTTGCAGCACAAAATCAGATGCGGTGAGAGTTGGCGAACCAGTTAGAGTTGCAAATAGTCCACCACTGCCAAAACCAGCCGCGCTGCCATTTTGGTTGTAGAACAACTCACCATTTAGAGGATCGTAGACAATTTTTGCCGTGCTAGTCGCTGCTGAACTCGTGAT
>NZ_JACJSF010000114.1 GCF_014698035.1 Desmonostoc muscorum FACHB-395
CTCCTGTATCAGGCAGGGTTACGGGCAAGTGAAATCTGTGATCTGACTTGGGGAGATTTGACACCCCGTGGTGAGAGTGGTCAAGTGTACGTGCGAAAAGCCAAGGGCAGCAAAAATCGCACAATTCTCATCAAGCCAAAGCTTTGGGCGGAATTAATGGAGTTCAAAGCTTCGGCTTACTCCAATCAAGCAGTGTTTCCAAGTCAAAAAGGGGGACATTTAGACCGTCAAAACTTGCACCCGATTGTCAAAGCAATTGCACTTGAAGCTGGATTAAGCGAACTAGTTTCTGCTCACTGGTTACGTCATGCCCACGGTTCTCACGCGATTGAGCGCGGGACTAATCCAGTACTGGTGAAAGAAACTTTGGGTCATGCCAATTTAGCCATCACCGATCGCTATCTCAAAGCTAGACCTAATGACAGTAGCGCTTTGAACTTGATGGATCTTTGACATTTACACAAACTCTAAGATTTTAACCAGTGAGAATGCAGCACAAATAAGAACCAGTGGCATCGATTGCTACTGGAAACTAAGCAGAAAAACTGCTTTCAAATGCCAAAGGGGTTTTTCCCTAGCCAGCCCCCTCCATAGGCAACACTTCTTCCAAGAGCCATTCATAAAATTCAGGAACTTGAGATTCCACAAGTCGCAGTTCACTCGCGGCGATCGCTTCAAGTTCCAGCACCGTCTCCCAACGCAAATCCTCAACCCATCGCTTAAGGATGCCCTTAATCGCGTCCACCCCCTGCTTGATACCAGAGCGTAGCATTTCCACACAATGAAGTAGAGTAATGCGATCAGTCGGAGGCGACTCAAATTCGGTAGTATCCTCCCCCTGGCAATGGGAGTTCCCTATAGCATCAGGGGGGGGTGTGGATACGGGCTGCTGATTGGGGCTTACACTATACACAGCAGGGGTTTGAGCAGCATAATAGGTTCGATTTTCTTTTTGATTACGCTTTTCCACGCGATGAGCAATCACCTCTTGAGCAAATTCTAATTCCTCTTTAGATAAAGAAAAAAGTTTCACCTGTTGACCCCGTTTACCTTGCTTGCGGAAAGTCAACTTTAGCCCCAGCTGCTCTATTAAAGTCGCCAGCAACCAAATAGGTTTACAGTCACTGGGAATAGTAAACCCAAGAATTGCTTTGACGTGAGCAGCACAATGTATAGCGATCTCCGTCATCTTGAGCAAAGTGGGGTCATCGGCGGTAACTTCATCACCCTTCATTAAAGAAGTGAGAATTTGATGCAGTCCCAGGTTAAATCTAGCCAGCCACCGTGCGGAATAATTGCCCCAGTCGATGCACAAAGGTAGATTGTCGCGCTCGGTGCGGTCTTTTTGGGTGACAATTGTTGGTGGGGTAGGATAACTTTGCCCAGTTTTGGGGTCAGTAAACGATTCTTCGGGTGGGGCTAAAATGGCTTCAAGTCCAGCGATCGCTCTAATTAAGCGACCACCTTTATCCATTTCTACGAGTGATTCGGTTACTTCGATGCCGTAAGAATCAGAAATGCGGAATTTTTCGCATTCAAAAATTTCATTAGGGTCAAGGTAATCTTTGCTTTGACGGGCACGGTACTCGCTCAAAGTAATATTCTTGGCCTTGGCAACAGCCGAATTGTGGGCACGATCCAAAGCTTGTGCTGCTGCTTTTAGACTTTCAAGAGATTGAGGATCTGAATCACTGCCCACATATATAAAGGTATTGCCCATTTCGGTGAGGAGCGATCGCAAATCATCGCGCAGATTATTCAGAGAATAGTGGCGGTTAGCCATAATTTGGCAGTAAGCCTCAAGCGCCCAATCTTTCTCCGCTCCCCGCTTACCCGTTTCTCTGTCAATTCGCAACAGAAAAGCGGTCATTTCATTGGTTTGGAGCAAGCGCTCTTTAATCTTGGATGCGTTTGTATCCTTGTAACCAAAGGGAGGACGCTTTGCCACCCAAATATGAAACGGGACTTTTGGACGATAACGGTAAAGCTGTTGGGCGCATTCAGTAGCAGTTTGGGAAACGCCGTGAAACACACCAAATACTAAGTCAAAATGATACTCAGAAATATCGACACCAGTACCGAGACTGGGAGAGGCGAACAAGGCATCAAAGTTTTTGACGGCGTTGGTGATATCTTTGATGAAAGCGACATTCTCATCACTGCCAGAATTGTCAGAGTGAACCGACCAGATACGATATTTTTTTTGTGTATGTGATTTTTCGGAGTTAGATTCTTCGTAGTTGATAGTAAAGGATTTGTCGAGTTTTTTGATGAAACGCTTACTGTCACTAGCAACCATGACTTTCTCACCAAGCATCAGCGCTGCCGAGATTTGGGCGACTATGGCGCTTGAATTATCCCCCTCGTACCAATAAATTGTGCGTGAACCGTTTCGCCACTCGTTTTTAATGATGTATGGGACTTCACCTTTTGGTCGCATCGCAAGAAAGAAGTTTACCGTTAAATCGTCCATGTGTGCATCAGCTATGACGACCAGTGGCGCATTGTATACTATATATTCCAGGACTTCTAGGATTGCTGCACGGTGCTGTTTGCAAGTATTACTGTGTAGTAGGTGGGTGAGGTATTGGCAGGCTTCATCTATAAATATGCAGCCGTAAGTGAGAGACTGAGTATTCAGCTTATGCAAGCTGTCAATAGTAATACTAAGGGCTTGGGCCTGGGCTAAACCTGTGTAACCCAAGTCTGAATACATCGCCGTCCGCAAGCGTTCGGCAAGATTTTTCAGCAAGTTAACCCGATGTCCATTGTTGAGAAATCTGGCATCAGGGTTTTGGTCACGCCACCAGCGCATAAGTTCAGTTTTCCCTGTACCCATGTCGCTCCAGAGTACGACCAGTCCTGATTTTGGGAAATTGAAGCTAGGGGATTTCTTCGATTTAGATGAATCAACTCCGCCAGAATCGGTAGACTCCTTCTTTCTCCAATGTCCTTTTATAGATGGCGTGAAAAGTTGTTCCTTTTCAAGCTCATAAAGCTCAGGCACTCTCAAGCATTTTTCTTCAAGTTCAGGAATGCACAAAGCCTCAGAAAGATACTTGACATTAACAGTGACATCTGGTTTGTATTTGCTAAGTCCCCATTTCTTAGCCCGATACGAGCGCTGGTAATCTTTTAGTGATTTAGCATCATCGATGATTGCGGTCAGTAGAGCGTTAGCATCTTCACTGCGACTAACTACAAAATCATCAACACCTTTCTCTGGCCCCGGCAACAGCGCAACTTCACATTCACAACCTACTGCCTCAATCGCTTTGGCAGTCCGTACCGTTGCTTGGTAAACTGACCACCTGGTTTTAGAAGAAGTTTCGTAATCAAAAAGAATTATGAACTTGCGTCCCGCCTGAGCCATTGGTACTAAGTCAGGATGCAATCGTTCATCAAAATCCCGTCTTCCGACGCGACCATTCCAAATTCCCGGCAGTGCGATCGCTACAAACCCCAAAGAGAGCAAGCAAGCGGCTTTCTTCTCCCCTTCGCATAAGATAATCGGAATCTCTGGATGCTGCTTTATCCACTCCCAAAATATTAATGGATTGAGTTGATCCAGCAAGCGCAGCGCTAAAAGTGAATGATAGCGCTTAATTAAATAACGCTTTGCAACTTTGTCCCAGATAGGGTTAGCGACATCAAAGTAGGTAACGCGGTTGGGGGTTTTGGGGGGTGATTCGTACTTAACTGGCTTGCCTTTTTGCCAATCAATGCGCGGGAAGTTGGGCTTGATCCTTCCCCACTCCATCGGTTGCCAGTTTTTGAATGGGTCAAGTGACTGAATCCACGTCCCACCTAGTAATAGGTGCTGATACATTTTGATGTATCCATCCGTGACCCGACCCGCATTCTTGCGTGGGATTTTATCAGATATGAACAGGAAATCATAAACTGATTCTCCCTCTACATGGAAGAAGTTGCGCTTAATCAACGCCGGATGAATAGCGCTACCAGCTAACAACTCATGGTATTCCGCAGCCGTGAGGTTGTTTGGGTATTCAATTGTCGCTGAATTCATCGGTTCTCCCCTCGGAATTCCTTAGAGAGAACTCTTTCAAGCTGCGAAACTCTTGCTCTAGAAGTTCGCCAACCTAAAATTACTGGGTGGAGGTCGGCAGGGGAGCAGGGGAGCAGGGGAGCAGGGGAGAGGCTTATACAAGTTCTTTCCCCTCTGCCCCTCTGCCCCTCTGCCCCTCTGCTAACCACCATGCAAAGTTGACTTGCCAGACTACTAGCCTGGATATTCCGAAAATTTCCCTTCGTCACAGCACAAAATTGCCATGTGAAAGCTGTACTCGACCCTATGCGCTCTAACACTGCGCTCTTGGGGCGTTCTCTGTTTTTCACGATATTTTCCCCTGATAACTCGGTTGACAAGTTCAGAGGGGGTTGCATCAGTTATCAGCCAACAGTTATCAAATAAAGGTCTACTCCCAACTGCTAACTGTTATTCGCGCTGCTACTGCTTTTAACTACAAAATTTGGAAAATTTTCTTAACAAAACTTAACTTTACACAAAAATATGAATTTTGACAGCCAAAAGTGCCACACAAAACTAGGCGTTTCGTGTGACTTCTCGTATAATACGAGAAGCAGCGCAAATTTTATCTCATCTGACCATTCAGTGGAAACAAGTCGCCAAACTTTAAAGACCACTACTTTGGTTGCTTTGAGATAACCCCGCTCTGAAATTATTCAGTTTTTTGCTCTTTGGACAAAGCGCCAACTCCTTAGTGGCATTTTGTCCTTTAAATTTTTGGTGCTATTGTATATCTCCCTCCATTTCTTGTTCGTTTTGATCTTACAGAACTTCTGTCCATCTGGTATGTAGCATTGTTTTGATTTTTACTTGCGGCCTCCATATTTGCTAAGGATTACTTTAGGGGTAATCGAGGGTCTGTAGCACCTCTGTGTAGGGTGGAATTACCCATGCTTAAGCAGCAGCACCAGCCGTAGCTATTGCCTCTGGTTTAGGCTTGCGCCCGAAAACTTGTATGTTAGGTTCTTCTAGCGCGAACCTGTTTTCTGTTTCTTGACCGAGTTTACCAGTGATCGCACCTACCCACTGTGGATAACTAGCTTGGGCATCAGTTAGCTTTTTCCGAACTTCGGGTTGGACTGTAACTGAAATGATACGTCTATCACAAATATCAAACTGCTGCCAACCGTTATCTATAGTCTTGGCTTGAGGAAGTTGGTTGATTTTAATTGCTATCTCTAGTTTTCCTACAATCATGAATACCTCTTTTTTATGATGCGATTGCTAGTGCTTCAGCAGTATTAGATGTATGCACCAGTCCTGGGGTGTTTTTTCTAATATATTTTTTCACTATAGGTTGAAGAGTAAAACTGATTTCTTCAGAAGCGGGATCTTTAATAGTTTCGATTAAAGACTGTTTTTCCAACCCTTCTAATGCTGTAATTAAATCTGATGTTGACAATGATATTCCTTCTTTCTGATTCAATCCATTTAATAGACTAGTGAAAAGAACTGGTTTTGAGTCTAAAGCCAATTCTTGTGCTACATAAATCATGATTTGTCGTTGATTTTCATTTAACAAATAAGCAAACGCTTTATCAAGCATTGCTTGAAATTGGCTACTAAAAAGCGTAGTTTTATTTTCAAAAAACTTTTTAGTACTACCGCCAAAGAAATGGTGAATTCGAGTGACAACTGTTTTTAATTCTAAAGGATTTCCGTAATAAGTTTTAATCAATTCATTGCATTTTTCTGGATCATTCAATCCTTGATCAAAGAGGAGTTGCATTGCAGCGTCAGTGTCTAAACCTTTGATTTTCAAATGTCGAATAGAACGTCCTGCTATTATAAGGTCTTCCAAGTCATCAGGGAACACTCGATTAGTTAAGAGCAAGCAGGTTTCATCCATTTCCTCTATTAATCGGCGGAAAAATAGTTTGTACTCTAACTGTTGCTCCAAATTCTTTGTTTCAAACAAAGAATCAGATTCATCTAATACC
The DNA here is from genome assembly GCF_014698035.1 of Desmonostoc muscorum FACHB-395. Taxonomy (GTDB): domain Bacteria; phylum Cyanobacteriota; class Cyanobacteriia; order Cyanobacteriales; family Nostocaceae; genus Nostoc; species Nostoc muscorum_A. Next base: position 5,992 of record NZ_JACJSF010000114.1, read on the forward strand.
AATAAACATCGGCGCAATTGCATCTGCTTGAGCAACGCTGAAATCATTGCTTGAGTAAATTTAGGTGAGTCTAGAGTAGGCTCTAAAGGTGGGATTAATTCTAGTAGTTCGGCTACCAAGTCTTGAAGAAGTGGCCCATGAGCAACCGATTTCCAAATTATGCTATCAAATTTAGGTTTAGATTCTACACTAATCTCTTGTATTAGCTTTGCAGCTAATGCAGTTTTACCAATACCTGCCACTCCTACTAACGATACGCAACGTTGCTTTGTTATTAATTCTTTTAAGTAAGATAGTTCTCTTGTGCGTCCATAAAAATTTGATATATTAGGAGGCTTACCTCCTAGAATGTGTATCACATTCTTAACAGAAGAGTTTTTTTCCTCAGCAGGCGCAGGTTGAGGATAATGCTCCTGTGCAACTTGCTCTAAAAAATTTCGTACATTTTTTTTACTAACCTGCTTGCCATTTCCAATTGTTTTCGTGAGTATATCCCATAACCGAGTAGCTACACCTCGTTGTAAGTAATTAACGCTGTAGTCTGAATTTTCTGCTATTTCTACAAACTCACGGTTATGCCACGCTCCTCTCATAATAAGGATCTCTGGTTGAGATAAATATCTACCTCTTTTGGCAAGTACCAGATCATTGACCACGACTAAAGCTTCATCAAAAGTTACTACTACTGAAGAGTATTTTTGCCCTAAAAGCTCTTGTTTATTTGAAGCAAGGGGAGAAGGGACTGGCGGTTTAAATGGCTGGACAGCATTAGAATCCATAGTTATACTCTTTCTGTTATTCGAGCCAGTAATCACACATGCTCTTTCTAAATTAAGTGTGTATGCTACAAAGAAAGTGTTGTATCAAACTCAGTAACGATACTTGACTTCTCTATTTAATAGCTGTTTGTTTCAAGTAAATGATAACTCAAGTCACTAATTATGCAAAGGGGACAAAAGATAGATTAGAATCACTACTTACGTACACCTGAAGGGAGTAGTTTATAAAACTACTGCTATTGCTAAATTACAGTAGCATTTCTCAAATTAACTGATTACTTTAAATACTGCTGTTAGTCTGCCACTGATACACAAATATTAACAACTTTGCTAGTTGTTCTTTATTTTTGAGCATGAACCTATGAAAAGTCCCTGTATGTAATACAATATGTTACGGTTGCACCTAGTAATTTACTCAGCTTTGGATAAAAATTGCGTCTAAGCTGAGTTACAAATACATTTATGTACCGAAAATGACTACTCAAAATTTTAAATCTTTAGTTATATTATCGCTGATAGGAAGAAGGACTAGATTTAGGGTAGGTAGTTTATATCTGGCTATCCTCCTACGAATGTGAGTTATTGTATTAATCCCTTATGTGAGCAACGTCAAAATCCTAATGACATTGAAAAATGTCTTTTTTGTGGTACTTCGCTACTGATTAATGACCGCATCCGATTAATTAAGCCATTGAGAGCGCTGAGTGAAAACCCATTCAGCTATACTGAAGTTTTTGAAGTGGACGACGCTGGTACTCAATGGAATCCTGACCGCAGACAGCGAGTTATGAAAGTTCTGAAAATGAACTCACCGAAGCTGGTTGAGTTAATGGAGCGGGAATCTCTGAGTTTACGGCTAATCCATCATCCAAATATTCCCAAAAGTACCTTAGATGACTTTTTTACTTTTGTTCCTAACAATAGTTCTTTAACCTTGCATTGCTTGGTTATGGATAAAATTGAGGGGCAGAATTTAGAGCAATGGATAGAGTCTAACGGGTGTATTTCGCAATCTCAAGCATTAGAATGGGTAAAACAATTAGTTGAAATTCTTGTCGCAGTACACCAGGCTAATTTTTTTCACAGAGATATTAAGCCTTCTAATATAATTCTCCAGTCAAATGATCAATTAGCATTAGTGGATTTCGGTGTGGTACGAAGAGTGACTAGCACTTACCTAGCTAAAATAAGTGGAAGTGGAGGAGATAGCACAACTAGAGGAGGAAAGTATGAAATTACATCTGTTGGTACACCTCGTTATTCTCCACCAGAACAAATGGATGGACAGGCAGTACCGCAATCAGATTTTTATGCTTTAGGTCGCACTTTCATCCATCTACTTACTGCAATTCAACTAATTGATTTACCTACAGACAAAAAAACAGGAAGATTAATCTGGAGAAACAAAGCACCGCAGATTGACAAACCTTTTGCTGATTTTATTGATGAATTAACAGATCCTTTACCAGGGCAACGTCCACAAAGTACTCAAGTGATTTTGCAGAGGTTAAAAAATCTGCCTCAGCAAATTAAAAATTATAAATTAGCTAATTCTAAAATAGTTAAATATAGCAAGGTTGCATTCAGGGGTTTAATAATTATTGGGGGTATTGTTCTGTCTATACCCTTGTTAAGTAATTACTTAGTAACTCAAGGACGAAAGTTAGAAGCAGCAAATAATTCTCAGGGAGCGCAAGAGGCTTTTGACTGGGCTATTAAAATTAATCCTCAACTTAAGCCTGACGTTTCAGAATTTTATTTTGAGAAGGGGCGTGGTAGTACTAGTAACCTCGATCTAGCTAAAAAATACTACAAATTAGCAATTAAATATAATAATCAAAATTCGGAAATCTATACTAATTTGGCTGTAGTTTGCCAACAATTACAGCAATTTAAATGCGTAACTGATAACTATGTAAAGGCAATTGAGCTAGATCCTAATAATTGGCAAGGGCATTACGGACTAGGGACATTTTATGATGAGCAAGGAAAAGATGATTTAGCTGAAAAACAGTATCAGTTATCTATAAAAACTAGTAGCCAAGCCATTCTGCCCATCAATAATTTATCGAGATTGAAAATTATAAAAGGTGATTATAGTGCAGCAATCGCTTTAGCGCAACAAGGTTTACAAAAAGCTAAAGAGCCTGAATTACGGGCTGTTTTGTATAAAAATTTAGGTTGGGCGCTCTTTGAGCAAAAGGAATATAGCCAAGCAAAAAAATATCTGGAAAAAGCCAAAGAATTAGATATACACAGAACATCTACCCATTGCTTGTTAGCGCAGGTGCAAGAAGCTCTAGGTGATGTTGATTATGCGTGGATTTCTTGGGAAATTTGTTTGCTAACTGAGTCTAGAGAGCCAGAGGTTTTCGGTTGGCGGTCGCAAGTATTAGAAAGAATCAGGTTAAAAGATCCTATTCGTCAAAGGGAAGAATGACACTTTATTTGATACCTAAACTTCCTGTATGCTATTAACATGCAAGTACTAGCACAACAGTTTTAATGTTAATGGCAGATAGGCGAATAGACAAAGTAGGAAAAATAATCTACATTTCCCGAATTTCAATGATTGTATCAATAATCCTTTTTTTGGGTTTGAGCAGTGCATGGGGTCGCCAACTTAAATCAATAAGGAGTCGTGAGTGTAAGGCGAATGGTCGAGTTGTTAATGCAGGAGATCGTTTTTTGGCAGCAGGTAGTCAACTGTGCCCAGGAGATCGTATTAACCCAGTTAATGGACGCACAGTCAGTGCTTTGTGTTATTTAAACGGAAAACTTTTAGATTTCAAGCAGAGTAAGATTTTCGATGCCTCTGACGAATGTTCATTGCCTCAGAAAAAAGCAAAGCTATGCACAGGACTGAACCCTAGCAGTTGCAATAATACTAAGAGTCCGCATGAGGATCAGGATATACCAACATTAATTAGTCCCTATGGTAGTTCCATGTTGAGTAGTCGGCCTAAAATATCTTGGTATGCGGTTTCTAATGCTATTAGCTATACAGTAATTGTGAGTGGCTACGAATTTTATTGGGAGAAAACAGTAGATAAAACTGTTACTAGCCTGCCTTACCCCAAGGAACAAAAAGAGTTAAAACTTGGTAACACGTATAAATTCACTGTAATTGCAAACAAGGATAAATCTCTAGCAAGTTCCGAACCATTAGTAATTATTGTTCTACCAGAGAAGGATCAAAATGAAATTAAACAAAAAGTCCAGCATATCAATGAATTAAACTTACCCCCAGACGAAGCAGCCATTTTCGATCTACATGCTATATATATGTCTAGAAATCTTTTGAATGAAGCGATTGAGGTGTTAGAAGCACGAGTAGCAGCAGGAAGTCAAAATCCTACCCTTTATAGAGTATTAGCAGATCGATATTTAGAAGCATGGTTGCCGAATGAAGCGCTTCGTAATTATAATGTGGCAGATGGATTAGCAAAACGTAGTAGAAACTTAGATGAATTAGCTAAAGTGCAGCAAGGGCTAAATTTAGTAGAATTTTACAACCATCCGCCAACAAGAATAAATCCTGCCCAAAAATAAGGGTGGCTGTATCTAGAGTCTGATATTAAATTTAATTGCGCTTGACGCAATGCTTCTGCTTTGGGAACACCATTTTTCAAATTTTTGTAAAATTGTTCCATAAGTAAAGCAGTGGAGTCAGCGTCTACCTTCCATAAAGTTGCCACTGTACTTCTTGCGCCTGCTTGTGCAGCTACTCCAGCAATTCCTAGTGCTGACCTCTTATTGCCTTTGGCGGTCTGACAAGCACTTAAAACTAATAATTCAATTCCATCTTCATTGGATCGAGCGCTGAATTTTAGTAGACTATAAAACTCTAGTGCGTTAATCGTTTTGTCCCAAGTAAAGAACATTGTTCTCTTAGCCTCAGAGCTAAATTGAGCATGAGTAGTTAAATGAACAATAGGAAAGTTAAAACTACTCAACTGTTCCCCAAGCGCTTGGCTAGTAAACTTTTCGTTTAGCAAAACTTTTGAAGAAGAAGTTTGTTGCTTTATATATTCTATCTCCTCTTTCACTTTTGGTAGTGCTTCCATGTTTTCAAGAACATTTAAAGTCCTAATACTGGGATTGATTTCAGACAGTCCACCAATTAAAGCTCTTAACTGATCTTTAAGTAAGAGCTTGGGTTGTCGAACTCTAGAGCCTAAAGTTTGAGCAATACTATAATATTTAAATAAATAATCGTTACCATCATGAAGCAGCCCTATTGGTAAGCTTTGGAAAGATGTATCTAAAGTAAACACTAGCGTTCCTGATGGAGGCAAGTATGTTTTTATGGGCGCGATTAGCAAGTCATAGAGTGACCGAGGAAAAGAAAGAATGTCAATTTCAGAGGTAGAGGACAATCGAAGGGATTGTAAGATTTCTAATAAATTATCAACATTAGTTTTAACTAGCTTAGAGTCAACAGAATGACTGTGAAGGGAGCCATCAGCCAACTGTAAAATTACTTCTACACTTTCATCTAAATCAATTATGTGAATTACTATCGGAGCGCTAGGCAAGTTTTTAACTTCGTTTAAAGGTATAATTTCAAGATTTCCGCACTGGAGAAAATTTTCTAATTGAGCTATTTGCAATCTTTCATTTGTCTGGATTACTCGTTTTAAGTCAGGATTAGGAGAAGCTAAGAGTAGTCGCATATATTCTCGATATATAGGCTCCACTTTTTCTTGAAAGGAAAATTGTAAATCTGCGTTGTTTGGTAAGAGGTTTCTACGAACTTGAGTAATATTTTCAATTGCAGCACCATAAGCTTGAAGTGCTGCTTTAGTCCTTTTTTGCCTTTGGTATAAATTTCCTAATTTCTGTTGCCATTGGTAGGCAATATCTGATGCCCAAACTGACTGAGCTTGGCTTAAAGCTTGTTCAAAATAGGTTTGTGATTGCTTTGGATTTAATTTACCTAGAGTACCAAAACTTTCTGATTTTAGCCGATGGTTGTTCGTGCTTTGAGCAGTTTGCAAAGCGCTTTTAGCGTATACAATGGCTACTGAGTGTAATTGTTGATCTGAGATTTGATTCAGGCTGTTAGCAAAGTTAAGTTTGGCATAAACAGATTGACTAGCAGGTAATCGAGAAAATGTTGAGGAGTTTTTTAACACTAAGTCAATTGCTGGCTGAATCTGTTGAGTAATACTAGCGCGAACAGTGGCTAAATTTGTTTTACCTAATCTCACCTCTATCGTCAGCCATTCCTGAAAATCTAATAGTAAATTCAAGCGCTGTAATTGAGATTGTAATTGTACTTCTTGAGAAGTTGTTGATGAATTGTTTATTCGCTGATAAATATCAAGGGACTCTAAGGCTTTTTTTTGAACTAAAAAGTTAGCTTCTTTTTTGAAAGCTGGTTCTTCTATTGAAGTATAATTATCTCTTGCTTGTTTGTAAAATGAATTTTCAGTATTTCCCAAAGAGAGTAAAATTCTGCTACGGTCAGCAGATGAAATATTTTTAACAGTTGACAATATTTTTTCCAAAACTATTTTTGATTCATTCAACTTGCCAATTGAGCGCAATACATCTGCCAAGTTATGCCACGCAAGCAGATTCAGAGGTGTTAACTTTTGCTGATCAATTGCTTTCGTCAGTAGTTCTGTTGTAGATTCAGTAGATTGCTCTGAGGGGATGGCGCAAATATCGGCATCTGTATCCAACTTCAAAGCTTGTAAAAGTGTAGTACAAGCCCGACGATTCAATCCTAAAGCTTGTAGGGCATAGTTCTGGTTGATTAAACTGCCTGTAACGCCCTCCTGATAGTGAATTTGACCATAAATTTTTGTGGCTTCTTCCCAGTCTTGAAGTGCTTCTACGGCTCGTCCTTCATCAAAAAATTTTTTTCCTCTTTGGGTTAATAATTGTGCCTGATTATGTCTTTTATCTGTAGCATAAGCAGGAGCAATAAATGCTTTGTTATTAAACGTAAATAACCCTGCAATGCTTAGAAAAAAGTATTTAGCCCAATCTCGACGTTTAATCATTAATTTTTACTAAAATTGATTCAAACCTACCTTTTTAACTTCGTCGGCACATGGATTAGCAGACGATGCACTGTTAGCACTGACTGACCCAGAATTTGTTGTCAAAAAAATTCTGCCATCAGATTCTTGTACTACTGCTTGTGCTTCTAATATTTGCGTAGGCTCTTGAACCCTTGATTTTAGTTTTCCCAAATCATTGTCGGACTGATCTAGAAGAGAGTTGTCTTGCCAAATAGGGTTTTGAGATGGCAGGTTGCTAGGACTAGGAAATAAACCGTCGTGTCCACTAACAACGAAAGTACTTGCTATTGTGTCCGATCGCCCTTGACAGACTGATGCAATCTTTGTATCTGTTTGAACTGCTTCTAGTTCTATCTTGGGTTGCACATTGTTTCCTGTTAAAAAGTTAACCTCAACTGTGCCGTTTACACCTCGCTCAGAACTGGCTGTAAATTGGCTGTTGGCAGAAAGGAAAAGCCCTTTAGTATCGATTTTTATATTACCTCCCCTTCCTTCAAAAGCATTGGCAGTTATGCTACTGTCTCCTAAAGAGAATAAGTTTTTCGTATTAATAGTTACGTTTCCACCATCACCATCACTACCTTGCTGCCCAGCAGTTGCGGAGATGGTGGCATCTCGTAGTTGTAAAAAATTTGAATTGATGTCAATATCACCGCCTTGGCCTACAGCAGTGGTTGCAGTAATAGCGCCGGCTCTGGCAATGCTGATGCGATTGGCATTTACTTGAAGTGTGCCAGCATCGCCAGATCCATCATTTTTGACGCTCAACGATCCGCTATCCATAACATTTAAGCGGCTGGTATTGATAGTTACGCTTCCTGCATCACCAGTGGGGGTTGGTGGTACGCTAGGGAATCTTGCTCTTAAACTTTCATCTAAAATAGCTGCTGACGACTGTATGGAGCTAGGAAAATTTGAATTTGGACTAACCCCTGAAACTTCTATAAAAGCAAAAGCATTGATAGTAAGGCTACCGGCATTTCCATAAGATACCGTGGTTGTATTTACAGTTGCTCCATCTCGAATAAATAGTTTTGAGGTATTAATTTCTAAGTTACCAGCGTTACCACTACCAAAAGTATTGGCCTGAATGAGACTAGGTTCCAAAGAAGAAGATTGTCCTGTTAACTCTATAAAATCTTTTGTGTTTACTAAAACATTGCCTCCCTTGCCGTTAGCGAAAGTAAGAGAACCTAAGCTACCTCCATTCCTAATAATGACACTTTCTGATGTTAAATTTAAATTACCACTACGTCCCGAGGCTCTAGTGGAAATTGCAGTAATAGTTCCTCTGTTATCTAAAATTAATTCTCCTATCTTTGCAGTTATATCTCCTCCATTGCCAGAACTATAGCTGAATGTATTAATACCACCTAAGCCAGAAGGATTGATAAGAGATGGAGTAGAACCAGCAATTTTTAAATTGTTGGCATTCACTGATACTATTCCTCCTGGCGCATCACTAAAAGTAGTGGTGGCTATTTGCGCTCCTTCAATGATAAAATTTTTTGCATTGACTTCAATATTTTCTCCTGGTGTCTTGCCAAAATTACTAGTAAAAATAGCACTGGTATTAAATTGAGATTCTCCTTTAACTTCTAAAAAATTAGAGGCATTAATAGTGGTTCCTCCATTCTGCTTAAAACCATAGGTTTGGCTAGCAATCAAGGAGCCATTTAAAACTTTTATCTCACGTCCTTGGATATTAATACTTTTTCCTACACCTTCATTACTTCCAACGTAAACTAAAGCGCTTTGTGATAAACTTACATCTCTAAATATTTGTCCATTTTCATAATTAAAAACCCACTTGTTATTGTCTGGTTTAATGCCTAAGTTTCCTTGAGCGACGCTTCCTACTTCAATGTTTCCATTTATTGTACTAAGTATTCCTCCTTCTATTGATACGTCTCCCCCTAACAAGGCTAAAGTTTTGCCAGGATTTACTTTCAAACCATTAGCAAATCTACTGGCATCAAAAGGAAAATTAAAATCGGAACCTTGAAGAGTGTGACCTGCTCCTTGTACTTTAATTGCCCCAGGATTTATACCAAACTCTAGCCCCCTCGCTATATTTACTTTTAACAAAGGAGAAGATTGAGGGTTTTTAGCACTGAACTCAATTTTATTATCAAAATTAATGCTATCTGCTGTACTTGCCAAAAATGAGCCGCCAATGTCTAATCGAGCATTTTTACCGAATATAATACCATTGGGATTTATTAAAAATAAATTTGCTGTCCCATTAGCTCGAATTAATCCATCAATATTAGAAATAGATTTCCCTGTCACTCGACTAAAAATGTTCTGAATATTCGGGGTATTATTAAAGTAAGCAGTGCTGCCAGCAGGAATAGAGAAGTCTTTAAAGCTATGAAATAAGGTAGTACCTAATTGAGTTCCCTCTTCAATATTACTGATATTTCCCTCTGATTTTATTAGAGTATTATTCGGTAGACTTGCATCTGGAACAATTTGTTGAGCTTCGGACGGGAAAATTGTTGACAAAGAAAAAATCATTGAGATTGTAGCAATACTTTTATGTTTTTTCAGCATTGTAATACTATGTTTTTGTCCTGGCTTAATTATTGAATTAACCATGTTACTACTACTGCTAATAAAATTGTAAATCAACTTTGTTTTACAAGTAAAAATTTCAATTTTTAGTTTGAAGACTATTTTGAAGACTATATGGATTACTTAGTAGTATATACTGTATATTCATATATAAATTATTGTAGTAGTTTGATTGATTATGTCTCTTCCTGACGGGCCAAAAGCTTCCTCTTGGATACAAACAGTTCAATTTTTTCTTCGACCACTAGAAACATTAGATGTTTGGCATCAAATGTATGGGGATACTTTTAGGGTATTGGGAAACGAGCTTCCTGCCACTATTTTCTTTAGTAATCCAGAAGCTATACAAAAAATTTTTACAGCCACCTATGAATCTTTTGAATCTAGTCAAAATAATAATTTATTAAAGCTATTACTAGGAGAAAATTCTATTCTTTCATGTAGTGGCGAACAGCATCAACGACAGAAACGAATACTGCTACCTCCTTTTCATTCAGAGCGAATGCATGATTATAGTCAAGTCATTTGTGAAATTACTGAAAAAATAATTGGAGAATGGATTCCGGGGAAGATATTTGTAGTTAATTCAGTTATGAAAGAAATTTCTATTCGCATCATTCTTGATGTTGTATTTGGACTAAAAAACGATGATCGTTATAATTGCCTGAAAGAATTGTTAGTTTCCCTGTTTGATGTCCTTCACCATCCTTTTAATTCAATATTTTTGACATTTCTTCCTGTATTACAAAAAAAACTAGAATTTTGGAGATTGGAAGAAAGTCTAATGAGTCAACTCCAGCAAATTGATAAATTAGTATATTCAATTATTGCTGAACGAAAAGTGCAACGTAATTATCCAGGGAAGGATATTTTAAGTATGCTTTTGGAAGCATCTCATGAATCTGGGGAGCCACTAACGAATATTGAATTGCGCGATTCTTTGATGACGCTATTGTTCGCAGGATATGAAACCACATCATCTGCTCTTTCTTGGGCATTGTACTGGAGTTATTGTTCGGCAGAAATTCACAAAAATCTTCTATTTGAACTGAACTCATTTCCCATTGGCAATGACAAGAGTGGAATAGCACAATTACCTTACCTGAGTGCTGTTTGTTCTGAAACATTACGCTTTTATCCAATTTCTTTAATGCCTTTTTCACGGTTTGTACAAAAGCCTATAGAGATCATGGGTTATCAGCTTGAACCGGATACAATCGTTAATGTTTCAATTTACTTAGCTCACCAAAGAGAAGAAGTGTACCCACAACCAAAGATGTTTAGACCAGAGCGATTTCTAGAGCGTAAATTTTCTCCATACGAGTATTTGCCATTTGGTGGTGGTAGTCGTCGCTGTATCGGAGCAGCATTAGCACAACTTGAAATCAAGCTTGTTCTGGCAACTATTTTGTCACGCTTGCAATTGGGATTAGTGAGTCCTCGTCCTATGAAGCCCATTAGACGAGGACTAATTATGGTTCCTCCAACATTTGAAATGGTAGTAACTGGAGTGCGTTAGAACATTCTTGCTTCTGCTTATATAGTCTTGCGCTAACACTCTGAATACCAACAAGGTGTATTTTATTAATCATGATTTAGGGAACTTAGGGAGTTAGGTAAAAATGCAAAGTTTATCCGTAAGAATAAAAATTATGTAAATTAGTTGTTTATCCTACGATTAACAGCGTTCATAATTGCTGCTAACTACAATTTTTTGCGATAAAACTTTCTTTGATCATAGTTGCCAATTTAGGAGTACCTTATCAACTGAGAATCAGGATTTTAACCTTGAACTTAAGATTCTGATGTTTATCTGCTTGATATTCAATGCTTGAACCTAAGAAGATTTTGAGATTGCGTTTGTTTTGATAAAACAGCAATCCTGTACAATTTCAGAGTTTGCGGCAATATCCTACCGAATCTGATGATCGATAAATCTCCCACAAAGCGCACATTGCTTTGGTTGCCTTTAAGTATATTGATAGTGCTTAGTGGTACTGCTAAAACCCTACATGCACAGATCACTACACAGCAGCCAAACCTCCCGCCTCCACAAGACATCCAGCCTCCTACACCACAGCCACAACCCTTACCTCAACTACCCCAGCGACAACCCTTACCAGAACTACTTCCGCCACAACAACCAACTCTGCCGTCAGAAGAGGAATTCCCTAGCAAGCCGACAGAAAGAGTTACTGTTGAACGCTTCGAGATTGTTGGTAGTACAGTTTTCAGCGAGGAAGAGTTAGCTAAAGCTGTGTCCGACTTTCTCAATCGGCAACTGGATATGGCCGAGTTGTATGAAGCTCGTTCTAGAATCACCAATTTATACATAAGAAACGGTTACATTGCTTCTGGTGCATATATTCCACCTCAAGAAATTAGTCCGGGGTCAGGTGTGGTAAAAATTCAAGTAGTTGAAGGTAAACTTGAAAGCATTAAGATAACAGGTACTCGACGACTTTCTCCTAATTATGTGCGCGATCGCCTGAAATTAAACACAACGGGGCCTGTAAACGAAAAACGTTTGTTAGATGCACTACAACTGTTGCAGAACAATCCTTTGATCAAAAGACTATCTGCTGAGTTGTCACCTGGGGAGAAGCTCAACACAGCTGTCTTGACAGTGAACATAGAAGAAGCAGACACATTTAACACTCAAATCATACTTGACAACGGACGAACGCCATCTGTAGGTAGCTTTCGTCGTCGGCTGCAAGTAACTGAAGCAAACTTACTGGGAGTAGGAGATGGTTTAAGTGTGGGCTATACCAACACTGATGGTAGTAACTCGTTTGATGCTAGTTACACAATACCCATCAATCCCAGAGATGGGACAATTTCTTTTACCTACGGGACTTCAGCAGCTAATGTTGTCGAAGAACCTTTTGACATCCTGGATATTCAAGCAGAATATCGGCAGTACGAACTGACGTATCGACAGCCAATAGTCCGAACTCCCAACCAGGAATTTGCGCTTGGCATAACTGTTTCCAGGAAAGAAAGCGAGGCTTCGTATGTAGATTTTGAATTTGGGCGAATTCCGTTCCCCTCTGATGGTGCAGATGACAAAGGGAACACGAGGGTATCAGCATTGCGATTTTTCCAGGAGTGGGTATCTCGCAATAACCGTGAAGTATTTGCAGTGCGATCACAGTTCAACGTGGGACTTGATGCATTCGACGCGACGATAAATTCAGATAGAGCGGATAGTCGTTTTTTCAGTTGGCTAGGGCAAGCCCAATGGTTACGGCTGTTGGCTCCAGAAACTCTGATGTTACTGCGTCTGAATACGCAACTAGCTACTACTACACTTTTGCCGACAGAACAGTTTGGCGCGGGTGGTGTGGATAGTGTACGAGGATATCGCCAAGATTTTTTATTAGTTGATAATGGCGTGTTTGCTTCGGCTGAAGTGCAAGTGCCGATTCTCAGGGCTGGTGGTACTTTGCAAATTATCCCCTTTGCAGACTTCGGATTTGGGTGGAATACAGGTACAGAAAATCCCAACTCAAATATGTTGGCTTCTGTGGGATTGGGATTGCAGTGGCGCGGCGATCGCTTTAATGCACGTGTTGACTGGGGGATTCCGTTGGTGTCGGTAGATTCAGACGGAAGAACTTGGCAGGAGAACGGGATTTTGTTTTCTATTCAGTACAATGCGTTTTGAACGTGTGGCTATACCGTCTGTTGAAGTATCCCATCGGCATTTGAGTTTGATTGGGTAAAAAACTCAGACAATTAAAATACATCATCACACTCACAACAGCAGTATTTGTCTTCTGTTGTTGGGTTTACTTTTATTTTCTTGCGAACTGGTTTTTGAACCTTTTTTATAAGGCAACGCATATCCATAGTTATCATCAGATAAATACAAAGTAGGATCTCTGAGGATAGCCAATAGATTAAAATTTGCTCCCTAAAAATTTACTATTCCTTGGAAGGATGCCAGCCAACTGAATTGGATGGTAAAGGAAAATTTGTAAATATGTCTGTGCTTATGCCAAATTTTTTCTCTTGGTTCTCGAATTCTTGAATTTCTTTATATGCTCTTGGATCTTTCTGCTCCAACAATTTAATTTGGGTTACTTTAATATTGAGGCTAGCAATATTTTCTCCTATTTTGTCCAATCCTGCATGAGAAGCTCTAAGTGACTGCTTGAAATATGAAATCGCTTTCCAATTGTCTCCTGCTTCTCTGTAGCTAACACCAATCTCACTCAAAATTAGTGATTCCCATCTTTTATCATCTATTCCACGTTGAGCAGAAAGCAATTCTTCCCATATTTCACTGGCTTTTTGTTGTGATTCTGCTGTTCCTTTCTGAAAAAGCTTATTGGCTTCTTCTAACTTTCCTTTTATAAAAATGTACTTGGGATTTGATTGTGCTGTTTGTGGCTCTATCATGGATTGCTGCTCTGTATTTTGGGGTTCTGCCTTTACTAACTCACACGGAAAGATTGTACTTATTAACAATAATAAAGAATAACTGATACACGCTGCAACAAGACCAAAACTACGTAATTTTTTTTTGCTCATACTGAAACTTGTATAAATAATTTAGTCACAGCAATTATTTAGTAAAAAATTCTACTTTTGAAAAAACTTTAAAAAAGTTATTATTTATTCTTTTTGCCCCGTCAGCACTGTTCCTTTAGTTACCATTCTGGCTTTTAACCAGTTTTGACGGTCTTCCTGTTCAAATTTGATACCAAAAAGCATCGCAGAAAACCTGGTGAAGCGATAAACCAACTAGTAGTCTGCCAACCCAAAAATGTTAGGTGGAGGTTGGGTAAAGGTTAAAGGGAAAAGGGTAAGGGATAAAAAACCTTTCTTCTTTACCCCGCCAAGTTGCCTTAGCCTACTACTAGGGTATTCCTAAACTCCTGAGCTTTAATGTTACCTTTTCGGTCTAAGAAAGCCAGTAGAATTTTAAACTCTCTCAATGGTAGTGCGTTAACAGCTTTCAGGTGGAGTTCAATTTTAAATTTAACAAAATTAAAACTTACGTGGGATTAGATAACCCTTATTTAGTAAAGCTTTTAGCTGTTTTGAGCTTTGATTTAGTGGGATTAATTCAACGTCAATCAATTTGGAAACAGCCACATAATAGCGGACTTGTTCGTCTATCAAACCATCAATTTCTAAAAAACCTATTGAAACTTTTGTTACATAAGCGTTGATACTCCCCAGGGATAAAATCAGAGGATTGTTTATGATGATTCAATTTTCTACCCACCCACCCCACCAAACACCGCCACACACTCCCCATTGAACACTTTCTTTCTGCACCCGCCCCCCACAGCGCACCACCAGAAACCCCCCTGGTTCCCAGTAGTCCTTCACTATTTCTGGTTGCTACTGTCGGGAGGCAAGATTGTAGACTTGTACTGGAGTTCGGATTGCCACATCTGCGATCACTGTTTGCTGCCTTCGTATCTGTCATCCTTGCAAGCTTTGCTGCTGGTGGCTGTTGAGAGAGAGTACAACCTGGTTTGTCAGCAGCAGAAGTGATGAATTTATTGAGTGTCAAAGCAGCTTGAGAGTTCAAAATTTTAAATCAAATCGGATAGGTGTTAGTAATTGGAGAACTTTTCACCCAGACATTATGGTTGTGATAAAAATCACCACGCTGTTCTAGTGTAAACCCACCCAGCAATAATCCCAACCAGACTTCTACCATCGGCATTTGCAACACACGTTGCAGTTTAACCAAAGAAATCTCATCTTTGACATTGATCAGGTAATTAGCGATTGCACTCTGCCATTTTTCCACATCCTCATCTGATGCCAAATTGCGGACATCTTCTAAAGTTGTCACCTCATCAAGCATTGCCAAAACATTTGCTTTTTCAACAGGTGCTGCTACAGAATCACCCAACTCAGTAGGAGATGAAAATTGGTGTGGCCCATGTGGTTTAAAGGTTTGTGGTGTCTGTGGTTCAATCAAATCATCTAAATCTAGGTGCATTGTTGTCCGCACTAGACCAGCAAAGAGATCGGTGCTAATAATTAGCCCCTTTGGGTTATTGAGATCGCGGGTATCTTGCAACAGCACTTCAGCACGAGACTTGAGAATATCCGCAATTTGACTGAAGGCAAGCGCTGCGGTTGATAACTGTGCTTCCAAGGGTAAACTTTCTAGCTCGGCATCCAAACAATCCCACATAGCATCAAGGGAAGAAGTTGGTGGAGATCCTGACAACTCATCCAGCACATCCCAAATTGTTAATTGACGATACGTAGTCATCTCTAAGATTGTGGATGCAAGCGGCAAGGCCGCACTGGGCAGTAACTTGAGGTAATTTCAAACATATCCTTATATTGATATAGCAATACTCCGGACAATTTTTCGTTAAGGGATCGACAAGAAAGCTATCGAACCATTAAGGTGCTGATTAGAACAAAAAACACCGGATCGATAGCCATATGGAAATTGTACAAAGCTTACTCACCAAAATGGGGATTTTCCGCAAACCGCAGATGAAAGCATTGACGACGCTGTTTGCCACGATTTTGATTGCCTGTGGCAAGGTAAATTTTACCAACTTGAGTCGCTACAGCCAACGAACAGAAAGAAGTTATCGACGACAGTTTAACAAACAGTTTGACTTCGCTCTTTTCAACGGAGAAGTCATCAAAGCAGCAACGCCTCTCCAACACCCGATGATCGCCGTGATGGATTGCTCATTTATTGCCAAAAGCGGGAAAAAGACCTTTGGACTTGACCTATTTTACAATGGTAGTCATAGCCGAGTGGAGCGGGGATTAGAAGTGTCCTTGGTAGCAGTGGTAGATGTAGAAACCGAAATAGGTTATGCGTTGCTTGCGGAACAAACTTTTGACCAAAGCTTCTGTCCAGAACTGACACGGATGGATTACTATCTCCACCACCTGGAAATTACTCAACCTCAATTACCTGAGCAAATTCGTTATCTTGCAGTTGATGGTGCCTATGCCAAGGAAGCATTTGTTACTGGAGTCGTTGCACTTAATTTAAATGTCATCAGTAAACTGCGTCGAGATGCGAATCTGCGATATGTGTTTGAGGGTGAACAGAAAACGCGAGGAGCTAAACGCAAATACGATGGCAAAATTAATCTAGCCGACCCTACTCGCTTGACAATGGTTAGCGAACTGCAATCAGGGGTTGAACTCTATACAGCAGTTGTATGGCACGTTTCATTTAAACGCAAGATCCGTCTGGCTTATTTACTCGACCGCCGTCACCCTAACAAGCCGAGTTACGCCGTCCTATTCTCGACAGATATCAACCAATCGGCAGATGAGATTTATCGTTTCTACAAGCTACGCTTTCAAATCGAATTTATCTTCCGTGATGCTAAACAGTTTACTGGACTGAGTGATTGTCAAGCACGTGATGTCAAAAAGCTTGATTTTCATTTCAATGCCAGTTTCACTGCCCTCAATATTGCCAAGCTCGATGCTCATCAACAGCAGTTGGGTCAAAAACCCTTTGTTTTTTCAATGGCGAGTGTTAAGCGACGCGCACTCAATGACCATTTGCTCGACACCTTTATTTCAACGTTAGGACTTTCGCCGACTCTAATTAAATCCCATCCTAACTACCAAAACCTACGCTCTTACGGCGTTATTGCTGCCTAGTTTTGTCCGGAGCATTGATATAGTGAAACACTATATTGTCTGGCAAAAGCCTGTAACACCTGATCTGTATAAGTGCGTATTTTACCCGCCGTTAACCCAAAGCAGTGAATTGGTTCTAAGCGGCAAACAGGTTTTTGCCCCAGCCAGAGTTCTGCCGACATAGCGTGTAATGGTTTATCCCCCGGTTCTTTATACAAATACAGCATTGCAAAATATGTTGCTGGTGGTTCGACTGCGATCGCATCAATTTCTGCTGAATTATTCTGGGAGCGGTGGCGATAGAATGAGCGGCGATTGTGGCAGACTTTTGGATTCCAACACCCGTCCCCTGCTGTTCCATGTAAAACTTTGGCTTGGGTTGTTGGTAGTTTGGAACATAGCTGACACTTGGGGTCTAACGGCTTCGGCATACTCTACTCCCCTTGAGTTTCACCGATTGCACGATAGTAAGCAGCGATCGCAGCTTCTTGTTCGCTGCGAAGCGTATAGCGTCGAAACGCTTTCTCGCTTTGATGTCCTGTTAATTTTCGTGCATGGCTGGGGTCAACTCCCAATAGCAATAAGTCTGTAGCGTAGGTGTGACGAAAGGAGTGAGGATGTAAATCCTCAATGTGAGCTATTTCACCGATTTTTTCCACAGCGAAGTAAATGCCGTGATAACTCAAGCGTTCACCTTTGTATGAAGCATGGTGTGAAATCATCAGTGGACTAAGGCTGGACAACACCTCTCCTTGCTGTTCGCGCAATTGTAAATAATCTGCCACGACTTCCCGACTCTCTTTTCGCAGTGGAACTAAGCGTGGTTCATTGGTTTTGGTGTCTGGTAAAAATAGCAGCTTGCCATCAAATGAGCCAACATTTAGCTGCACAACTTCCCCAGCCCGGAGTCCATGACTAAGAATGTGAACGAGTGCTGTATCCCGTTGCCTTGTTTCTCCCAAGAATTCCAACGCTGACCAAACCTGTTCCATTTCTTCAGGGGTTAAACTCTGGGCTGGTGGTAGTGGCACTTTTTCCAGTTTTATCCCTAGTGTAGGATTAGTAGCAATAATTTCAGGATACGTGTAACACATCCATTTGAAAAAGCTTTTGAGTGCCGCAACTCCGGCATTTATGCTGCTTTTTGAAAGCGGTTTATCTGCATCAGTCCGCAGTTCATCACGGAGATATTCTTTATATAGTGCAAGGTGACGTGGACGCAGTTCATGATAGTGCAGCTCACTCCAAGCCAAAAATCGTTTGAGTTCTCGTTCGTAAAGCTTGCGGCTGTTTGGTGCGAGATTGTTGCTGCGTAAAAATTCCAGAACTTTTACCCACCGAATATCGGTTGGTGGTCTTGTAACTCTAGTACGCCCAGAGAGCGATGCAGTTTCAGCGTCCAGAGGAATAAGTTTAATGGGAGGTAAGTTATTTAGTTCAGGGTTATTCACTAGATTATGCGATCGCACTGGGTGGCTCTGAATTTAAAAGTTCAGTATACACGATCGCCGCTAGTCAACACAAAATAACGTACCCTTATCTTTTATCCGACATAAACTACGATAAAGATACACTCCTCCCCGGACACAACACTTTCACCTGTAATGTCGGTTTGCAGACTAAATGAAATTTGTGCGGACTAAGTGAAATTTGTGCGGACTAAATGAAATTTTGTTGCAGACTAAGTGAAATGCGTTTCATATCGCATATTC
>NZ_JACJSF010000115.1 GCF_014698035.1 Desmonostoc muscorum FACHB-395
AAACCTTATTATACACAAGGTTTTGCAGCATCTCCATCACATGGTCTATCTTTGTTTTTCTTTTCTCGTTCTGGGTCATAAATGCGATAGTCAACTACCCAAAACTTGCTATAGCAATTTCTCCATTCTTTTGGCAGCCAATTCGTGAGCGTTTATTTCCAGCTATAGCGATCGCACTGTAAAAGGTTAGGCTAATTTGCAAGCAATGTGATCGCTCAATTAGAGATAATATTTCTATGATTCAGTAATTCTCTATCATCTATGACTCAAGCCATACCTAAGTTAGTAACCTTCGAGGAATTTGTCGATTGGCTACCTGAAAATCGACGAGTCCGCTACGAACTACATAAAGGACAAATTGTTGAGATGGCACAACCAGTAGGGGAACATGAGGAAGTTAAAAGCTTTCTAGGTGTCGAAATTCCTGTTGAAATCAAACGTCTAGGATTGCCCTACGGTATCCCTAACCAAGTTATAGTTAGACCTCCTGAAAAAGATTCTGGTTATTTTCCAGATGTCTTGGTGCTAAATCGTGCAAATCTGGAAAATGAACCATTGTGGAAAAAACAATCTACCCTGAGTTTGGGTGCATCAATACCTTTGGCAATTGAGGTTGTATCAACCAATTGGCGGGACGATTATTACTTGAAGTATGCTGACTACGAAGAGATGGGTATCCCGGAATACTGGATTGTCGATTATGCTGCCTTGGGTGGACGCAATTTTATCGGCAATCCTAAACAACCGACAATCATCGTTTGTAACTTGGTTGATGGAGAATATCAAATAAGTAAGTTTCGAGATAACGATGCCTGCGGCAACCCCTTCGGGGAACGCATTATCTCCCAAACCTTTCCCGAATTGAATCTCACCCCAAACCAGATTTTTCAAGCTGCTGTGGTATAGCGTTTATGTTTTGCCAATTCTGGAGTTCGTCCTTTCAAGCCAATCATCAACTTCAGCATAAACACCTTTAAGAAAGGAACTCGCTGCAAAAACCATAAACCCAAGCGACGAACCACCACTACAGGTAAGAAGTTATTAGAAAACATCCGATCTAACAAATCGGTGAAACCTAAAATAGTTAGGTTTTCCAACTTGCGCCAGCGTTCATAACCTTTCAGAATTCGAATATCGCCAATATCTTTACCCGCTTGGTGCGCTGTTTGGATTACTTGCGCCAAAGCTGCTGCATCCCGAATCCCCAGATTTAAACCTTGTCCACCCACAGGATGGCAATTGTGCGCCGCATCACCAATTAATGCCAGTCGGGGGAGAACATAGCGATCGCTTTGCATGAGTTGTACTTGGAATACAAAGCGCTCGCCTAGTAATTCCAATTTCCCCATCTGATCGCCATAGCGACGGGTGAGTTCTGCTAAAAATTGCTCATCATCTAAGGCACACAAAGCCTTTGCTTCTTCGTGAGGGGCTGTCCACACAATGCGGCAACGGTTCCCTGGTAAAGGTAAAATCGCAAAGGGCCCGCTAGACCAAAATCTTTCGTAAGCGGTGTTATTGTGCGGTTTTTCTGGTTTGACAAATGCCACGATGCAAGACTGCCAATATTTCCAGCCAGAGGTTTTAATACCAGCAGCTTGACGAATTGGCGATCGCGCCCCATCTGCTGCTATCAGTAATTTGCTGCGAACTGAGTATAACTGATCGGCAATTTTAATATCTATCGCTACTATATCTTGCTGGTAATTAGTATTTACCACTTCAGCCGGACACAGATATGTCACATTTGCACAATCTTGGACAAACTCCTGCAAAGGCTGCAACAGCGCTTGATGTTCTGCCACATAACCCAACTCTGCTGTATGTATATCATCTGTGGTAAATTCCACCACATTGGGATAATCGGCATCAGAAAGACGAACTCGGCAATATTTGGCAATTTGAGGCAATATTTTGTCCCAAACTCCAATTCCTTGGTAAATTAGCGCTGAAAGCTGATGAACTGCATAAGCTTGTCCTTTCGCTACGGCCGCTGATGCGACTTTCGCCTCAATCAACAAGATACTCAAGCCAGAATCTTTTAAAGCAGAGGCTAGAGTTAACCCAATAATCCCACCGCCAACAATTACCAAATCATATTCATATCCCCGCAAGTCTGGCGGTGTTGGTTGAGGGGAGAGAGGTTGCTCAAGCTGCGTTATGGCCATTGTTAAGTTAGGTTACAGCGTCTTTTACTCTTATTTTGACGCGATCGCGCCTCCTTGAGCAAGTTAATGAAAAAACCCGTTGATTGGTAGGGATTTCAACGGGGTTAAATAATGCAGTTATTTTTTCAGAGAAACCAATACTAAACTTTATTACAGAGCTACTAGAAACTGCTGCACATAATAGTAACTATTTATGAGTTTTGGGAGCTATATTTTTAGCATGATGCTTGTGATGTTTGTGGTGTTTCACGTGTTTAATTTTACTAGATTTTGTGGCAGCAACATGGTGGATAGATTCAGCTTGAGCTTGAGATGCAAAAGCGGTTACAGGCGCAGCAAAAATCACAGCCAAAAGTAAAGCTTTAGCGAACTTATTCACTTGAAATTCCTCATCAACTAATCAACAATCTAACTATCCAATAGGTATATGTCATGAGTTTGTAATTGATATGAATCTTTCATGTCTATTTTTACAAACGTAAAATATCGGAATCATAGAGCAATACCGTTCAGTTAAGCATTTTTTCTCTTCTCTCTGTTTCCTCTGCGCCTCTGCGGTTCGTTAAAAAAGTTGACTTCGACAAAGAGTTTTAGCCTTAACTGAACCATATTGAATTATAGAGAATACTTAGCTAAAAAATATTCATAGCCATCAGAGTTGCTGATATTTCCAAGTGAGATGTCAATACGGCTCAGTTAAGGGCTACTGACAAAAATTTGGGGTTTTTGAGACGCGATCAATCGCCGTCTCTACAAGTGTTTTGGCCTGATCTAAACTTTATTGAGTGAGATGTAACATTTTGCTCTGTGCAAATTTTGATTACGAAATGCTGAGATTCATCAATTCTTCTGTTATGTCGAAGTTAGCTGTGACATTTTGCACGTCATCCAAGCCTTCTAGAGTATCAATTAACTTGAAAAGCGATCGCGCCTGATCTGGATCGGTAACTTCTACACTATTACTAGGAATCCAGCGAAAGTCGGCATCAGTTACCTTAAAGCCTTGATTTTTGAGCGTCTGACTAAGGGTTTCTAAATTGCCAATATCAGTAAAAACTTCAGCCATCTCATCTTCAGTCATCTCATAAGATTCAGCACCGCCTTCAAGGGATGCTTCTAAAAGCTGTTCTTCGTCAATCACACCCTGTACTACACAAACGCCTTTTTGATCGAACATCCAGCTAACGCAACCTACTTCGCCAAGATTGCCACCATTTTTACTAAAAGCTACACGTAAGTCAGCAGCAGTGCGATTGCGATTATCTGTGAAGGCTTCGATTAAAATCGCTACACCACCAGGGCCATAGCCTTCGTAGCGAATCGCCTCAAAGATAGCGTTATCACCGCCAAAAGTGCCTGCCCCTTTAGCGATCGCTCGTTCAATATTATCATTGGGGATACTCGCTGCTTTTGCCTTGTCAATTGCCGTGCGAAGTTGAAAATTCAGCGCCGGATCTGGTACGCCGCTTCTAGCCGCCACAATAATCGCCCGCGATAACTGAGTAAAGGTTTTCCCCTTTTTTGCATCTACTACCGCTTTTTGGCGCTTAATATTTGCCCATTTACTGTGTCCTGCCATAACCTGAAATTATCAAAACTCTATTCAAGATTAGGATATAAACGCTTGCAAAAACCATGACTTAAGATAATTGTGCAACTCTAATCAAAGTGGCAAAGTTATGTTGAAGCAGCTACGAGAATCGATCAATCATTTTAATCAACATTATGCACAATTTTTTTTCGCCTCCTCGCTATGCCAAGCGAAAAAGAAAGAAAGTGTCAAATCATCTTAGGAGATTACTGCTTGTATTATTCGTAGGCATAATAGCTTTAGTTGGATGTCAAAGTATTCTACCTGTTATTAAGGAAGATAAAGTAATTCATTTAACCCTGTGGCAAGGTGTAAATCCGCCGCCAAATCGGGATGTACTGCAAAAGCTGGTAGACAAATTCAATCAATCCCACCCAGATATTCAGGTAGAGTCGCTTTATGTTGGGCAACAGGATCAGCAAACGCCCAAGATTTTAGCAGCAGTGGTAGGAAATGCACCCCCAGATTTATTGTGGTACAATCCGACGATCGCAGGTCAATTGGTAGAACTCGACGCGCTTTTACCTTTGGATGAACTCCTCGCAAAATCTCCAATCAAAGCCGAAATTGACCCCGCTTTGTATGGATCGATGAAATACAACGGTAAAATTTGGTCTGTGCCCTTTGCTACAAATAATGTTGGTATTTTTTACCGTCCAAGTTTGTTTAAGGCGGCAGGAATTACTGAATTACCCCGGACTTGGCAGGAGTTTGCACAAGTTGCCAAGAAATTAACTCGTGATACCAATGGCGATGGACGAACCGATCAATATGGGATGTTTCTACCTTTGGGAAAGGGAGAATTTACAGTGTTCACCTGGTTGCCGTTTATGTGGAGTGGTGGTGGTGAGTTGGTGAGTGGTGATTCACAGAATGCAGCAGCAGTAAATTTGCAAAACAATCAAGGCGCGATCGCAGCTTTGCAATTCTGGCGTGATTTAATTACGGAGGGTTCCGCCATTCTATCTGGCCCAGAACGGGGTTATGAGACAGATGACTTGCTCAGTGGTAAAGTTGCAATGCAATTAAATGGCCCTTGGACCCTGGGACAATTTCAAGAGACTGGTGTCGATTTTGATGTTTTTCCAATTCCTGTTGGACAAAAACCTGCTACTGTTATTGGTGGTGAGAATCTCTTCTTTTTCAAAACTACACCGAAACGTGAAAGAGCAGCTTTTAAGTTTGTCGAATATGCTTTGAGTGAAAAATTTCAGACAGAATTAGCATTGGGAACTGGTTATTTGCCGGTGAATTTGAAGTCTCGTGAAAGTCCAAAATATCAGGATTTTATCAAAAAAATACCACAGGTGAAGGTATTTTTAGACCAAGCAAAATATGGGCGATCGCGTCCGATATTTCCTGGTTACAATCGCATTTCTGATAGTGTAGGTCGGGCGATTGAATCTGTATTGTTAGGTAAAAGTTCGCCAGCAGACTCACTCAAAGCAACCCAGCAACGTTTGGATTTGATTTTCAAGTGATTAAGGCGGGTAGTTTACCGCCGTAGACATCGCACGCATCCCTTTTAAATCAATACGCTTGGGTTAATATAATTGCTTTGTGAGGCTGCGCCAAATTTTCTTTCTTTGTGTCCTTCTCCTCAGAGGGTGACAAGCGACCTATAAAGTTTGCTGCATAAGGGAGAGGGCAGAAAAACCACGCTGAAAATAGAGTTGTTTATGAGGTTTGAGGGCAATCAGACTCAAGACGCAATCAGCCCATAATTCCATACCGTAACGCCATCGTTGTCCATAGAGTCCAAAGCTAAAGTGACTCTGGCGTGGGGTATGGTCTTTGTGTGATTGGATACGTCCAGCATAGATATCTATGCCTAATTTTTTCATCTGTTGCCCCTGCATGGTTGCCAAACTATAGGCCAGCGCAATCAACAAGACTAAGGCTAAAAAACGGGTGTCATTCACCTTGGTATCTTCTAGGTTATAGCCACTGGTTTTACAATCCTTGAACATTTGTTCAATGCCCCAACGACAACGATAGACAGCTAATGCTTGTTGTAATGTCGGGAGGTTAGTTAAGATATACCAAGGTTCTTTTGCTCCTTGATTATGATATTTTCGTCTCCAATAAACAGCCAGATTAAATAGTCCGATGCCATCTCCTTTATTGCACCTCACTCCCTGATAAAATTTAGACATTCCTGGTTTAAATCCCAGATTTTTCAGGACTTGATACTCTTGATTCAAGGCTGCTTGGAAATGCAGGTCTTTTTTCTGCCTCAGAGCAAAGAATACACCCTTATCATCAAGCCATTGTGCCAGTTTAGGGCTGTGAAATTCTCGGTCTCCTAATACTAAAACCGGATATTTTTTAAATAGAGTCAGCACGGTTTTCAGCAGCCGTTTTTGAGTATGAAAATTACTGTTTCCTACCTGTTTTAAGACCTCCCAATACAAAGGCAGAGCATGAGTTCCCCAAACTAAGCTCACCATAAATACATTCCGTCCTTGCCACTGAGTCCTGTCAATTGCGAGCATCCAATATCCATATTTATGGTGTTTGAGTTTCTGGAGACTACGACGTTGCTCTCGATTTAAATTTCGTCCCGTTTGTACTTGTCTTATCCAATATTTGATCAAGGGAAACCACAAAAGTTTAACATTGAGTTGAGGCAAGTTCAAAAATCGTTGTAGGTTGCGTTTGCGACTGCCATATTGAATCGGTTGCGGAAAGACACTCGCTAAAACTGAGAGTTTCACTTGCCGATGAACTTGTAGCAATAACAACAATAATTTTAAGGTTAGATACTGACTTTCATTCAGATGGCCACGCAGGGTTTTTTGGTAAGATTCAGGAAACATATTTTTCTGGGGGAGCCACAAAAATGCTCCCTATTTTTTGTCTCCACCATCTTCTCAAAGTTTTGTCCCATCTAGCTTAGAGTTGCCTTGTCACCCTCTCAGGTCCTTCTCTGACGAGACGCTGCGCGAATGCGCCCTTTGCGGTTCGTTCCTCATATATTCATACAGAATTGGTATTAACTCTTTGTCAAAGTCAATTTTTTTAACGAACCGCAAAGGACGCAAAGAACGCAAAGGAAGAGAAGGAAGAGAAGGAAGAGAAGGAAGAGAAGGAAGAAATGCTTAACTGAACTGTATTGCCGTTTAAATTACAAAAGGTTCAAGTTCGCGGTTGTACCACTCATCTTCAATCCGTTCAGTAACCAACGGTCTGATGATAAACTTAGGCGGACTACCATCCAAAACATCAATCCGCACACATGAGTAAGGTAGGCGGTTCTGTAAATTGTCATCATGACGACCCACAAAAAGCGTTGAATCGGCAACTTTCCGAGTGGGTTTACCTGCAATTTCCGTAAAAGTCTCCATCAACTCAGTCCCCTTTCGCCTTTGATAGCGGGGACGATGACCGCTACCACCAGAGATAATGCAGTTAATGTGAGAGTCAGCAAATCCGGTATCAGTTGTGCGCAGATGCTCCAAACAGTGAGCGTGACCATTTAAAATCAAATCGACTATGGGACGTTCTTTAATTAGAGAACCAAGATTTTCTGCCACTTGTTCAAACACCCAGCGCAAGCGGTGACGAACCGCCAAGGTTTGTGCCTGATTCCACTTAGTAGCCTCTGTGACGTAGGGAGGATGGTGAAAAAAGATTACGCGTCCGCGCACTTCGGAGGTGTTCCAAGATTCAATTAGTCTGCTTCGCAACCATTCAAGTTGTTCAAAGTCAATCGCAGGCATTTTATGAGATGCCAACTGTTTTTCAATATCGATTTTGATCTCGTTTATTTGGTCTAATTTGGCGCTAAGTTCATCGAGTTGTTCAGCTTCGGCGGGTTTATCTGGGTTGAGGCCATCGCATATTCCCAAAATCTGCAATTCTTCTCGATCTATTTCCTGGCGACGCTTTTGCAATTCCCGGCGGTAAATTTCCCCCTCTTCAGTTGCAGGTAAAGGTGATGGTGTATTAAAGGTATTAGAATCCAGTGCGAAAAAGTCAATCCCGCCATAACGAAAGGTGTAATAACGATTGGGTAAGCGGGTAAACTGTCCGGGTTCGTAACGCAAACACCGCCCGGTATCGGTCTTAGCAGTATAATGTCGATCTAAATGACGTTCTAATTCTTGCGGGGAAGCGATCGCTTGGGTATAGTCCATAAATGCCCGTGCATAAGCATTCCCTTGATACGATCCATGCCAGCCAATCTCGATATCTTTGTAGCGGAACAGGCGACGTAATGAAGATGTTGTGCCAGTAACTAAACGGTACATCAACGGTACATCGTAGTAATCATGATTACCTGGTACTGGCAAGAATGGCATATTAAACACCATGCGGTCATAAGGAATGCTTTTCGGGTTGTCACCACCTACAATAAATTCCCGGTAAGGCTCAATAAAGTTTGTTGAATAATACTCTTGGGAACCAACCACATAGATTACATCACCTGTGTGCAACACAAAACTGCAATCATCCCGGTGAGTCAGCATCAATTCGGCAACTTTTCGTTGGGGGTGATGGCGAGAATGGGATTTGGTGCCGGAATCACCAATAACCATAAAGGAAAATTCTGGACTATCTTCCCTGCGATCGTCAATAACCATGCTGGTTTGGTCAATTCCCCGTTGCACAAAACTTGGATGCATCCACCGCACCCGTTCCTTCATTTTTTGAATTTTTACAGGAATCGGTGGATCGGAAATCAATTTCATGGCTGATAACTCTTGAATGCTTAACGCACAAGCTGATTGTAACGAAATAAGCTAGCCACAGCAAAGCTTTGATAGTTTTAGGAGATGTATTCTTTTGTCTCCTCATCAGACTAGTCACACATACGTTTGCCCTAGTTGAACTCTCGTTAATAGGCCATCTTCCATTTCTATGATGCGATCAGCTATGTCTAAAATGCGGTTGTCATGTGTGACTAACAAGATAGTAGTTCCCTGATTTTTAGCTAGGCTCTGCATTATTTTTACGATATCGCGTCCTGATTGTTTATCTAATGCAGCCGTTGGTTCATCTGCTAGCACTAAGGGAGGACAATTTACTAAGGCGCGGGCGATCGCAATTCTTTGTTTTTGACCACCAGAAAGATTGTCTGGATAATAATTAATTCTTTCTTCTAAACCAACAGCTTGCAGCATCATTTCTGATTTAGCTACTGCTTCTGTTTGAGAAATGCAATCGTTTAATTCTAATGCCATTTGTACGTTTTGCTTGGCAGTCAAAAACCTCAACAAATTGTGAGATTGAAAAATATAACCGATGTTACGTCGCATCTGCACCAGTTTGTTCTGACTAACACCAGACAGTTCTTCACCTAAAAATTTCAAACTTCCTTCTTGTACAGACCGTAAACCACCAATCAAGCTCAGTAACGTTGTTTTTCCTGAACCTGATGGCCCAGTCATAATTACAATTTCACCAGAATAAACTTTTAGGTTGATATCAAATAAAATTTGTTTTCTCAGCGCATTTTTCCCATAGTAATGATTCAGATTTTGAATTATAATTACAGCTTCTTGTCTCATTATAAATCTGACAATATTTAGTATAAATGATGTATCGATAGAACATATTGGTTAATGTTCTAGCGATACATCTGAATGATTCTTTGGAGGTTACGTTAACACCAACAGATAATACAGTACCTGATTAGTGTAAAAAGATAGATCAACTATGCAATGAAATCTGTTGCTGTCAGACTACTAGCTTGAATACGATCAACAACTGCTAAAGGTGGTTCACTGCTACCAGCGATCGCAATTAAAACGTTACCACCAGTTTGGATCAAAGACAGTTGTCCGAAGCTAATTTGATCGGGTAACTTAATGTGATCTACTCCTTTCTGGAAGTCAAAGATTTGGTCAAATCTAGCACCTCTACCTAAGACAAAAGTATCGTGTCCAGATCCTCCACTAAGCAGGTTGAAACCTAAACCACCATCGAGTAAATCATTACCTTCATCGCCGTTGAGAACATCGTTATCTGCACCTGCAAACAGTTGGTCATTGCCAAGACCACCATTGAGAAGGTCATCACCGGCATCTCCAACAATAGTATCGTTACCCCAACCACCATTGAGGAAATCACCCCCAACACCACCATTTACATAATCGTTACCGAGATCGCCATTAATAAAGTCACCGCCTTCGTCACCAAATAAGCGATCGCTACCTGTTCCACCGTTGATCACATCATTGCTCAGTCCGCCTTGGATAATATCGTTACCAAAACCTCCGTTGAGAAAATCGCTACCATCTGTACCAACGGTTTGCGGGTTTGCAACGCCAACGCTAGGAATATCTTGTGAAAGTGGTGATTCGTGTTGAGAGTACAGTTCGGCATTGCTAACTTGTACAAAATTAGCTGATGTGAACTGATCGGGACTAACAAAAGCTACAAGTGCCAATAACTCACCTGTTGCAGCCACAGAAATCAAGGAGCTAGGGCCAACCGCCTCTATCTTGATCTGATTGAATGATAAACCACCAGCTAAGGCAATGAAGTCATCGGTGGGGTTAAAGTCAACAAAAGAGTCTACCCCCTCACCTGCTTTAGCTACAAAGCGATCGCGTCCTTCTGCACCAAAAAGTACGTCGTTACCAGCACCACCATAGAGCAGATCGTCGTCAGCTGCACCAAATAGACCATCATTACCCGATCCACCCAACAGGGTGTCGTTACCCCCACCCCCACCTACAAGGTCATTACCACTACCCCCAGATACGAAATCGTCTTCATCGTTAGGTAAACGTAAAAAGAAATCATTACCGGCTCCGCCAAAGAGAACATCTTTACCTAAAGAACCAACAATAAAATCATTACCCAGTCCACCGACTATTAGATCATTGCCATTACTACCATTGAGTAGGTCATTACTCGCCGTACCTACAAGTACTGAACTTGGGATGTGCAATCCTGTGACTTGATAATAAATATTGAGCAGACTATCTTGACCACCAAGGATGTTGGAATCAAAAAGATGAGGCAATGGTCTTGACATATTTTTGGTTAGGTATTTCTGAGAGTTTTATAAACTATGAAAAAGCAGCAATAGTCCTTATAGCTAAAACTCAACAAGTTATGAAAAACTCAGTTGGTAAGCTTTAGCTGGGCTGTATATGGAAAATATCTGGTCAAATTTTGCAACTGATATAGTTACACGAATCTCAGAAAAGTTTTTGCATGAAGTGCAACGTTTTTAAGATTCTTCTCAGAATCATATAGATAAATGTATTTATAAAAAATTAAAACTTGTTTATCAACAGGTTAATCTTCATTAAATAATTGTTGATTTATTTGCATAGATGAAATCTTGATAAAAAAGGATTAAATTTTGTTTATGTAATCATTAATTTTGAATACTATTAAAATATAGAGCTTAGAATTAAAACATGATTAAATTTTCTTATATATAGATAAAATTATAAAAAATATAAAATTCCTCTATCATTATGTGTGTATAATTTTTACGAATGGTGTAACTTGCTTGGATAAAGTGGATAAGTTCCACAGCTAACCATAAAAATTGCATCAAGAATCGACTTGATGTAGTCAGCAACAGCAATTCATTCTCAGTCTAAAAATACCTGCAAGATGTAGGTAAACTAAGTTAGCTTATCTATAAAGGGAATTCATGAAAACCGCTTGGGAAAAGTCATTCAAAACTAAAATGTGCTTTAAGCAAAGGTATTGAACTCAATATATTTAGGATAAGCTATAGGGTTAGACTCCTTTAATTAACCGAGCATAAGGTCTGTATTTCAGTAACCTTCAAAATTGAAATTTTTGATTAGCCAAATCATATCGCTTGTGAACTTTGTTCACACGTATGTTTCTGTGCATAGTCTGAGTAATAGCGCCGAAAACTGCAAGGAACTTCAACCATTATGTTCTATTGCAGAAATGCTTTTGGATTTAGGTTTTAGCTAATTTAGTTAGCCATTAAATTAGTTAAAATACCTAGAACTATTGTTGGATTTAGGCAAGGTCAGTTACGCATAGTTGCTTTTAGGTGTATAAAGACTTATGCAATTAAGAGACAAGATTTTTGGCTGTGCAGTTTATACCAGAAGCGATATCCTCGACAAATTGTTTAGACCGAAAAATATTCCTGATTTGTCAGATGGAGACAGCGAAGAAAGAAAAGAACGTCTCTCAGTTCGGCGAACAATCTTTCTACATCTGGATGGGATTGCCATAGGCCCAACTACAAATGCTCTACAGGAAAGAGGAGTCTTCTTCTTGTTTGAAGAAGGAAAAGTCGTACCCCTGAATCTAGTTCTGAAATATTTTCCGGGAAATATAGGCTATTTGAATGTTGCTTTGCGGCTAATGGTGTCGCAAGGATGGATGAAGCATCAAGAAATTGAGGGAGAAATCTTTTACACCTTGACTCGCAGAGGCAGCATAGCGTTAGGACTGTCATCAATTTATAAAGAGTTTGTTGCTTTTTTACCTACCCTGATTAATATCAATGACTATCTTTTTGGAGATTTAACTTTGTCGTTACAGTCTAAATTAGCTGACGGCATGAATTTCTCCTCTCTGCTAGCAAGAGCTAAAAGACAGTGGGACTTGGTAGAAAGTACAGATGAAGATTATCAGTATGTGTGTTGTCAGATATTGCACCATCTCAATGGCTTATTGGTAGGCCCAACGATGGTATCTTTAGCAATGGCTAATGTGTTTGAGCAAATCGATCCCAAAACACACACACTTGATATTGAGCAGTTAACAGGTAATCAAAAACATTTACTTGAAGCTTTTGAAATCCTGGCTTTACAGGGCTGGGTTGTAATTCAAGGTCGTCAAGTTCAGTTCATCGGTACAGGCTTATATGCGATTTCTAGAGCCTACGCTTACGGAGTCACGGTTTCTTATTTACCAACATTTGAGAAGGTTCCGGAACTGTTATTTGGCAATCCCGCTATTTTATCGGGACGAGATACTGATGGACATGAAACCCATGTGAATCGTCGAGTAAATATTTGGGGTAGCGGACTAGCTCATCAAACCTACTTCCAGAAAGTTGACGCGATTATCAGAGATATCTTTAACCGTCCGATTGACGAACAACCCAAAGGAATTGTAGATATGGGTTGTGGGGATGGTACATTCATGGAGCATATCTATCACGTCATTCAAAATCAGACCGTCAGAGGGAAATTTCTCAATGAGAATCCCTTGATTATGGTCTGTGCTGACTATAATCAAGCCTCTCGTGAAGCTACTTATAAAAGACTCAAGGATTTGCAGTCGCCGATAAGCGTCATCTTTGGTGATATTAACGACCCAGACGACTTGGCAAAAGCAATACTCGCCAAATATGGAATACCATCTGACGAGTTTCTCCATGTCAGATCGTTTTTAGATCACAACCGTCCTTTTATCACTCCCAGACTGGGAAATATGGGCTGTGAATTGAGTTCTACAGGAGCTTTTGTTTGTAGGGGTCGAATGATTACAGCAAATGAACTCTTACAAAATTTATTAGAGCATTTACAGCGTTGGAAACCGCATATCGGGCGATTTGGTTTGTTAGTCCTAGACTTACATACAATTCCGCCAGCCCTAGCAGCAGCGAATATTGGGTATACCTTAGCCACAGCTTATGATGCGACTCATGGTTATACAGATCAATATCCGATTGAACTGAATCAATTCATCGCTGCGGCAAAATTAGCTGGATTAACTCCCGATCTCCGCTACCAAGCCAAGTTTCCGCCCAATGATTTGGCTACAGTTAGTCTCAATTTATTTGTCCCTATGGAAGTGGGGAGTGGTGAGTTACGTACTGACTAGATTGTTGAAAATACGAACTCCAGAGGATACGAAGAGTTCATCAGGTCATACTGCAAAATCAAGTAGGTGGATTAGAGTTGTCTAATAACTTTAACGAAAAAGCGATCGCCATTATCGGGATGTCGGGACGTTTCCCCAAAGCAAACAACCTGGATGAATACTGGCAAAATCTCAAAAATGGGGTTGAATGTATCTCATTTCTGAGCGATGAGGAACTAATGGCGGAAGGTGTAGATGCTTCTACCCTCAACGATCCCAAGTATGTCAAAGCCAGTCCGATGATTGACAATGTGGAATACTTCGATGCGGGATTCTTTGGCTATTCACCTAGAGAAGCCAAACTCATTGATCCTCAACATCGTGTATTTCTAGAGTGTGCTTGGGAAGCCCTCGAAGATGCTGGGTGCAACCCTGAGAACTATGAAAGCCCCATTGGTTTTTATGCAGGTGCGAGTATTAATACTTACATACTGGATTGTATTTTAGGCGATCGCTTGCGTCCTAAACTTGATTTTGAAAGCTTCCTGGAAACCTTCGTTGGTAGTGACAAAGACTTTCTCACCAGTCGCGTATCTTACAGATTAAATTTGAGAGGGCCTAGCGTCACAGTCCAAACGGCTTGTTCCACTTCCTTAGTTGCAGTACATTTAGCTTGTCAAGGCTTGTTGAATGGCGACTGCGATATGGCTTTGGCTGGGGCAATTTCCGTCAGAGTCCCTCATCGTGCTGGTTATTACTATCGCGGTGGTGGTATTGTTTCTCCTGATGGACATTGCCGCGCCTTTGATGCCGAGGCTGGGGGGACTGTTTTTGGTAGCGGTGGTGGGATTGTCGTTTTGAAGAAGTTAGCAAATGCTTTAGCAGATGGCGATCGCATTCACGCTATCATTCGGGCGACAGCAATTAACAATGATGGTGCCCTCAAAACTAGTTACACTGCACCAGGGGTAATCGGACAGAAAAACGCCATCATTGATGCTTTATCCAAAGCTGGGATTAGTCCTGAAACCATCTCATACATCGAAGCTCACGGCACTGGGACTCCCATTGGCGACCCCATCGAAATCGATGCCTTAACCCAGGCATTTCACACACAAACTCAAAAACAGGGATTTTGTGCGATTGGTTCGGTCAAGCCAAATATCGGTCATTTGGATGTAGCATCGGGTATGGCTGGACTAATCAAGCTGATTCTGGCTTTGAAACATCAGCAGATACCACCAAGTCTTAACTTTAACCAACCAAATCCCCGCATTGATTTTGCCAGTAGTCCCTTTTACGTCAATACAAAACTCTCGCCTTGGCAAACCAATCAAATTCCCCGCCGTGCTGGAGTTACAGCCCTTGGACTGGGAGGGACTAATGCCCATGCGATTCTTGAGGAAGCGCCAACGGGGGATAGGGTGAGAGATGAGGAAAATGGGTATTATTTACTACCTATTTCAGCCAGGAGTTCAGAAGCTTTAAAGTGTTTAGCAAAGTCCTATCAAGACTTTCTT
Source organism: Desmonostoc muscorum FACHB-395 (assembly GCF_014698035.1). GTDB lineage: Bacteria > Cyanobacteriota > Cyanobacteriia > Cyanobacteriales > Nostocaceae > Nostoc > Nostoc muscorum_A. Next base: position 15,048 of record NZ_JACJSF010000115.1, read on the forward strand.
AGCACTCAAGGAGAAACTCTACGAGACATTTGCTACACTGCCAGCGTCCGCCGCAGTCATCATACTCACCGCCTGAGTTTGTTAGCCCGTTCCCGCGATGAACTATCGCAGTTACTAGAAACATACCTCCAGGGAGAACTACACTCACAGATTACAACGGGTATCCAAACTCCAGATCGTCAGCATCTACCGATTTTTATCTTCCCTGGACAAGGTTCTCAGTGGTTAGGTATGGGGCGCAAGTTATTGCAAGAACCTGTATTTAAGGCTGCTATAGTTCAATGTGACGAAGCTATCAGTCAGTATACAAATTGGTCATTACTTGAACAATTGATACTTGATGAAGCTGATTCATGTTTGACAGAAATTGATGTTATCCAACCGACTTTATTTGCCGTTGAGATAGCCTTGGCAATGCTTTGGCAATCATGGGGGATTAAACCTGCGGCTGTCGTCGGTCACAGCATGGGTGAAGTAGCAGCAGCTTATATTGCAGGTATCTTAAACTTAGACGATGCCGCCAAGATTATCTGTAAGCGCAGCCAAATAATTAAACGGGTTAGCGGTCAGGGTGCAATGGCTGTGGTTGGTTTGTCTTTGGAACAAGCCCAAAAGGTGATAGTTGGCTATGAAGACTGCGTATCTGTAGCCGTGAGCAATGGCCCGACATCCACTGTTTTATCAGGCGATCCCAAGGCGATAGAAACTATTCTGGCGAATTTACAAGCCAAAAATATTTTTTGCCGCTTAGTGAAAGTAGATGTCGCTTCCCACAGTCCGCAAATGGAACCTTTACAAGAGGAACTACGGCAACTTTTACAAGGAATTCAACCTCAAGCAGCAACTATCCCCATCTATTCCACAGTCACAGGTAAATTAATTGATGGCTTGGATTTAGATACAACCTATTGGGTAAAGAATTTGCGGGAGCCTGTATTGTTCTCGACGGCTATTCAAAGCTTGATAGGTGAAGGACATGAAGTTTTTCTCGAAATTAGCCCCCATCCAATTTTAACCACAGCTATCGAGCAAGGACTCCAGTATAGCGATCGCCAAGGTATTGTACTTCCTTCCCTCAAACGCAACGAAGATGAATTAGCTGTGATGCTCAATTCCCTTGGTGCGGTGTATACTGCTGGATATCCTGTAAATTGGCGCAAACTCTATCCCAACGGTGGCAACCACATTCAACTACCCACTTATCCCTGGCAACGTCAGCGATACTGGTTAGATAGAAAAATTGCCCGCAAAACGCCACCACCAGAAGAAACGAATAAATCTGCAATATCAGAAGAATGCACCGATTTGTTCTATGATCTAACTTGGCGGTTAAAACCACAGCAAAATTTCACTAGTAAAAATAGCCAAGATAGTTTGTGGTTAATCTTTGGCGATCGTCAAGGCTTAGGAACTGCCTTAGCATCCCAATTACAGGCGCAAGGTGCAACTTGTCACTTTGTGATACCTGGAAATAGTTACAGCCAATCTTCACCAGGACATTTCACAATCAATCCTAGCGATCGCGAAGATTTGCAGCAACTAATCAAAGATGTAAAGGCAAGCAGTCAGCTACCTCTGCGGGGAATCGTGCATTTGTGGAGCCTGGATATTGCTTCAGCACAAGTCACCGAAACATCCTTGCAAGATGCCGAAAAATTACTCTGCGGTAGTGTGCTGCACTTGATTCAAGCCTTGGTGAAAAATCCTCCGTCCGACTGGCCGCATTTATGGTTAGTCACGCAAAACACCCAACCAGTGAAATCTTCCGTCAATTCTCAGGCGCTACCCCAATCACTTTTATGGGGACTGGGAAGGGTGATAGCACTGGAACACCCAGAATTGTGGGGTGGTTTAATTGACCTTGATAAAACCACCGCAGATCAAGCAGCCATGCTGTTGGCAGAAATCCAAACAGCCGACGGAGAGGATCAAGTTGCTTGGCGTGATGGTCAAAGATATGTTGCACGTCTCGTCACCAGTACCGTGCCAAAGGCATTAAAGCCGTTAACAGAATTTAATGCCGATGGTACTTACTTAATCACAGGTGGTTTAGGAGGATTAGGTTTAAAGCTGGCAACTTGGTTAATCGCCAAAGGTGCAAGACACCTAGTTCTCATAGGTAGACAAGGATTGCCAGAGCGTTCTTTATGGGATACCTTGCTGCCAGATGACAAGCACAAAAAGGCAATTACAGCCATTCAAACATTAGAAGCTCAAGGTGCAACAGTCAACGTTGTGCAAGCGGATGTCAGCAACTTTAGCCAGATGCAAGCTGTATTTGCCAGCAATACTCACTGGCGCGGCATCATCCATGCGGCTGGGATTTCCATTCCTCAAAACTTGGCAGAGATGAGTTTAAGCACATATCAAAATGTATTAGCAGCCAAAGTTAGCGGTACTTGGATATTGCATCAGTTGACTCAAAATCTCCAACTAGACTTTTTGATTTTGTTTTCCTCAGCCGCCGCCATCTGGGGTTCTAGCGGACTTGCGCCTTATGCGTCAGCAAACCACTTCTTGGATATTTTGGCTCATTATCGCCAAGGAAACAACTTACCAGCATTGAGCGTTAACTGGGGTAGTTGGGATGAGATAAACGTTGTTGCAGCTGAAGTCCAAAGCCTGTGGTCGCGTGTCGGGTTAAAACCGATGGCTGTCACACAAACTCTAGAAGCATTGAAGTTATGTTTGCAATCAGGTGTAGTACAAAAAACAGTTGCAGATGTTGACTGGAGTATCTTTAAACCCACTTATGAAGTCAGACGACACAGACCGCTACTAGAAGAGTTGGGACAACCGCAGAAAAAACAAGAAAATAGCGCTGTAACCAAGTCAGAGCTATTGTTGCAGCTAGAGAAGAGTTTAGCAGGCGATCGCCACAACTTACTCATCACTCATCTGCAAATGATCGTGAGTGAGATTTTGGATCTCGATCCAGGAAATCCTCCCGAAAACCAGCAAGGATTTTTCCAAATGGGTATGGATTCTCTCATGTCTATCCAACTAAAAAATCGGCTAGAAGCAAGTTTAAACCATCCCCTACCTTCAACCCTAGCTTTTGATTATCCCAACATCGAAATGCTAGCTAACTATCTAACACAAGAAGTACTATATCCAATTTTCCATCAACATCTTGAAACAACCCAAGATATATCTACACAGTCAACATCACAAAATCAAAGCAATAGCTTAGATGAGCTTTTCTTGCAAATAGAATCGCTTTCCGAAGACGCAGTAACACAGTTATTTTTGAACTAGTTTTTCAGGAGAAAAAGCAATGTCCATCATCTACACCGTTTTAGATAATATCTCTCAAATGTCAGGAATCAAAAAACTACTAGCGATTCTCAGCACATTTTTTATTGTGTCAATTTTGATTACAGGTTTATATTTGCTCTTTAGAACGTATAATGAAGTAGGCTTAATTTCCATCATGTCAATTTATTTTATTTTGATGCCTCGCGATTCTTTTCTTGAGCGAAAAGAAATGAGAAAAATGGAAAAGCGAATGAATGCAGTCAAAGTCTAAATAGAAAAAGCTCATAAATCTTTCTGCATCAAACAATTTTGGGTTTTAAATTGAGATGATACCTGTTTGTGCAGCGTTTCCGCAGGATATGTTGGGGCTTGCTTCAGAATTTTGAGATTTTAATTTTGGAATTTTAAATCCAAAATATAAAATTATCTAAGAATTAAATACTCGCCCAAAAATTATCTTTCCAACTCCAGCTAAGTAAAAATAGAAAAAGCGATGACTGCTACCAAAGAACTTAACACCTGGATTTTTTCACCAAAACTAAATACAAAAGCTAAACTTCGCTTCTTTTGCTTTCCTTATGCTGGGGGTGGTACTTCATTATTTCGAGATTGGGTTAATGGCTTACCTTCAGATGTAGAAGTATGCCAAGTTCTGCTTCCAGGACACGATACTCGCATCAAAGAAAAGCCATTTTCCCATCTCATTACCTTAATAGAAACAATGGTTCCAAGTTTATTACCCTACCTGGATATGCCATTTGTTTTTTATGGTCATAGCATGGGAGCATTGCTGTGTTTTGAAGCAGCTCGTCGCCTTAGAAAACAACATAATTTAGAACCCAGACATTTATTTGTTTCTGGTAGCCGCGCTCCACAAACTCCATGTTTTCTAAAACCCACACATCATTTACCAGATAACTTATTTATCGATGAAATCAACAAGCGCTACAAAGCCATCCCCAAGGAGATTTTAAATAACCAAGAAATCATGCAGCTATTTTTGCCAGTTCTTAAAGCAGACTTTTCAATTATTGAAACTTATGAATATACTCCTGACTTACCATTAAATTGTTCCATTTCCGCCTTTGGTGGACTGCAAGATGAAATGGTAAATATAGAAGATATTGCTGCATGGCAAGACCAAACATCTGGAAAATTTACCTTGCAGATGATTGAGGGAGAGCATTTTTTCATCAATCATAAAAAACCAGAAATACTGAAAGCTATATCTGAGCAACTAGTAGAAACCTTAACAATTTAATTCCCGGAGGTAGTTTTGGAAACCCTAACAGATATTTTTTCAGATGTATTAAACATCTCCCCTTTAGAAATCACAGATCAACTCAGCCCCAATACTCTCAAAAATTGGAACAGTATGGCACACATGAAGCTAGTAATGGCTATAGAAGAAGCCTACGATATAGTCTTCACTGTTGACGATGTGAAATCTGTAAAATCCTTCGCAGACGCTCGCCAAATTCTACTTCAAAAAGGAGTCGAATCTTAACCTCTAAAATGACCTTCTGCGTGAGCTTTTTCTACACCCCAGCATCCGCCATGAAACTTGATACCCTCCCCCCAATCCAAGAAACTCAAAAACTGACTCCAATTTCAGATTATGACTTAGCAATCATACTGATGATTCGTCACTTTGAATTAGCACTTTTAGAGCTATTTTCTAGTGGTAAATTAAACGGTACAACCCATACTTGCCTCGGTCAAGAATACATCCCTGTAGCACTCAAAACAGTTTTAACTGATAGTGACTTCATCCTCAGCAATCATCGCGGACACGGCCATTACCTCGCAAGATTTGAAGATCCTGAAGGCTTGTTAGCAGAAATTATGGGCAAAGAAGGTGCAGTTTGTCATGGTGTAGGTGGAAGTCAGCACATCTACAGAAAAAATTATTTATCTACAGGAATTCAAGGCGAAAGTTTGCCTGTAGCTGCTGGAATAGCCTTGCATTTACGTCGCCAAGGTAACTTCGGGATGGCTGTAGTTCACATTGGCGATGGTACTTGGGGTGAAGGAGGAGTTTACGAAGCCTTAAACATTGCCCAATTATGGAGTTTACCTGTTTTAGTAATTGTAGAAAATAACAAAATAGCTCAGTCTACTCCTACTCAACTGCAAATGGCAGGCACAATTGCAGGTCGTGTTCAAGGTTTTGGAATTAATTATTTAAAAGTAGACTCAATAGATATTAACGAGATTAGGACACTGATTAGCCCTCACATTCAAGCCGCTAGAACTAAATCTTTGCCCTTAGTAATTGAATTTGATACTAATCGAGTCGGCCCCCATAGTAAAGGTGACGATACACGAGACATTCAAGAACTAGAAAGAATTCAAAAATGGGATTGGTATTCAGTTTATCAGCAGCAATATCCCGACCAATTTGAGCGGATAGAGCTAGAAGTTAAAACTGAAATAAGTAGCTTGATTAGAGATGTTGAATCTAGAGAATTAGTACAATGGAAACTACTCTAAAGAGAACTGAGCGAGTTGTTGAGAATTTAAATCGTGCCCTACATCATATATTTGCTGTAGATCCTCAAGTTTTTTTAATTGGTGAAGATATCCTCGACCCTTATGGAGGAGCATTCAAAGTTGCTAAAGGATTATCTTCTAATTACCCAGATAGAGTTTTAACTACACCAATCAGTGAAGAAGCAATTGTGGGGATAGGTGGTGGTTTAGCTTTGTGTGGCAATAAACCAATTGTCGAAATCATGTTTGGTGATTTCATTGCTTTGGCATTCGATCAGATTTTAAACTTTGCTTCTAAATCTGTATCAATGTATGGCACAAAATTAGACTTAAATATGATTGTTCGCTGTGCAGTGGGTGGTAATAGAGGATATGGCCCGACTCATAGCCAAAGTTTGCAAAAGCATTTTGTTGGTATTCCCAATTTATATTTATTTGAATTATCGCCATTGCATGATAATATTGCAGTGTTTGAAAAGTTGGTTAATTTAACTTACCCCTGCATCTTTTTTGAAGATAAGGTACTCTATACTCAAAGAATTTATACTGATGGATTGATTGACGATCTGTTTAGTTATGAATTTTTAGATTCTGCCAAGAATTTCGCTAGAATTTATGCCGATAGTTTTGAAGAAAATAACTGCTTACTAATTTCACCAGGGGGATTAGTACCAAGATGTTTAGCTGCGGCGCGGGAATTATTTATTGATTGGGAAATTGAAACTCAGATTATTGTTCCTAGTCAACTATATCCTTTTGAATTAGAAACCATCATAGATTTATTAACCGATAGCACTCATATCTTTATTGTGGAAGATAGTGTAGCTGGTGGTACGTGGGGGAGTGAAGTTGCTCATCAAATCTACAGTAGGCTTTGGGGTAAATTAAAAAACCCTGTCAAATTGGTTCACTCGAAAAATAGTATTATTCCTTCTTCTGCTCATTTAGAGAAGCAGGTGATTGTGCAGAAGGAAGATATTTGCAATTCTGTCAAGGAAGCCGTATTATATGTATGAGATAATTCTGCCAAAATTTAATAATAATGATGAGAGTTATACATTGTTATACTGGTTGTCTGATATAGGTAAGCCAGTAAATAAAGAAGAAGCGATCGCAGTATTTGAAACGTCCAAAGCAGCTTTTGATTTAGAGAGTGAAGCAGAGGGTATTTTGCATCCCTTACCTGAAGCTGGTGATGAATGCAAACCTGGAGATGTCATTGGATATTTATTTGAAACTGAAGTAGAAAGACAAGATTTTCTCAAAAACTCAGGAAAGAAAGCAAAGACAACGGATGATAAATCTTTAACTATTACCAAGGTTGCTCAAGAATTAATTGATAAACATAGTATTTCGGAAGAAATTATCAGAAAATTAGGTAAGAATATTATTAAAAGACCAGATATTGAAAAGTTAATTAGTGAACAGAGTCGAGATGAAGTTAAAGGTTTAGAAATATCTCGCCAACAAATGGCGATCGCTCGCGTAGTCACCCAATCGCATACACAAATTCCCAAAGCATTTTTGTTGATGAAAATCTACGGCGATGCTGCAACTCAACTGTTAAGTGACTATGGGAAAAAACATGATATTATTATCGGCTTACCAGAACTATTAATTAAAATCACAGCTACTTTACTATCAGAATTTCCGTTTTTCTTTGGTAGCTTAATTGATGACAATAGATTCATGCCTGGAGAAGTGGCTAATATCGGAGTTACCCTTGACTTAGGCAAAGGTTTATTTATTCCTGTAATTAAAAATGTCGGTGAAATATCTCTAGCAGATATTGCCAATAAATTGATAGACTTCAGATTGAAAGCTATGCGCGGTCAGTTTAATGAAGAAGAATTGAATCAGGGAAATATTTCTCTTTCTATTAATATGGATAAAGATTCTCTGGTAACAATCCCGATCATTTTGCCTTCTCAAAGTTGTATGTTATCTCTTGGAGGAATCCAAGAAGAACTTTATTTAGATTCTGGACAAAATGTCAAAAATCGTAGTTATATTAATTTAGGACTAGCTTACGATCACAGAGTTATTAATGGTCGAGAAGCTGCTAATTTTTTAACTAAAATTAAGACTAAAATTGAACAACCAAGTATATAAGTATCATCATCTGCGTCCATAGGTCGTTAATTTAATTCTTCATCCCAGCATCAGGGTAAAACTAGGGGAAACAATTATGGGTAAACTTCCGGAGCGCATCACGAATCTTTCAGCGACTAAACTAGCGCTCTTGGTACAACAAATGCGTGCCAAAACTGATGGAATCGAACTGTTAAATGCCGAACCGATTGCGATTATTGGTATGGGTTGCCGATTTCCTGGTGGAAGTGATAACCCCGAAGCATTTTGGCAGAATCTTCGTAACGGTGTTGACGCTATTAGCGAAATTCCACCAGACCGTTGGGACACAGACGCATATTATGACCCTAATCCTGATGCACCAGGCAAAATGTATTCTCGATATGGTGGTTTTATTGGTCAAATCGACAAATTCGAGCCAGAATTTTTCGGTATCTCGCCACGAGAAGCGCAGAGTCTCGATCCCCAGCAACGGTTAATGTTGGAAGTCAGCTGGGAAGCGCTAGAAAATGCTGGGATTCCTCTGAATCAATTGCAAAGAAGTAAAACAGGCGTTTTTGTTGGTATTACCACCACAGATTATCTGCAATTGCAAACTGGTCTTGCAGATGATGAACTGATAAATGCTTATACAAATTCTGGTGGAGCAATTAACTTTGCGGCTGGTAGATTATCTTATTTTTTAGGATTACAGGGGCCGAGTTTATCTGTAGAAACCGCCTGTTCGTCATCTTTAGTAGCAATTCATTTAGCTTGTCAAAGTCTGCGTAATCAAGAAAGTGATTTGGCGATCGCAGCTGGTGTTAACCTAATTGTCATACCAGAGATGAACGTCAGGCTGTGTAAAGCCAAGATGATTGCCACTGACGGACGTTGCAAAACCTTTGATAGCAGTGCGGATGGTTTTGGACGTTCCGAAGGTTGTGGTGTTTTGGTACTGAAACGCCTTTCCCAAGCATTAGCCGACGGTAACAACATCGTAGCTTTGATTCGCGGTTCGGCAGTCAATCAAGATGGTTCTAGCAGTGGTCTCACCGTACCCAACGGATTAGCACAACAAGCAGTAGTACGGCAAGCATTAGCCAACGCCGGACTAGAACCCCATCAAGTTAGCTACATCGAAACCCACGGTACTGGCACATCTTTGGGAGATCCCATTGAGGTAAATGCCTTGGGTGCAGTGTTTGGTAAAGAAAAAACAGCTAATCAACCCCTAATGTTAGGGTCTGTCAAAACCAATATTGGTCATACAGAAGCAGCAGCAGGCGTAGCTGGCATCATTAAAGTAGCTTTAGCGCTACAGCATCAAGAAATTCCCCCACATCTGCATTTTAAAACACCCAACCCTCACATTGCTTGGCAGGATTTACCAGTTGCAGTTCCGACTGAGCTTACACCTTGGCTACCACACGAACAACGCCGCATTGCTGGGGTAAGTTCCTTTGGTGCAAGCGGGACAAATGCTCATGTAGTATTGGAAGAAGCACCTGTGAAGAAAGTAGGGGGAGCAGGGGAGGTAGGGGAGC
>NZ_JACJSF010000116.1 GCF_014698035.1 Desmonostoc muscorum FACHB-395
GGGCAAAAGCGAATAGCCAAGAACATCGGGAGCCGGATGCACAGAAATGGGCACGTCCGGATCTAAATGAGAGGTGCGGTGGATAATACCACCCATCGACTCAACCAATCTACAGCGAAATTGCCTGCACAGTCGAAGTAAGCGACAAACGCTGTAAGGATTCTTGGATTTCCGCCATTATTAACTATCAGGCAAGCAAGATTCAGAAAATCGCCCCTGCTGCCCCCGATGAACAAACCCTCGCGCAAGCCGAACTCAACAGCTACATCGCAACCCAAGCCCAAGCCGTAGCCCCCGAACCCCTCACAATAGTCGAAATCTCGTTTGACCATCACGAATATTACGCTGATGACAAACTGGTAGCCAGCATCAGCTATGACGACAGCCATTTAACCCAACGCTGGGTAGTCATGATCAACGATAAAGAAGTATTCCGTGCCAACACTCTAATGCGTTGCGATCGCTTCATCTGCACTCACAACAAAGATGGCTCATTACCTGTGCAGGAACAAGAAACAACACCCCCCACGACTGAAAACCAAATCATGGCGCATATCTTCAACGAGTGCCAGAAGTATGGGTTTGAAATTCTCGATGATGGCATTTACAACAACGGCGTGAAACTGGGGCAAGTCGGATGCACTGATGGTAACTGGTGGGTGAAGAGGCGTTATTCAGTCCAGCAGCAGTATTCTAACTCCGTGCTTGATGCTGTGCGGTCATTGTCGATGGTGGACGTGTCTACTGATGATAAATCCATTTTTGAGGAATATTTTTTAGATCAGCCGTTAGAACAGCTAACTGGCGATAAATTGCAACGGCTGCTGGAAAAAGCGGAGTTAGTCACAGCGTAAGTTTTGGGCTTCGCCTGGGAAAAGGTTAAAGGGTAAGGGGGAAAGGTAAATTTCTTCATTCCCTTTCCCTTTGCCCTTTCCCCCTTTCCCTAATTATTCATTCACCAATCCCCAATCAATATGCAAGCCACAATATCCATTCCCCAACACTGGGGCTACCCTCGCTTTGCTTTGGATCAACGTACAGAACAAGGCACGATTCTAGGACTTTACTACTAACCATTTGGTACAGAATTGGCTGAACAATTTGATGAAGGATGGCGTTATGTATTGATGCCTAAGAAGAATTCTGATGAAATATCGTACTTGCAAGAGAATCAAATCCAACCGTTATCTCCACAGGAATTGTTCACGCAAATTACCGCAGAGATTGAGTTTTATCAAAGTCAAATAGCGATTCTGCAACAACAGTTAGTAGCCATCACTGGAGGTAGCACCAATGGCTAATTCTATAGACAGCTTTGACCGTAGAGCTAATCATTTGCTGCGTTCGATTCGACTTTGCGGTGGTTGTGTTCCTCTGCATCGTCTGCAATTCCAATTCTCCGATTCAGTCATTCAAACACTGCTGGATAAAGAACTGGTGCAAGTACAGAATACGGGACGCGGTTTCTTGTTAGAGATTGCCGAGGATTTTTAGCTCTTAATCGAAGAGGAACCAATTATGAAACTTTACGCTAAGACCATTGCCCAGAATTTACCCAATTGGGCAACTGTCGTTACAAAGAGTGCAGATTTATTTGAGATTGAAATTAATGATGAACACCCTAATTTTCAATCTCTACTTGAAGAGTTAGCGACGGAGATTGAGCCAGGAACCTTCGGTGTAAAGGCAGAGGATTTATGTTCACGGCTGGGCATTGAAATGTCTAACACCAGCCTCCAGCAATTACTTGAACAAGCCCAAAATCTGATATCCCTTATTGCTACGCACCCAAACTACAAACAACTGTTGGACGAGGGATATCAACCTGATTTAAACATTGCCGATGCTCAAACTGCACTCACTTATCTGCAATGGGAATTAGAGCCTAATCAAGAACCTTATACCTAATACAAAAGCGTTCATCTAAAGGAATGCCATTACTTCAGATGAACGCACGGAAGTTTTTCTCCCGCTACAGAATTCCCATTATTGCACACAGAACACCAAACAATGAAACATTAATCGAGGTAAACATGGTTACTGAAATCAAACTAGGTTTATGCAACCCTCCTGAACCCATCTATTTGTATGTCAAAAATGCTGAGTTAGGTGGAGAATCTTACCTGTGGTATCACTACGATATTGAACGGGATAAAACCATCCCTGTTTCCCAAAGAGCATTAACTGGTTATCTATCTGAACTGCGATTTACAACTAAAGAGTTCAAAGGCAAGGACAATCTGAAGCTCGATATTGTAGTGAGTGCTGATGAAGTTTATGTCATCAGAAGTGGTGTTGAAACAAACTTCACCAAAAGCTTTCTCTTGGCTGCATCAGGTATCCAGTATTTTTCTAAGCCACTGATTATTGCTGCTAATGCTGGTGAACAAAATACCGTTTTCTGTAATCTTTATGATGCAGTAACTAAAAGCAGAATTGAAAGAGAATGGAATAAAAATGCTGATTGGGCAACTATCATTCGTAATATTCAATCCCGCTTAGGTGGCACATCCTCAACTATCCCATCTACACCAAAACTTAGCGTAGTCCCTCAACCAGTACATCCTCAAGATTTACGAATTAAAAACATTCGCACCTTGCTTGATTATCCACTTGATTTGGTCAAAGAGTGGTTGCAATTTCAGGATGTTGACCGCCCAAGTTTACTTGATATTAACCAGATTAATGAACTAATCAAAACCATGTGTTTGGCTTGGGCAGCAAACAAGTGTGAATATCCCAATCATGCCGAGTCTTCGTATCAAAATCAGGTTGTTGATGCTGTTGCTAGTGGTGCTGATGAATTAACGGCAATCAACGGATGGATGCAACAGTTGCAAGCTTCAAAAGCCGGAGCGGTGTAAATCAAAAGTCAGAAGTCAGAATTCAGGATTCAGAATTATTTTGATTTCTGACTCCTGGCTCCTGAATTCTCAACATCAGAGGAATTAACCATGAAAGTCATTGTCACAGTAGTTGAAAAAATTACCAGCGAAGCGCACATCGATATCCCTGATGGGCTGAGTCAATCCGCAATTAAGCAGCACATCGTAGACCGCTACAACAGTGGGGCAATGTCCACAGATATGAATATTTTTCAGGTGGACTTTGAATCAATCAGCGCTCAAATTGTACAAGGACGGGCAGACACCAATTCTATCTCTGCATCAATAGGGGAGGTGAGATTATGAGTATCAAATGGACTGATGAAGAACTCGCAATTATTGAGGCGAAAGCTGAAATCTATACAGTCAAACAAATAGCTTCAATCCTAAAAAGGCGAGGATTCTATCGCACACCAATTGCAATTTATCTAAAGTTAAATAGCTTAGGCTATTCAGCCCGTCCAACTCTTGATAACTATTCTTGTAAAGAGATTGCCCAAGTTCTTCAATTGAATTTCTCAACTGTTACAAGGTGGGTAAAAAGAGGATGGCTCAAAGCTACAAGACGCTCTGCTAGACATTACCAAATTCGGAGATGGCATCTTAAACAGTTTTTTGATAACCCACCCCAATCAATTAAAAAACGTATTGCTGCTCTTGATACTGAAGCCATTAATTACTTATTAGGAAAAAAAGTATGATTGACCACATTAACGCACTTCAAACAAGTTGGTATCTCTCTCCTCCTTGGGGGCAAACAATCCCACCTGTTGCAGTTAATTTACTGGAGAGAGTTTTCCTGCGAACTACAAGAACATTTGGTTACTGCTGCGGGATGCAATGGAAACACGAATGTTGGATTTATTCAATTGATTGCGGAAAAGAAATACTCCACGCTACACAAAACCAAATCATCGGGACTGGAGAATTAGAAGTCATCACTGTGCAAAAACCTGCTTTTGTTTTGGGCGAAAGAGTGATCCTCTGTTCTCACGACAAAGGAACAAAGCAACGGCTGATTTTGGGGATTGCGCTGGTGCATGATTCTTGGTTTTACCTTGTTGAATTAATGTCGCCAACGTTAATTAAGACACCAACTATATCGAATCGTTTCTCACTAGTAGGTGAAAAAAGTTTAGTGCGTGTGAATGCCTGAATCAATTATTTGTTTAATACCCAGGGAATGAATCATGTTGACACATTTTTGGCACGACTCAGAAATTAACCAAATGCCCCAAGATGGAGAAATAGGTAAATATGTTGTACCCAAGGGCTACGTGAATGCAAGTCAGATGTGCAAAGCTAACGGGAAATTCTTGGCTGATTACACGAAGCTAAAGTCTACAAAGCAGTATTTGCAAGCACTTTCTAACGATATGAAGATCCTCATATCGTTATTGGTGATAGATATCCAGGGATATGGAAGTGAACAAAGCACTTGGATTCACCCAGAAATCGCCATTGATTTAGCTCGATGGGTTTCTGTCGAATTCCGCATCTGGGCTAATAGAACTTTGATGAAAGTGATGCTCTCAACCCAAGTAGAGCAAGTATTACAGCAAGAATCACCACATACATTAGCCCCATCCCACGAAGCCGCACAGTTAGCAATGATGTTGGGGGAATTTGCTGGACTAGACAAATCTCTCACCGCGCAGTTAGCAGTCAATGCTGCCACTAAAGTTAACCCCGCACTCAAACCCGCAGCAGATGAACTAAAGACGGCGATCGCTTCCACTAATACCGCAGAGGACGCATTTCTAAACCCAACACAAATCGGTGAGGTAGTTGGAATGTCTGCACGGGCTGTTAACCACTGCTTACTAAATTCTGGGCTGCAATACAGAACTGATGACAAGAAAATTCCCTATCGTCCTACTGAATCAGGTAAGCAATGGGGTCGCATGGTTCCCGCAGTCGCCAAATCTTCAAACCAAACTGTTTTTCAACTGCGGTGGTTGCCCGAAATAGTAAAAGTCATCTCTCAATAATTCCCTACCTAACTCAACCTTTCGTTATGAACACTTTACGAAAAACCTTGGCAGAAAAATATGGTCTTGTTGCTTCTATCATGCACGATGATTATTTTTTTGTTCAGCTACCAGATAACGAAGATCATTCACTCAAGTTTTTAGAGAGCAATTTACCAGAATGTATTCGGATTGAACTTGCAGAATGTTTTGCTGGTAGCGTTATTGCGGCTTGGGAAATCCCGTTATTTTTACTTCCTCAAGTGTTACAGCAAGCCCATGATTTTGTCCTTGAGTTTGAGTATTGGGAGCAGGTATCTCAACAAACATGAAGTCTTCTCACCAACCAAAACTAACAGCAATTGTCTTCAGAATACTTTCTTTTATTGGAGAAAAGTACCATGCGACAACTCAATTTATTCACTGAATCAATGCCAGTTTTACCAGTCATCTACTACCCCGATTTCTTAAGCCTTGAACAAGCAAACGAACTCTACCAACACTGTCTGAAACTGGAGTGGCAACAGAATCAAATCAGGATCGCGGGTAAAACAATGCCTGTCCCCCGCTTGGAGTGCATTTACGGTGATGCCGGATGTGATTACCTTTACTCAAATAGCGTGTTTTTAAAACCCCTGACTTGGACAGACAGTCTGGCTAACTTACGGGACAGAATCACTGCGTTGACAGGTTACAAATTCCGCATCGTCATCGGAAATCAATACCGCAGTGGACAGGATTCGATTGGTTGGCACGCTGACAACGAAGCATCGATGGGATTCAACCCTGCGATCGCTTCCCTGAGCCTCGGTGGTGTTCGCAAATTCCAAATCAAACCGAGAGATGGCAAACCAACAGATTTCTGGCTGGAACACGGGAGCTTGCTTGTGATGCACCCTGGCTGTCAGTCTACTCATCTGCACCAAGTCCCCAAAACCAACAAAGTAGTTAGCACGCGAATTAATCTCACGTTTCGACCGCACACAGGCGGGAGACGAGAGGGGTAAGGGGGAAAGGGCAAAGGGGAAAGGAATTGTTCTCACTCCTTTAACCCTTACCCTTTAAGCTTTTCCCTTTCTCAAGTCTAAAAGAGTCTCAAAGCGGCATGACCTATAGTGCCGCTTCATTTCCATGCGTCAAAAAACAGAGGGAATATGCGTATAATCGAATCTGATTCTCACTTCAAACACTTACAAGAATGGCTCTTCAGTGGTGTTGACGAAGAAATATTTCACTTAAATGTGCGATCGCTCTACAGAACTTTACCTTACGAATACTTGCTCTACAGTCCCAAAATCTCCCGTCGTAATGATGGACGACTGCGCGATCGCGATTTAAAGAAGTACCAGCACATTGAATTAGGCGGCTGGTGGTGCAGTGGCGTTGACCCGCTCAACAACTACGTCCTAATGATGTGGGGCTGTTTCAAACCTGACCATCCCCGACGCGATCACCAGAAGATCCACAAGTTTATCAAGTACGAACATCCTTACAGAGAAGAGACACGCGCTTTCTTCCTCCTAGTGCCGAATCGCATTTGGGTGAAAGTCTCCAATCGTAGCGGCATTCCCATCACTGAGGAAGACTTACAGCATCCTGGCGGTTTCTGGCACTGGGTTTGGAGGCATAACGTACCAGTCACAATTGTCGAAGGGGTCAAAAAAGCGGGGGCATTACTGACTGCTGGTTATGCTGCGATCGCTATCCCCGGTGTCAACGCTGGATACCGCACACCTACTGATGAGTACGGTACAACTAATGGCAAACCATACCTCATCCCCGACTTGAAACATTTCGCAACACAGGGGAGACAGGTTAATATTTGCTTTGACCAGGACAACAAACCTGAGACAGTCCAGCGAGTCAGAACCGCTATCAGTCGTATGGGACGGTTGCTGGTAAACGAGGGCTGTTCGCTGCGAGTGATTGATTTACCGTTAGGTGCAGAGAAAGGGGTTGATGATTTTATCGTTGCCAAAGGGCAGCCGGCATTTGACGGACTTTATAATACGGCTGTTGCATTGGAGTTGTGGGAAATCAAGCTGTTCACCCTGCTGACTTACCCGCCAGCGATCGCACTCAATCAAAGATTCTTGGGCCAGCTTCTCGTCCCCGAAGGTGAAAAACTGATTGTTCTCAAAGCGCCAAAGGGAACGGGTAAAACCCAATGGCTGTCTACTGAGGTGGCGAAAGCGCATGACCTTGGACGTAGGGTGTTAATCATCACCCATCGGATTCAACTTGGTGAGGCATTATGCGATCGCTTTGGTGTTAACTATGTCACAGAAGTTCGCACGAATGAAACAGGTGCATTATTAGGTTACGGGGTGTGTGTAGATTCATTACATCAGGAAAGTCAGGCGCGATTCAATCCCAATGACTGGGCGAATGATGTGATTATTATTGATGAATGTGACCAAGTATTCTGGCATTTGCTCAACTCTGGTACAGAAGTGCAAAAGCGGCGTGTGTCCGTTCTCAAAAACCTCAAGCAACTGGTACAAAATGTTTTGGGCAGCAGTCAGGGAAAGATTTACCTATCAAGCGCTGATGTGTCCGATACTGATGTGAAGTATGTTTTATCACTTGCTGGAGAATATCGGCTTAATCCATTCGTCATCGTCAACAATTATCGGCACATAGCAGGCAACTGTTACAACTACTCTGGCAATAACCCGAAAAATCTCATTGCTGCGTTGGACAAAGCGATTTCTAAAGGTGGACATCATTTACTCTGCTGCTCTGCTCAGAAAGCCAAGTCAAAATGGGGAACCCAGGCACTTGAGGAACGTTTTCGCCGCAAATTCCCTCACTTACGAATACTGAGAATTGACAGCGAATCTGTTGCAGACCCCTCTCATGCTGCTATGGGGTGTATTTCTCACCTGAACGAAATTCTGACCGAGTATGATTTAGTTATCGCCTCACCCAGTCTTGAAACTGGGGTATCCATCGACATTGAAGGACACTTTGATGGTGTATGGGGGATTTTTCAGGGAGTGCAGGCGGTTAACTCTGTGCGTCAAATGTTGGCAAGGGTTAGGGAAACAGTTGACCGTCACATTTGGGTCAGAGAGTGGGGGATGTCGGTTGTGGGCAATGGTTCCACATCCATAGGGGGATTGCTCAGAAGTCAACACGTCGCAACACAAGCGAACATTGCGCTGTTGTCGGCGGCGGACAATGACGATTTAAGCTTTGTTGACCAGAACTTCCAGCCGGAGTCATTGCAGACTTGGGGCAAACGCGGTTCTGTAATTAACGTCGAAATGCGGCGCTATCGAGAGTCTGTTCTTGCGGGTTTGGTCGAGGATGGCTACACCGTTATTGATGCAGCCGATGTTGATGACGATGAGAGTGGGGCAGTAATCGAGTCGGTTAAGGTGGCATCTGTTGAATTGTATACTGCGGAGTGTCAGGCGATCGCGGATTCTCCAACCGTCTCTGATGCCGAACTCAAGAAGCTGCAAGACACAAGGGCGAAAACGAAAACCGAGCGACACCAGCAACGCAAGGCGGAATTATCCCGTCGCTACGAAATTGACGTGACCCCTGATTTGGTCGAGAAAGATGACGACGGCTGGTATCCCCAACTGCGGATGCACTATTATTTGACGCTGGGGCGGGAATTTCTGACTAACCGTGATGCGAAACGGGCTAAGGCACAAGCCGAATCCGGGAATAATGCTATCTGGAAGCCGGATTTTAACAAGGGGCAGCTATTGACTGCTGTCTTATTATTGGAGAGACTGAACTTGTTGCAGTTGCTTACGCCTGGGGAACGGTTACGCTCTTCTGACGAGGCAATGCAGGAGTTGAAGAAGGCGGCGATGAAGAATCGGTATCTCATCAAAACTTGTTTAAACGTCACCATTTCAGAAAAATTTACTCCCATAGCGATCGCACAGAAACTACTTGCGAAGATTGATTTGAAGTTGGATTATGTCGGTCGGTTGGGTAAGCGTGAAAATCGGGAGTGCGTTTATCAATTCGTTGCCCCTGATGATGAGCGTGATTCGATTTTCGGGCAGTGGTTAAATCGAGATGAAGTGTTTCTTAGTGAGTCGGTGTCAGTCAGTAATAATATAAGTACTACCACACCAGTAACTGACACAACATCACTTTCCATATCCCACAATTCTGATTTGGTGTCAGGCACTAATATAGTCTTTGCAACACCACTCAGTGACACAGCACTACATACCCCAAAAAATATCGCGATTCTTGGATGGAAGGGGCTGATGGTGAAATTGCAGCAAGGCTTGGACAGCGCTGGTCAGTTCTACCAACAGCTAGTCTCCACAATCGGCTCTTCTGTTGGCGTTGCTGATGGTGAGCCTTACTGGAATGGGTATTTGGGGCAGTGGCAGGTTTGGGTTAACTTTGCTTCGGGGTGTAAGTCTGTACTGTGTGATTGGTTGATAGTCGTTTAATTGTAGATATATTTGGAAGGAGATTCCACAATTAAATGAGTCGTCAATTCATATCTTCTGGTTCTATCTTCGAGCAAGAAATTGCTTATTCTAGAGCCGTTGTTGATGGAGACTGGGTTTTTGTTTCTGGTACCACGGGTTTTGATTACAGTTCGATGACCATATCTGATGATGTTGTAAAACAAACAGAGCAGTGTTTTAAAAACATTAATGCTGCGCTGACAGAGGCGGGACTGGTAATGCAGGATATAGTGCGAGTTCGTTATATTTTACCGATTCGAGAAGACTTTGAACAAAGCTGGCCAGTAATTCGTAAATATTTAGGAGATATCAGACCAGCAGCAACAATGATTGTTGCAGGACTTTCAGATCCGAGAATGCGGATTGAGATAGAGGTGACAGCAAAAAAAACTAGGGGCTAGATTTGAGGAGCAATTTTGTGACAAATCACATAACTTCTTGGCCACTCGTATTGCTGAGAAAAACACCCTTGTTGCCTTCCCTACCAACGATTGCTGATGGTGAACCTTACTGGAATGCATACCTGAACCAGTGGCAGGTTTGGGTTAACTTTGCAGACGGATGCAAGTCTGTGGTCTGTGATTGGTTGGTGGCGGTGTAGTAAACTAAAAAGCAATGATACCTCTGATTAGCGAGGTCGATTTTCTCGCCCGTGATAGATGCGTAAGATTACAACATCATCTTCAAGAATAACGTAGTGAATTATAAAGCCGTATTTTCCAAAAAAAACTACAAGTTTTCGTAATCCTGCTATCTCATCGACAATCGCACCTCGATGGGGATTTTCTTGTAGACTTTCACCCGAAGAGACAATTGCTTGCATGATGATGTGTCTATATGACTTAAAGCTTCAACATGACTTATCAAATCTACAAAAAAGTCGTTCACAAAACTGGCAGTTGAATGCAAAACTCGCTGCCTTTACCTAACTGAGATTGTACTTCTAAGCTACCACCATGTTTTTCGACGACAATTTGCCGAGCGATTGCCAATCCTAAACCTGTTCCTTTACCTACGCCTTTAGTTGTGAATAGATGGTCGAAGATTCTCGCTTTCACATCTTCGCTCATGCCCTTACCGTTATCTGCAATCGAGACGAACGCTTGATTTTCTACTATTGCGGTACAAATCTTGATTTGTTGGGGATGAGCTGCAATTTCTTGATATGATTGCGTCCTTGCCATCTCATCAAACATATCAATGGCATTAGCCAGGATGTTCATAAATACTTGATTTAATTGTCCTGGAAAACATTTAATAGCTGGTAACTCACCGTACTCAGTAATTACTTGAATTGCGGGGCGATGCTCATTAGCTTTGAGGCGATATTTCAAGATTAACAGTGTGCTGTCGATGCCTTCGTACAGGTTAGCACTAACTTTATACTCAGTATCAGCACGGGAGAAGGTACGCAGGCTGGTGCTGATAGATGTGATGCGATCGCTTGCATCCTGCATAGAGTTAAGTAACTTTGGTAAATCCTGACAAAGATATTCTAAATCAATGTTTTTTGCCTTTTTCTGTACGGGTGCAGCGGCATCGGGATGATATTGTTGATATAGGGCGATATAGTCAAGTAAATCCTGTGCATATTCTTGAGCATTGCTGATGCTGCCATTAAGAAAGCCGATGGGGTTGTTAATTTCGTGGGCGACACCTGCAACTAAGTTACCCAAGGATGCCATTTTTTCACTCTGGACTATTTGCAATTGTGATTTTTCTAATTGTTGAGCATAAGTTTGCGCTTTTTGATAAAGTCGAGCATTTTCTAGAGAAATAGCCGCCTGAGTGCAGAGGAAGTTCAGGACAAAGAGGCGATCGCTAGTAAATACTCCACTAGTTGAGCGATTTTTTAAAGATACAATCCCAATTAACTGCCCGTGGCTAATAATTGGTAAGCATAACAAACTCTTTGGTTGTTTATGGGTGAGATATTCATCTATGACGGGTAAATCAGTTTTGAGATTGTCAATCATCACGACTTGTTGAGTGTTCTTGACATACTGAATCAATTTCACAGGTAGGTTGGGATTACCATCGAGTAGTTCTGAACAAAGTTGTGTAGTTTCTGGTGTAGCTATAGCTACAACTTGCCATTCACCATCGGCATTAGGACACATTAAAGCACAGCGATCACCACCTGAGTTTTGGAGAATAATTTGGGTGAGTTGATGTAATAACTCATCAAGTTGCAGAGTGGCAGATAGACTTTGAGAAGCCTTGATAATAGTGGCAACATCAAGAGAATTATTGATGTTTGTCCTCTGAGGAAGGCTAGAATCTATCGAGGTATGGAGAGAAACATCAGGTGCAATTTTGCTCGTCAAGCTTTCCCACACGTTCAGGGGTTGGGATACCGACTGGAGAATCGGACGCAGTAAATGGGGATAGCGACGAGCTAGATCGTCAGTTTTAGCTGAGCTACCCCAACGGGCATAGCAGTAGTAAGCTTCCTGCATATAGACAGCAGCAATTTTTTCTTTGCGCCAACCGAGGTAGAATTTGGCAGCAAGTTCATTGGCGATCGCTTGTTCTGGGATATAGCCATTTTCTTGAGCTAGAGAAATAGCGCGATCATAGAAATCTATTGCTTGCTGTGGATGTCCTAAAACACGCTGTTCTTCAGCACAAATCAAATCATATCGGTGCTGGCAATTCATGGGTGCATAGGTAGCCCAATTTTGCAGCTTTTCTTTAGCATCCGCAATTAATGTCCATAACTCATCCGGTTGAGAATTTTCGGCTAAATTTGCTGATAGCTGGGTGAAAGAGGCTAAAGCTGTATAAAAATAAAGTGTTGGCACATTTAGCATCCCAGTACCGCCACCAGCATTCAGCTTTGATTGTTGACAATGATAGAGCGTCTGGTCATGGCACTCAAATAAATAGGTTAATGTTACTTTGCACATATGGAAATGCCATAACCCCGTTTTGTCGTTGGCTTTTTCCAGATTTGCCAAAGTTACCCTTTCATCAAAAATTGTGCCTACTAATTTGGTTGTGTTCTCACATTTTCCTAAGAGATTGGCAACGGTTTGGTGGACGATATGCAGGTAGCCTAAGAATGCTTGTTGTTTGATGTTTGCCAAGCCTATGCTGTAAGCCTGACATTCTGTTTCTAAAGCTGTGAGTTCTTTACCGACAAAATAAGCATGAAAAGCGTAGGTATAACCAGAATAGCCAGCATAAGCAAGAGCGCCAACTTTTAGTCCCAGGGTATAGGCTTCTTGTAATGGCTGGAGAGTTGTCGCCGCATTTTTCACCCAGTGAACAGTAAATTTGCTGGTCATGTATAAAACTTTAGCGGCATATTCTTGATTATTAAATTTATCTACTAACTGTAAAGCCAGTTGACCAAATTCATAACCTGTTGTAATGTCACCAACTACACCACAAAGTAATAATCCATAAACCACATATCCAAAGCTGGAGGCAGGAATATTACCGTGGGTGACTGATAGCTGCACCTGCTGACAGCAAATTAAAGGATACAGGGATGGAGATGCTAAGTAAGTAGGGCCACTAATTTGAACTAACATTCGCAGCAGTGCTTGGAACTGAGGCGAAGTCATCACAGGTAAGTTTAACAGCTCATCTGTGGAACGTCCTGCTAATTGCTGTCGGGTTTGTTGGAGAAAATCAACAAAATCTTGTTTATTCGGCTGACTGGGAAATTCAATTCCAAAAGATTTGAGAAAGTTTAAACCCGTGGTGACAGCTTTAGTAAATTCACCAAAGCTTGTGTAAGCATCAATTTTAATTTCATACACCTTGGCAGCATCCAACAAACTCCGAGCTTGTTGCAAGACAATTTCCGCCAAAGTTTCCATCTGCACCAAATCGGTATTGAGATAAGCAGCCTCAGCCGCGCTACTATAGCAGGCTAATGCCAAATCATACTGAGTTTGCCAGCTATCAGTCGGCAGCAAATTACAGGCATATTGTAAGCAATAGGTAGCAGTATCGTAGGCAGTGGTAGCGATCGCTTTTCGTCCGGCTCTTAAATTTAGCTCTACCAGCCTTGCTTGCTCTAGGGGATCGCTGATGAGCTTACAGCCAATATTCAATTGGTTGACGATACCAAAAATTTGCTCCTCTAATTGTTCTGCTGATGTATGGTTTAATACATGACGACCAATTGTCAGATGCACAACCTGTTTCTCCTGTTGGGGAATCAGGGAATAAGCAGCTTGCTGGACGCGATCGTGGAGGAATTTGTAAGCAACACTAATCCCATCCGTGTAGTTATCATTTAAATCATTTCCTTGAAAAAACTTGTAGGTTTCACTGATGGGTAAAATTAATCCTTCCTGCAACCCTTTCCACAAGTCAGTTGCCACCTGCTGCGGCAATTGCTCCGAGACGATCGCCAGAGTACTCAAGTCAAATTGATTACCGATACAGGCTGCCAGTTTGAGGATATTCTGAGTCTCATCAGGTAATTTTTGCAACTGCTTGGCCATGAACTCCACCACATCATCGGTTAATGCAGCCTCGCGTACCTGAGTAATATCACATTGCCAATGTCCAGCCTGGATATTAAAGGTAATGAATTGATCTTGATGCAGAGTTTTGAGAAATTGCGTCGCAAAAAAGGGATTCCCCTGGGTTTTTTGATAGACTAATTCTGCTAGAGGTTGTGCCAAGACTTCAGCACATTTGAGCATATCTGCCACTAACTGATTCAGGCTGCTTCTACTCAAAGATGCTAAAGTAATTCTGTTGATTGTAGCTCCTGCCTTGCTGACTTCATTTAAGGTCAGCATTAACGGATGGCCAGGAAACACTTCGTTATCCCGATAAGCCCCAATCAGCAGTAAATACCCCTGTTCCCGCTCACTCATCAATAACTGCATCAATTTTAAGGATGCGGAATCTGCCCATTGCAAGTCATCTAAAAACATCACCAAAGGATGTTTCTTTGTCGTAAAAACTTGAGTAAATTTCTGGAACAGCAAATTAAACCGATTCTGCACCGCCGTACCCGATAGTTCTGCTACAGGTGGTTGTTTGCCGAGGATGCGTTCCAATTCGGGGATGACATCAATAATTACTTGGGCATTATCTCCCAAAGCCTTCAGAATAGAGGCTTTCCATGCTTGTAGTTGGGTATCTGATTCCGAAAGTAACTGTCCAATTAAATCCCGAAATGCTTGGAGAAAGGCACCCAAGGGGATATTGCGATTGTACTGGTCAAATTTACCTTTAATGAAATAGCCTCTCTGGCGGACGATTGGTTTATGAACTTCATTCACAACCGCCGTCTTCCCAATCCCAGAGAAACCAGCTACTAGCAGTAATTCTGAGGTACCGTTGCTGACTCGCGCAAAAGCATCTAGTAGTATTTGGACTTCTGTTTCTCGTCCATAGAGTTTTTCGGGGATAGAGAAGCGATCGCATATATCTCGCTCCCCAATTACAAACGCTGCAACCTTCCCTGTTGTCTTCAATTGCTCCCAACAAATTGCCAAATCATGCTTCAAGCCCAAAGCACTTTGGTAGCGTTCTTCGGCATTTTTGCTCATCAACTTGGCGACAATTTGAGCGATCGCCTCTGGTATTTCTGAGTTAATTTCATCTACCCTGGGTGCAGGTTTGGCAATGTGACTATGCACCAGTTCTAAAGGATCATCGCCAGCAAAAGGTAACTGTCCCGTCAACAATTCAAACAAAGTCACCCCTAAACTATAAAAGTCTGTACGGTAGTCAACGCCCCGATTCATCCGCCCGGTTTGCTCTGGTGCAATATAGGCTAATGTGCCTTCTAAGACATTTGGGTGCTTGATTTCTTCGTTTTCTTTCGGTAATAGGGAAGCTATACTAAAATCAATTAGTTTGACTTGTTGCGATTCTGGATGAATCAAGATATTTGCAGGTTTGATGTCCTTATGAATTACCCGATGCTGATAAAGCTCATGGAGAATTTCGGCTAGTTGCAGGGCGATCGCCAGTGTATCTAATAGTGTTAACTGATGGCTGCGACTGTATTTTGATAGCGCCACACCGCCAAAATCTTCCATCACTAGGGCATAGCTATTACGATATGGTATCAGGCGATCGGGACGAATCACACCAGAAATATTCAAATTTTTGGCAATAGTATATTGGTTGCGAAAACGTAACAATTCACTGAAGCTGGGATAATCTTGTTGCAACAATTTCATGACAACCTGACGCTGGCTTAATTCTTCCACTGCTTGATAAACAATCGTTCGAGAACCCACATATAATTGCTCAACGATCTCATAGCCAGGAATGTCGGGTAATGGATTTGCGTAGGTGCTTGCCGCCAGTGTCATATTATTAGTCAAAAGCATCTAGGGAATTTATCTCATCGTTATAATTCCCTCAAAATTGAGAAATTCAACTATTACATCCCATTATGTATTAAAACTTTAAAATTGGTTAAATAATGCTTAACCCTATTTTATCACTTTCGCAGTAATATAAAAAAGGAAAAAACTAGAACGTAAGCACAGAGAATAGTAGAGCCTCGTTCACCCATAAAAACGATCAAATTTGTGGACGAATATTGCCAGCGTCTAGAACTAATTTTAGAAGTCATAAATGGTAGACTAATAATTAAAATTATTGACGAAACTGGAGATAAAAAGAATGTTTATCAACAGATTATGTCAAAAGGCAGTATATAGAAAACTTAGGAAAGGTTGAGAATGGAATTGTAGTCGTTACATCACATGGCGTATTCTGTGGAATGACAAATAGTGTAATTCATCTCATCACCTTTGGGGCAATATAAACCCTAAGTTATTTTATACGGCATTTGGTAACGTAGCCACAAGGCTTTCAGGTTCTAAAAATTAGAGGGGTTCAATTGGTACGAATAAAAGTAGTGGATCTGGTCTGCAAAATCCGCTCTTTTTAGATTAAAGTCAATTTTTTCTGAAACATAGTCTGAGTATGATTTTCAGGCGACGCATGGCGGCAAAATGCGTCTTGGCTACTTTTACCCCAATAACTCCAGTAGCTTTCAATCCCCAAGATAAACCACCCATGCCACAAAATAGATATAAGCTAGCATGGCAAAACTAGCTAGAGCAAAAACTTAAACGTAGTAAATTCGTTATTATTGAAAATTTTGGTTTACCTATTTACGCCTATTTCAATCATGAAAAATCTACTCTAGCAAGTTTTACCACTCTAGGAAGTTACTTGCCAAGATTGATTTGAGGTTGGACTACGTTGGTCGGTTGGGTAAACGTGAAAATCGGGAGTGCGTTTACCAGTTTGTTGCCCCTGATGATCAGCGTGATTCAATTTTTGGGCAGTGGTTAAATCGGGATGAAGCGTCAAACTGTGATTCGGTGTCAGTCAGCAATAATATAAGTACAACTACACCAGTCATTGACACCCAATCCCAGGATATTCCTCAAACATTCACGCCAGTAGAAAGTCCGACTGTCCAAGGATGGAAAGGGCTGAAGCTGAAAATGCGCCAAGGACTCGACAGTGTTGAACAGTTCTACCAACAGCTGATTTCCCAGCTTGGTGAGGCTGTTGGCGTTGCTGATGGTGAGCCTTACTGGAATGGGTATCTGAACCAGTGGCAGGTTTGGGTTAAGTTTGCAGACGAGTGTAGGTCTGTGGTGTGCGATTGGTTGGCGGCGGTATAGGTCATTCCTCACAAAGCTAACTTGATTAATTGCAGATATTGGCTTAACAGTTGATGATTCAAGCGATTTTTTCACCAATATCCTTGTACTACAAGGGTTTCAAAAATACCATACGTTTGCCCTGCTCATCTCCCCCAAAATTTTTCACTTTCCTATTGGTGCAGCAACGCCATTAGTGTCTGCATTATCACATGACTTAAACATTAACAAAACCTTAACTTTACTGAAAATTTAAAGACTCAGGCAGAAAATTATTACCGAAATTTGAAATTCTATAACTCTGAAAGCCTTATAAAAAGTGGGATTAACAATTATTGATCATCTGGATGTTGCTAAAAGGGGGTAAAATAGTCCTGAATTTATTTTTGCTACATCTGAAGTGATTATAAAGATTTGGTAAAGCAAGATTCAGTTTACTTGCATTGCTTACGTTTTTATTGATTTAATCAAATTTGTGCTGACCAATAATCAGCAAAATCACGTAAAACCCACTGCAAGCATTTATTACCCGCGCATATTTGTAATCAATATCTGTGAATATATTTCGCTCTGTCTCTTCAATGCTCTCAATGGGTTGATTCTTGGAGTCTTTGATAAATGCTAGGCGAGAGCCATTGCCAAAAAAAGTAACCCTTGAATTCAGAATTTTTGCAGATTTTTGAAATTCTAAGCCATTTTTCCAATTTAGTTACACACAATGAAGAAAACGCTTTTTGGGGTGTTGACGACGGCGATTGTTAGCAACACCCTGATTCCTGGTGTCCAAGCAATCAGTATCGGAAATACAACTGCCCGCTTTAGTCATGTTCTGATTATTTCGATTGATGGATTGCACAACTCGGATCTATCAGTCGCTAATCTGCAATCTTCTTTGAAAAATATTAAGCGGTTGCAGAGAGAAGGTGTGACATACACCAATGCTTTTGCTTCTGCACCATCAGATTCCTTTCCTGGGGAGCTAAACTATATCACTGGTGCTAGCCCCGGCACGACAGGTGTATTTTATGATAAATCCTACAGTCGCGCCTTGTATGCCCCAGGCACTACTGCTGCCCAAATCACCGCAGGCACAGCCAAACCAGGTACTGTCGTAGAATTTGCTGAAAACGTTGATGCATCTTGGAATAATGGTAAGGGTGGCACCTTAGATGGTGGTCAGGGATTTGATAAAACCCAATTGCCAGTAGATCGCAATGGCAACCCTGTTTACCCCAATCAGTACCTAAAAGTAAATACCATTTTTGACGTAGCTAGCGCGGCTGGACTGCGTACTGCTTGGTCTGACAAGCATCCCGCAGCTTACACCATCCTTGCTGGAAATACACAAGACCCAACGAAGTTTAATTTGGCAACGGGTCGGGTTGGTAGCATTAGCGATTACTCTTCACTAGAAATTAACGCGGCAGTAGCGATTGATCCAACTAAGCCAGGACTTTTCCCCAACACCCTTGGGGCTTTAGTCGATCAATCAACAGGTACTCCTTACTCCAACACCAACCCTAGTATCACGTCCACTTTCTTTAACGACGGGACAAAGGGTAATCCGACTCTGTTTAAGGCTCCACCTACTGGTTTTAGCGCCAACCAATTCACAAGTGTAGCAACAACCTCAGCCTACGACGATCTCAAGGTTAAGCAGATATTAAACGAGATTGATGGATTGAACGATTCCGGCACTATAAAAGTAGGCACTCCAGCAATTTTTGGCTTGAATTTCCAAGCTGTCAGCGTCGGTGAGAAAGAGACTGCCTCTCAATTTAATGGTGGCGGAATTGACTCTAATAACAATGCCCGTCCTGACCTCGTAAGTGCAGTAGCCCATACTGATGCCAGCATCGGCCTGATTTTAGATGAACTGAAAAAGAAAGGATTAGACAGTTCAACTTTGGTGATTTTGACTGCCAAGCACGGGCAAAATCCCGTCAAAGATCCAACTGTTGGTTTGAGCAGTACATTTGATAGTGTTACTGGTGTTGCTGGTGGTGATGGAAACCTGACTGCTGTTGCTGCTCTGTTAGTAAAAAACAGCATCCAGATTGCTTCTGAGCGAGGTCAAGATACTTCATCACTGATCTTCTTGAAAAATCCATCTGATGTCCGAAAAGCATTAGCCCTGCTCAAGTCCAAAAATTACTCATTTGATAATACGATTGATCCAAATACTGGGGTGGCATTTTCAACTGAGGATGCTGCTGCTCAGGGGAAAGTATTGTATGGTCAGAGCATCATCAACGCCGAATTGGGAGATCCAAGGACAAGCGAACGCACCCCTGATATTATTGTTCCACTCAAAACTGGCTATTTTTTTGGTAATGCTACCAAGAAGCGTGCAGAGCATGGTGGATTTACTGATGCTGACACCCACGTAGCCCTAATTATCGGTAGCACTGGATTTTCCCGCAATCTGCAAGGTAAAACTATCAGTCGAACCGTTTCTACCACCCAAATTGCTCCAACTACATTACAGGTTCTAGGTTTAAATCCTCAACGACTGCAAGGTGTTCAGATTGATAAAACCCAGACATTACCACTGGACTGTAGGGAATTCCAAATAGAAAAATACCGAATAGATAAAGAGCGCAGGGAGTACAAGGAATAAAAAAAACACCAAATGAAGAAACTGATGTGTTAAATACCACATCAGTTTCTAGTAATTCCTGCGCTTAGAGCGAATCGGTGTTTCGGTAGTTGGCCATTCTTTTTCTATTGATCCGACAAATCATTCGACATATACTTAACATTTATACTCAGTATCTATGTTATTACACCCTAGATTTCAAACAACTCTTCATCATATTTGCTTATTGAGCTTGAGCCTCACACTCAATAGTTGCTTATCCAACTCACAAAAGTCTAGTCAATCAGCTACTAACCCACCGCAAGCAGTTGAAAATACAGCAGCAGTAGTTTCAACTCCTACACCAGACGACAAAGCCATCCCTAAATATGACCATATCTTTGTGATTGTTGAAGAAAATAAATCCTACGACCAAATTATTGGCAATCCCAATGCACCCATCATCAATCAACTGGCAAAAACCTATGGTTTGGCTAGTAACTTCTATGGCGAAGTACATCCCAGCGAAGCTAACTATGTTGCCATTTTAAGCGGTAGTACTTTTGGGATTCATGATGATGATGCTTTCTATTGCTTTGCTAATAGTAATCAGCAATTTTGCCACAACTCTCGTCAAGTTGACTATGCCAACCATACCATTACCTCTTTTAGTTTAATCGACCAATTGTCACAAAAGGGGCTGACTTGGAAAGGGTATTTTGAAGATATTCCTTCTCCAGGCTCTAAGTCCGTTGTCGCTCCCAGTCTCAATCGTGCATTATATGCGGTTAAACATAATGGTTTTATGAACTTCAAAAACGTGCAAGATGACCCGAACTTACCCAGTAAAATAGTCGGGATTGACCAACTTACTACCGACCTGAAAAGTGATAAAGTTCCCAACTACAGCCACATCATCTTTAACCAATGTCATGAAATGCACGGTTTAGCAGAGTGTCCCCAATTGCAAAAATTGATTCAAACCGGCGACACGATGATTGGAAAAGTTGTGAATCAAATCACCACTTCTAAGTTGTGGGCTGAGTCTGGCAATAATGCAATTATTATTACCTGGGATGAAGATAGTAATCCTCATGACAAAGCTCAAATTCAAGGTTGCTGTGGTTTCGACCCTGATAGCAAAGCTAACTTTGGCGGCGGTCACATTGCGACGATTGTGATTACTAATCATGCCTCACGGGGCATTGTAGATCACACACCCTATAATCACTACTCATTGCTACGAACTACTGAAGATGCTTTTGGCATCTATGAATACTTAAACTCTGCTAATGACACGGCTAAAGGAGTTAAACCGATGACCAATCTATTTGTGAAAAAATAATCAATATATAATCTACTACACCAACTCTTTCAGCATTCACAATTTTATAACTGCCTGGTAGTTTCATTGTTGACCTGTAATTTGATAAATACAGCGCTTCCGGCTATTATGCAATGCGATTTTCCTCTTGCCCCCCTCCTATCATAGCTTTCAGCTTTGAGGCTATACCTCATAGCCTCTGGAAGTGCTGTATATCATGAATTTGGCTTAGGCACTTATCCGCGAGATACAGAATTAGGAAACATTCTTTGAATAACTTTTTCTCGTACAATAGGGGCTTCGTCTGACCAATTCCAGAGGCTTTCATAGAAAAAGAATGAGACTCCGGCTAAACCATGTTGGCGTACTTCTTCAACTTGCGATTCAATTTGATTAATCGGTAATGAAGCAGATTTTAAACCGCTTAAAATGCCAACAGAAACGGGTAAATGAGTTTTAGCTAAATCAAATTCTGCTCTTTCTAATTCTGTCACAAAACGAGGTAAATCGGAACGATATACTTGTAAAACTATTTCGGAAATATATTCCCGTCTTTCCCAGGTAAACCAATCTTGTAAAGAAGCAGGTAAAGAAAAATGTAAAGGATTAGGAGAAATAGAAATTATACAACCTGGTTTAACAGCTTTAATTTTAGCCGATAAATGTTTCATAAATTCATTAATTTTATCAGCACGCCAACGCACCCAGAAAGTTTCATAAAAATCCTTAGAAGGAACTAAACTCTTTAATTCTTTCGTGTACATTGCTACAGTATAAGCATCATAACCAAACTCAGAAGGTAAGCTAAAATGATCATCTAATTGTATTCCATCGAGATCATATTTAGCTACAGCTTCCATGATTAAATCAATCATAAACTGCTGTACTTCTGGATGAAAAGGATTAAGCCAAGCTTGATTATCACTATCTACTTTAGTACCATCATAACGATTAGTTAACCAATCGGGATGTCGTTTAGCTAATTCGGAATCTATGGAAGTCATAAACCCATATTCAAACCAAGGAATCACAGTTAAACCTTTTTTATGCCCTTCTTTAATAAGTTCTTGAAGAATATCTCTATCTTTTAATTCAGGAATTGGCTCGATAGATTGACCTAATACTTTTTGAGCTACACTGCTAGGATAAAGTGTATAACCACCATTCCAAACTGTAGGGTAAATAGTATTAAAATTTAATTTATTGAGACGATTTAAAGCATTTTTTAGATTTTGAGATGAAAAAAGTACCTGACTATCAACATTAGTAAGCCACACCCCCCGTACTTCATGCTTCTGGGCTGCTGTACTCATTTTATTTGTTCCTAATATCACCAAGATAGTTATAATTAAAGAAGAAATCAGTAATATTAATCCGCGTTTGATTCTGAGTAATTTAAACATTTTGAGATGTTGCTGAAGAAGTTGAAAAAATTAAATAATTATTGTTATTTTATCGGTTTGAGTAGCAAACACAAAAAAGTGCCGTTAAGGATTTTGCGATCGCCGTAGGCGCAACGAAAGTGAGTATGATTTAGTCCGGCGTAAGAAAACCATAATAATGATGGAGAGAGAGCGGCAGGATAGACATGGAAATTAATTTAGGAGAGGTAGTGATGAATATGTAGTGATAATAATTTTAGGTGCATTTCTGAGAAAATGTAGAAGGAAATAACCCTGTGCAATCGCTGACTATTGAGCCAAGAGAAACAAGAACGGATCAAAGCCTGTTTACAAGAATTATCAACGCTGTTGTATGAAGAAGCAGACAAAAGTAAGCTGACAGACCTCGAAGGCATAGAAAGAACAGTTCGGAGTCAAATCTTAGAACTAGTCAGCCCAGAAATAGCCCTTTTTTTATCGATTGCGATCTTCGTAGCGGGGCGAAGCCCATTGCGAACTGCGAATTGTTTGGTGTCAGTCAGCAATAATATAAGTACAACTACACCAGTCATTGACACCCAATCCCAGGATATTCCTCAAATACTCACGCCAGTGGAAAGTCCTGCTATCCAAGGGTGGAAGGGGCTGAAGCTGAAAATGCGCCTTGGACTCGACAGCCTTGGCAAGTTCTACCAACAGTTAGTCTCCAAGGTAGGCGAGGCTGTTGGAATTGCTGATGGTGAGCCTTACTGGAATGGGTATTTGGGGCAATGGCAAGTTTGGGTTAACTTCGCTTCAGGATGTACGTCTGTGGTGTGCGATTGGTTGGTGGTGGGTAGGTCAAAGTAATTCACTGTTTCATCAAAGTTGATAAATTTCCTAACAAGGAAGCTTTCAAGCTAGCCGAGAAAATAGGAAAGTCTAAACATTTAGGAGTATGGGAAGATTCGTCAAGTATCCCCCCTAGTGAATGGAGAAAACAGCATAGGACAAACTAGAATAAGAAATTTTGACCGAAAATATTTCTTTTTCAACTAAATTAAATCTAAGAATTAATGTTAATTTAATTTCATCTTAAATTTAACAATGTAGTTTACAGTGGTTACTCTGCTTCCGAGAAATAACTGAGCTTAATAAAAATTCAAAATGGGTAACGTAACTTATTAGCTTTTTATTTTAAAAAGGGCTAATTGTCTGTTGATAAAGTTGAGAAATAAGCATACATACATGTTAAGAACAATTAGATATCCTTGGCAATTGATTGGTAAAATTAGTAATGGATTAGCAGTATTAACGAGCATCGCTATAAGCAGCCAAGCAGCATTAGCAGCCACAGTGCCAACTTTCGATCACATTATCCTCGTCATTGAAGAAAATCACGGGTATTCACAAATTATCGGTTCGAGTAGCGCTCCATATATCAATTCACTAGCAACGCAAGGCGCTCTCTTCACAAATTCCCACGGTGTGACACACCCAAGCCAACCCAACTACTTAGTACAGTTTTGCTTAAATTCGTAGCGAATTGACAGGGGTAAATTGTTGACGGTAAGGTGAGGATACGTGGACTATCCCTCAAGCATTCGGTACTATGGCTGGTCGGCAAAAAAC
>NZ_JACJSF010000117.1 GCF_014698035.1 Desmonostoc muscorum FACHB-395
CTATAGAGTCAACCCCTAAGAATATCGGAAGCTGTATGCGTAGAAATACGCACGTACAGATTTAAAAGAGAGGTGCGGAGGATAATACCTCCCATCGACTCTACCTGCTGGACAGCTGACCCTTATGGTTCCCGGTGGATGCCGCTAACAAGTGCTTTGGGGTACAGTACTTTTATCTCTGCAAAGAAAATTCTCTCCGACAGTGGGCTATTCATTTTCAAGCCCGACAAATCGATTCACGATGGGCGAGAAACGGCTAGCTGGATGGTAAAGAATTTGCACGGTAGCCGAATGAAGGAATTTTGGGAGAAAGCCAATTCTGCGTTACCAAAACCAGATACTGAAAAACGAGAATCAAATACTGGGGATTCAGAGAAAGATGCTGGCTGTGAAGAAATGGGTGCTTTGTATGAAGCGTCTATTTTAGGTGAAAGTAAGTCAGAGCAAGGGTTCTGTGAAACCTCACGAACTGCTCA
This sequence comes from Desmonostoc muscorum FACHB-395, assembly GCF_014698035.1. Taxonomy (GTDB): domain Bacteria; phylum Cyanobacteriota; class Cyanobacteriia; order Cyanobacteriales; family Nostocaceae; genus Nostoc; species Nostoc muscorum_A. The sequence goes on from NZ_JACJSF010000117.1 coordinate 477, forward strand.
GGAACACCTCACAAACTCTACAAAAGAGTTTGTGAGGTGTAACTCTGACACGCTTACCGAAATTTCGCACTGTGAGGAGACGGCTCACGCGCCCTTGAGGGGCGCGTCGCCTCAGACTGTTGAAAGCGTGTCAGAGAAGGAGAAAGACTTATCAAGGTCCAGAGGGTGAATTTACTTTTCGAGGCAAGGCAATCAGGAAACAAAATAGCCTTCTAGGTTTACTGATTACTGTCACCTTAAAACCAAATGCAGATCAGGGTCAGTTGCAATTAACTTTGGTGCTACCAACTGTAAATCTCCAAAATGGTCAAAAACAAGAGTTTGATACCGTGGCGATTAAGACCAGAGGCTTAGGCTTTGTAGTAAACCGAGCGGGAGCAGAACTAACTTATTTGACCTTACCACTTAAGGGAGTCGCAGAAAGCGTTATTCTTCCTCTTTAAATTAAATACTAGAGCAAGTTACTGTTTCACTTGCTCATAATAAATGGTTTCAGCAACTCTGACAAAATTAGCGGCATCTTCTAGTAGTCTGCCAATCCAAAAATGCTGCGTGATGGCTGGGGAAAGGGGAAGGGGTAAGGGATTTGAAACCTTTCCCCCTGCCCCTTATCCCCACTTCGTGGGGGCCCCACCTTCCCCTTTACCCTTTACCCCGCCAAGTTCACTTGGCGAACTACTAGCCTATAGATCACCGCCTTCAAGAGCCTTTTGAACTCCATCTAAAAGAAAATTGGCCCTATTGGGAAAGGGTAAGGGGTATAAGGGAATGTCATGCTATAAGTTGCTAGCAGAGGCATCAGCATGGGTTGTTTTATAAGTGCCGATGGTTAGCCGTGCCATGAATTAACATCTTCACTAATGAATTGAGGGCGCAAAGGCGTGTTGTATTTTGGGTAGCTATATCAGCATACTGTTGTTATTTATATATTTGATGTGCCCATTACAACTGTAAAATATACCAGTAAAGTAAGGTTTTTAGATTCAACAAGGTTAAAGAAGTAAGCTCATTTTTGCAACTTAGATACAACTTTGATGCAGGTCGATGCATCAAAGTTGCAGATTCATGCAACTAAGGTCGGCGTTGCATAAATCGAGATCATTAAAGCGTGACGAAATTAACAGCAGTTAGCGTCGTAGTATTAATGCCAGTCAGCGTTGCCAAAATCTCATTCGTAGAAGTCACCAGGATATTGTTACCTGAGAAACTTAATTGCCCAAAGCTCAAACCACCATACAGTCCAATCAAATCATTATTTTTAGTGAAATCAGTAATCGTATCAGTACCTTCGGCAGCAGCAAAAGCAAAGATATCGTTACCTTTGTCACCCGTGAGAATATCACTGCCAGCGCCACCATAGAGGAGATCATTGCCAGCACCACCGTAAAGGGTATCATTTCCCGCACCACCAATGAGAGTATCATTTCCCGCATTACCTCTCAAAAGATCATTACCACTTAAGCCGTTGATGATATCGTCACCCCCCTGACCATTCACCACATCATTGGAATTGTCAAAACCCGTAATGTTGTTGTTGAGGTCATTGAGAAAGGTAACAGTGTTTTTGTTGAACAAGCTAGTTTGAGTGGAATTAGCATCAAACACATCAATACTGTTGGTGATGGTGGTTTGTCCAGGAAATAGAATATTCTCACCATCGAGGTTTTCTAGTTGGAAATTTTGGAGAATGACTTTGCCATTACTGCTATTAAATAAATCTTCAAAGGTAATTTCTAAATTGTTACCATTTTGAGTTAATTGCAGATTTTGAGCGCTAAATAGACGGAAGCTACTGTTGTCTATAAATTCCAAAGTGTCTAAGGAGGCAATTACCGCTTGTGAGGGATTTGAATCTTTACCAATGCCACCGAAATCTGTGATTATATCAGTACCAGTATCATAGTTGCTCTCTAAAAGATCGTAAACAAATTTATCATTGCCGGCACCACCAGTTAAAATGTCATTACCCTTCCCACCTATCACGACATCATTTCCTGCACCGCCAATAATCGTATCATTACCGTCATAGCCCCCGGAAAGCGTATCGTTGCCATTGTTGCCTATAATATAGTCATCGGAGACTGTGCCAGAGATATCTAATCGTTCGATATTCTTGTAACTAACCCGATTACTGCCTGCTGTAATTACTCCAGCGTTAGTAGTGGTATTGTATGTCGTTGTAATACCTGTTGTATTACTGTAGTAATCAACTGACAGTATATCGTCGCCTTGACCGCCATTGATCGTATCATTGCCACCACTGCCTGTAGAGAGCGTATCATTGCCATTGTTGCCCAAAATGTTGTCATCGTCGGCTGTACCTGTGATATTTAATCGTTCGATATTCTTGTAACTAACCTGATAAGTACCTGCGGTAATTAAGCCAGTATTAGTAGTGGCATTGAATGTTGTTGTGATTTTACTTGTAGCATTGCTATAATCAACAGATAGTACATCGTCACCCTTACCCCCATCTATCGTATCTTTGCCACCATTGCCTGTGGAGAGTGTATCGTTTCCATTGCTCCCCAAAATGTTGTCATCGTCGGCTGTACCTGAGATATTTAATTTTTCGATATTCTTGTAATTAACCCCATACGTACCAGCTGTAATTGTTCCCTTGTTTGTAGTTGGATTGAATGTCGTTATGATCCCTCCAGCAACATTGCTGTCGCTGTCATGAAAAGGTAACAAATTGAAAGATAACAAATCGTCACCCTTACCTCCGTCTACCGTTTGAGTCACTAAATAAGAGTTAGAGGGGGAACCATCTGAAGATATGGTGCTTAGAAAGAAGGAATCATTGCCATCGCCCCCAGAGAAAAAGTTACTGCCCGTTGAAGCGCTAGCATACAAGTAATCGTCACCAGCACCGCCATTGAGCGTGTTATTTCCAGAGGATGGTACGATAAAAGAGTTTCTTGTGTAAGTGCCAGAGGTCGAGAGAGTATCATTGCCATCGCCTCCAGACAGTAAGTTATTACCCGTTGAAATATCAGCATACAAGCGATCGTCACCAGCACCACCATCGAGTGTGTTATTACCCTCTGAGGTAAAATTAAGCTGCCCATTATCACTTTTAGTACCAGAGGTCGAGAGATAATCATTGCCATCGCCTCCAGAGAGTAAGTTATCGCCGGATGGAGACTCAGCATTCAATGTATCGTTACCAGCACCACCGTCAAGGGTGTTATTGCTTGAAGAGGCAATATAGCTGTATCCGCTGTAAATAGGAAAAGAAGAGGTGGAAAGATAATCATTGCCATCGCCCCCAGAAAGGGAATTATTGCCTGTTGTTCCCCTAGCATTTAAAGTATCGTCACCAATGCCACCATTGAGAGTGTTATCGCCTGTTGAAGTATCAACATTCAAATAATCGTCACCAATGTCACCAATGAGTGCATTATTGCCTTGATAACCAATGAGGGTATCATTTCCTGCACCACCAATGAGAGTATCATTCCCTACACCACCCCTCAGTATGTCGTCGCCACTCTTGCCGTCAATGCGGTCATTCCCACCTTGACCATTAATTACATCATCTGAGTTGTCAAAGCCACTAACATTATTGGAGAGGTCGTTAAGGAAGGTGACTGTGTTCTTGTTGAAGATAGTACTTTGAGTGGAGTTGGCATTGAAAACATCAAAGCTGTCGGTGATGCTAGTTTGCCCATCAAACTCTATATTGCCCAAGTCTACACTGGCTCCAGTAGATTTGCTCAGGTTATCCAGGTTTTCCAGGGCAAAGTTTTCCAAGATGACTTTGGAATCAAGCACATTTTCAAATGTGATTTCCAGATTCTTTCCATTCTGCGTCAGCAGCATATTTCGGGCAGTTAAGGCAGCACCTTGGAATTGTAGTGTATCCACTTCGGCGATGACTCCTGCCGAGGGATTTACGCCTTTACCTATACCGCCAAAATCCGTGATGATATCAATTCCGGTGTTGTAGTTGTAAACAAACTGATCTTTGCCACCACCACCAGTTAGGGTGTCATCGCCCTCGTTACCTGTGATCGTATCGTTACCTACAAGACCCTTAATCGTATCTGCCTCATAACTGCCTACTAGAGTATCGTTACCGTTGGTTCCAATGATATTCGTCACAATATTCTACCTACCTAAATTGATTTTTTCAGTAACTTTCAGTTGTGAATTTGCAGTTTCCCTTGTTTTCAAGCACAATAATGTACCGAAATCTGCATATTTCAGACCTCAACCTTGATGAACAGTAAATTTATCGAAAACTTACCCAATTAGATGGCTTTAACTGTGACTTATTTAACTATTCTCTTACTATCTAAGTCTTAAGCACTGTACAGAATTATCAGGTGTGTATTCATCACAATTGAATGCATACAACCACCCTTCATATTTATTTTTTGCCAGAGCTTAAGTCCTACTAGAAAAGAAAATAGTCAACATTTGACTTCTGAGCGGCAAAAAAATTTTTTTGCCCTCCTTGTTGACTATTTGGTGTAAATGTCTAGCTTGAAAAAATAGCCTCAAAATAACTGCTTAGTAAATATATTACTTAGGTATCTATGCTGAAAAATGCATCTTTGCATATTCTTCACATTATTTGCCGAAAAATGTATATATAAATACTGAGCTTTGTATATTCTTTACATTCTTCTGATTGTGGTTTTTGATTTGTCGTTGTGAGAGACAATAACTCTACTATATCGGCCCTCTCTCCTCATCCTCTTCTTTTGACGAAGGTATTGACCAGTTAACTAAATAAATTACTAATTTTTCCAAAAAGTCATAGATTGTTGCTGGCGCTTGAGTCGATAAATTCTTGCTGGATAATTATCATTACTCCATCCGGCTTCAATCTGTTGTGTGTCAATCAGATCCTGCAATCCCTTATCAAGGACGCTGTAACTACAATCAAATATGTCTTTTAATTCTCCAGCAGTTTTCTCGCCAGAACGCAGAGATTCTAAAATAGCCTGATTAATAGGATTCATAATTGCTCAACTAAAATTTACTCAAATATTAAATATAAGAATTCAACTATTCTGAATACATCTGTCTGAATAGTTAAAACATCAACAGAATTTTTCATGAATCAATTTACCAATCATATTAAATTGCCTCTCAATTATGACTTTGGAGTGATAAATTTTTATTATGAACTTTATCCTCTGGAACTGATTAGTGAGACTCGTTACCAAAAGAAGCACTACCAAGGAAGCTAGAAAAAGTAACTAGCATCCAACCGAAACAAATATGTTTTTGGGTTTGCCAATCGTATCTATCTTCTATTGTCGGGATTGTGTTAGCTTCAACGATTTCTAATCCCCAATAGCCCAATGCACTGATGCCAAACAACATAGCGCTGACGATGGACAATTTAGCGATGACTTTGAAAATGTAATTGCTTAAAGTAGGCAGTGTCTGAAAGGATTGTCTGTGACGGTAGTGGATAGTGAGTTCACTTGGAGCTACAACCAAAACACGTCTTGGTTTTTGTTGAGTGAGTTGGCAGACAACTTGTTTATTATCAGTCATGGGTAAAACCAAAGCCTGTTGGTTGTAACTAGATTAGTTTCAGTAATTATATTGTAAACTTTCGTCAGGTGAATGTGGTTAAATTTACATAAAATTTCCACACTCAGAAAAAATATTCTAATGTTAAGCGATTCATACGCAAAAAACCAGAGAACAAACAAGCAATTAAGCTGAAAGTCAGTTAAAAATATCGCCCAGCGCATAATGCACTGGGGATATTTAGCTTCTATTTTTTATTTAGCCAAAAGCTAATTGCTTGGCATACTCTTGTGCTTCATCTGGGGATAAAGACTGAAAATTTTTAATTAGCTCTGCTGCACGAGTTCCTCGCGCACTAAGAAGCAGGGAATAACAATGAGGTTCAGGCAGTGCTGGCTCTTTCATTTCTGCTATCCACAACCAACTTGATTCTTCGCCCTCTTCAAATTCAGAGCCATAATCATAATGTAGTTTTTCTGTGTTGGACATTGTTTTTTGTTCCTACTTTTATCAAAAGCTTACATCTGCACCTTTAAATTACAAATGTCGCCAGAAGTTCTTACTGATAGTCTTGAGACTGACAACTGCCGTTTCTGCTGTTGCTTCAGGGGCATGACCAGCATCCAGCACAGCAGCTTGTGGCGCAGGTGTGGTTAACAAAGAATTAAGCAATCCCATTTGATAATCAACATCTTCTACTGAGCGATATACTCTGTATGGTTCAATTTGCATACCCAAAGGTGTTGGCACAATCAAAAGATATTGATTTAGGGCATTGATATAAGCAACTGAAAAATTTCTCTGCTCTACACAAGGACGAATAATCTCTAGTAATTCAATCGCTCTGTTGATTTCAGAAACTTCACAATTACTATCGATTTGTGACTGACTTCTTCTGTAGCCTTTCATCATCTTTTCGGCTACCAGATTGTTGAATTTGCTAACGGCTCTCTGATGATTGGCTAATGTGTGGACTTTGGTTTGCGCTTGATAACCGACTCTGCCCCACTGCACTGTTAAGTTACTATCTTCGACAATGGCCGCCCAGAATTTATTGCTGTTTTGAATTGCGTCAACAAAGACTAAATAGATTTCCATCTTTCTTACCCTGTCAATTTCCTAACTTCAGGGCATTGCCCCAACAAATCAATTCGCAATTCGCAGTTCGCAATTCGCAATTGTTAATTAGTGCTAATTTGATTCTCTACCGCTTAATTTTCATTGATTTCTCAGCAATGAGAAGTAAGAAACCATTTAATTTGTTGAATTACTCAATTAGAGTAACCTGTATTTCAACTGCGAATTGCGAATTGCGAATTGCGAATTGCAAAGCCCCCATAGAATCAGGAGACAATCGCTTTTTCATCAGTTCATATTCCGAAACTTAGCAGCACGCAAAGATTGAGTTTTCGCTGCAACCATAGGACTGCTAGCCCGTCGTGCGGTGGATGCCCAACCCTGCATACGCTCAACTGCCGCAGCGTCCTGAATTGCAAGTGGGGTAATGGTTTGACGACAGGTTTCGAGGTCAGCAAGTGTTACCTGCTGCGGTCTATCCTCATCGAATGCCAGCAGAGCAGCTTCTGAAGCAAGGGTTTCCAGTTCTGCCCCTGAAAACTTCGCGGTGTTGGCAGCGATCGCTTCGAGGTACTCTGATTCCAGGTGAATACCAAAGCGTTGTAGATGAATCCTCAGAATCTGGATTCGTTCTGGTTCTGTGGGCAGATCAACAAAGAAAGCCTCATCAAACCTACCTTTGCGCTTAAACTCACTTGGTAGTGCTGATGGATCATTGCAAGTAGCTACAATAAATACCCCAGCAGTACACTCACTCATGAACGTAAGCAAAGTTCCAAGAATCCTTTGACTAACACCTGAAGTATCGCCAATACCAGAAAGCGCCTTTTCCACCTCATCAATAAACAAGACACAAGGTGCGATCGCCTCGGCAGTTTTCAAAGCACGTCTGACATTCCCCTCAGACTCACCTACCAGACTGCCCAAAAGGGACGCAATGTCGAGTTGCAGAAGTGGTAGATTGAGTATACTAGCGATGTTTTTGGCACAGTGGCTCTTACCTGTTCCGGGCGGCCCTGCAAGCAACACACCTTTTGGTTGAGGTAGGTGTAGCTCACGCGCCTCTTGTGTGAATAGCCGCCGCCGCCGAGTCAGCCATTCGCGCAGTAGATCCAAACCGCCGAATGGGATTATCGCAGGTTTACCCAACTCAATGCCCATTTGAGAGAGTAGCCGAGTTTTGTATTCGACGGCTTTGGGGATAAAGTCAGCGCCGACAACGACACCATCATTAGTTAAGTTTTCTTTGACTGTTAACCGAAGGAAGTCGCTAATCTCCTCCAGGGTTAAACCCAGTGCAGCACGAGAAAGAGTTTCAAATTCAGCATTTTCAAGCGTAATAGTAAATGTCAATTCCTGTTCAATAGCAGACTGTTGTAGGTCATGCAAATAAGAATTGATATGAATTAGTATTTGGTCAATACTAGGTAAAGGAACTTCACAATAAGGAATCAATCTGACTAGAGATTCGTGTAGTTGTATGTTCTGACCCAACAAGACAATGCGTTTATCTGTGGGTTTTAACCTGTGGTAAAGGTTTTTTACCTTGCTTAAAATCTCCCAACTCAATTGGGGTGAATTCTTAGCAATAAAGGGGTGAATATCTCCGAGGATAAATACACCATTCCCACTAAAATTCGCAATGTAATCAAACACATACAACAATGGATCAGCCTGTGGAGGTCTTTTGTACTCTGCAACTGACTTAAACACCAATCCCCCATCTGCTGCGATTAAACATTGTTCTAAGGTTGATACCCCCAGATTCCAGAAGAATACTGGACTTGATAGCTTGCTAGATGCCTCTGTAGTCAGCCACTGAATAATCGTCGCTTCATCAGGAGACAGAACATCAAGTGCTGCGATCGGAATTTGTGAATCGAGTGTGGAGAGCAGATTTGAAAGTTTCATTGTTTTTCAATTTGATAAGGAACTGGAGATAATTCGTCGTGTGTGTTTACGACTTTTACGATCACCTCATAGGCTTCGGCATCGCCGTCAAAAACTTCTGCTATACCGTTGTTCTCTTGGTAGGCAATCGCTGTTACTATTGCATTCAAAAGTACGCACAAACCCTCTGTACTAGCTTTGATGATCACGGGTTGTCTTGGTTTTTGCTGGGCATAAACGTGAACAAATGGGTATTCTTTAGCTAATTCGTTCATGATTATTTTTGAGGGGGGAACTTGTTGATTCCCCCGTGTTGATTACTGACGCAAACGTGTTTGATTACTGTTCGTAGTCCGAAGTTGTTGGGTTTGGGCTTCGTCCTTGTAAATGCGATCGCCCTCCACAACCCCAAGTGCCTCTTCAAACGGTTGCGTAGCCGATAAACAACTCAGCCCCTCGAACCCCTCAGCCTCCACACGAACTTCACCTGTAGCGCTGTCGAAATGAATCAATATTGAGCGTTCCATAATTTATCTCCGTGCAAATTGTTGAACTTCCTGATGTCCGGCAAAAGTCAGCCGTAGAGTTTGCACACTCCCGTTAGTTAATTCAGCGATCGCACATTCACCAAATTTTTCTTGTAACTCGGCAGCTTTAGCTCTCACCATCCGTTGCCCATAAGCCAGCATTAGTTTCTTGCTAAAAAAGTTTTTGCCCAGCTTCCGAACTGTTTCAAATTTGTCGTGTATTAACTCGTACACGCCGCTTGACTGATTCCATTTGAACCCGATGTCTGCACGGGCTTTTATGGTGCAGCCAGACACAATGATTTCAGCGCTTTGTCCTTGAGAGCCACCGTAGTATCCTTTTAGTGATTGTGCTGTTTCATGTACTTGCGGATTCAGTTTCAAGTCTTGTAAAGCTTGTATTAGACATTCACGGTTAGCAAGCTTGGTTTTAACTGTTGAGAAATGTGACATAAGAATTTTGTTCCTATAGTAGAAAGAAGTGCGGTACTCTTTTTGAGATGTATATGCTGCATTTTTCGTTTAAGGTACTTAGTCTTGAGCGAATACACCCTCGCCCAAGACTATTTTTTACCGGAACTTAAACGACATCACAGTAGCTTTCGACAAGCCCACGTCGTCAGTCGCAAGTGATTGTAGATTGCGTTGTTCATCTAACAACTTGATGCGGATCTCTTGCATTTTTTGCTGTAATTGACTACGCCCATCACTGCCAAGATTTTTTGACTCAATCGCTGGATCGTTAACGATAGAATCCAAGTGCGCCATCATCGCCTCCAAGCTACTGCCTGCCTCCGGTGAAGCGTTTGCCAGTAGCACTTGAACCTTCATCAGATGACGCTCCATTTTCCTTTTGAACTGTATGGGTTTCCTCCCTGGTTCCCAATCAGCCAACTCTTCAAGCAACTGAGCCGCCAGTTGTTCACCACCAGCTAAAGCAGATTCCCGTAGCCTTTGCTCCAGATTTTGGTCATACTGTTGGATGAATCGCGTAATTTGGTCAAGGCATTCGGCTTGTTGCTGATTGAGTTGCTCAGAGAGGGCAGGGATAATCACCGGACGACCAATCACGACTTGTAAATAGTCTTCAAGATCGGTCAGAGTCGGAAATGCTCTTAACAAGTTGGCTTTGACTGACTCTTGCTTATCCTGTGCTAATTCCCAGGTGTTAAGTGAGAGAAACTGGTCAATCCGCTCTTGATAATCAAGAAGTCCTGCTTCGTAATCAGCTTTTAATTGATTTCGTAAACCAGGGGCGATATTATCTCTGATATTGATTAACTGATTCCAGACGAGTGGAGCCAAATCAATCGGACAAATCCAATCACCAGTATCAGCAGACATCCATTCTTGAACCGAAGTAATCTCTTGCCTCAGTTGGGCAGCAGCTTCATCTAGCTTTTTGAAGACCTTGATACCCCGCAAACCGACTTCGGAATTTGTAACTTTCACAAGGTCTGATTCAATTTCGGAAACCTCAGCTTTAAGTACATCTGCCCATTTAGGTGCAGCAGATTTTGTACTTTTCTTTAGCTGAATGCGAAACCGAATACGGGTTTTATTTAACTGTGAGAAATTATGGCGCTCGACTACTGCATCAGTCAGGAAATTTGCAGCAATAGGGTTGTCAATTGCCTGTACCATGATTATTCACCTCAATCATTGTTTTCACTCTCGATTAAGCGAAGCTTTCTTTGTGAGTATTTCTCAACTTGTGAATGTCTGTAGTAGCTCTATAGATTACTTTTTTAGAGCTTTTTTGTAGCCGAATATGCCTTTTAATGACTGGTGGTTTATGTATGGGCATAACTCAAAATAGTTGAAGTTGCTGTGAATTATCCTGTACCGCAGGCTTCTCATAAACCATACCTTCGACTTCATAACACCGAGTCATGAGTTTGTTCCGGTTTAGCCGAAAGCTGACTTTTTTTCTTTGATTTGGCAGAGGTACAAATAGATACTGTGGATGTTGGATAGTACCTTCATCACCCAAGTATCGTGAAAGCGTACCGTCGATTTGGTAAACTTTCGATGAACTTAACAGTGTCGCGTCATACACTTTAATCAAATTTAATTCCATCTGATTACTATTGAAGTAGAGTGTGTGATAATCTTTTGTGGAATCGATTTTTCTCTCCAGGCAGATTTAATCAGTTTGACTGGAGAGTTTTTCACGGATAATCTGATTGAGTTTTTCCTTTAATTCATCAGTCAGAGCATTAAAATCAAACTCTTTAGAGTCCCAAACTTCATCCAGACTTGTAGACTCATCAATAATGTTTGCAATCAAACAAGATTGATCGTCATAGTTCCAGCCATTTACTAAAAGCCACGGTAGAATCCCTTCAGATTGCAATAGTTTCTCAATGTCGAACGAGTCAGAAAACTGCTGTAAGTTTTCGATATTGGGGTGAACGATTGTAATAGTCATCTGTGATTAGTTGTGAATAGTTGAACAACAAAAAGAGGGGGAAAGGTTAAAGGGGAAAGGGAAAGGGATTCATGAATTAAATCATCCTTAGAAAAACAAGGTTTTTACCTTTTCCCCTTCCCCTTTTCCCCTTTCCCTTCTTCATTAGCTGTAGACAAAGCTTGAGTCACTTATAGCTACAGTCTCTCAAGCCCTGTTTACAACTTTTGCAGTCACAGTTTAGACATAAGTCGGTAATGTCTTTGTCAATCAGATGTGCAATGTTAGATTCATGAATGAAGCTGATTTTAGTGACGCACAAGGCAGGATTTACCTGCCTTACTTCATCTTTAAGACTAAAACGCCATCTCATTGGCAGCTTTTGTTACAGCTAAAGCCTGTTCCCAGATTTCTCCCCACTCTGTTTGCTCGTTGTAAGATGCCATGACTAATTCAGACCCAACCCACACCCGACAGAACAACACGCTTTCATCGGTTGTCCCTGGGGTAGGCTGTAGTGTAATCGGAGAATATAGTTGTTCTGGAGTAAGAGTAGCGATGGCGGCTAATACAGATTTAGCAAAGTGAGTCTCATGCCCACTTTCTAATATATAGGGTTTGTCTGCTTGAATTGTAATCAGCAACTTGTAAACTTCCTTTCCTCTGCGCTCACACTTCTCGAATTTAAGTTCTCGCAGATATCCAGTTAAGGCAGTTTGGGTAATCGCACTCGCTTCACTGTTGTTTAGGGTATACCACAGTGAACCATTGTGACGATTGCAGTAGATTTTGCTACTGCCTGCATCAGAGTGCAATCCTAGTTTTGGCTTATTGATTGAAGAGATTAATTGCTTGAGTAGTTCCTCTTGGCGCATCAAAGCAGCAAGCAAATCGGCATTTTCTTGAGGGTTCATTGTTCAATACCAATACGTTTCACTTTCACATTGGCGAAGCCGTATTTTACAAGGATTGGTTATGGTTGCATGGTGGGTTTTAATACCCACCATTTCAGTTACGCGGCTACTAACTCCCGACAAACTTGCGGCAGTTCAATCGGAGCAGTTACCCTGGACAGTTCTTTTACAGCCTCTTTCACACTCCAATATTGGACTCCATCACCACAGCGCCAGTAGTAGGTCTTGGGGTCGTTTTCCCATGACTCGTCAACGTTTCTAACCTTGAAAACGATTCCCAAGAACTCACCATCTAGATATACATTGTGAGCCGTCTGAAGGTCAGTGCGTCCTACATAAGTCAGTCGATAGCCATCTACTGGTTCGCACAAGTCTTCTGCACGAGTCCCGCGATAGGAGCAGTTACCGCACCCATGACCTTCGCAGTCTGGACAGATGGCAGCAGGCATATTCCACTTCGGCAGGGTAAAGTCCCATTCAGATGGCGGGGTTAATATTCGAGCCTTGGGGGAAATATAACAACCAGCATGACCGATTACTTTATCAGAATGGTATTGGACGCTTAACGATAGCCAATCACAATCACCCAACAAGCCTATTTTCTCAGCAGCTTGTTTCAATTCTTCATCTGACTTATGATTGCGCTCTACTGGAGCAGAAAGACTCGCTTTTACCTCTGCAACAGCCCGTTTGAAGGATTGTTTGTGGTAACGAGCATAGCCGTGGGTCATTTTCACCCACACGATATCATCACTGTTGATCCAGATAGTTACTACATCTTCAGGCTTGCAGTTTTTGGAGTAGTCCGACTGATTGACGATAGTTGCAATGATTTGGCGATCGCGTGTGGTTAACGGATCTTTTGTTGGCGTAGGGGCTGAAACTTGTGTCATCATTAGAAATACCTCTTAAATGGGTAAAAAGGCGATCGCAACTTTTCCAGAGCCAGCGATCGCCTTTTGATTTGTGTACTGATTGACGTTGTGGCTTGCCACAACACTCTCACTCTAGAATTGGCGAAGCCTCATATTTATTACTCCTAGTCAGTGACCGGAGCTTGCTACAGCAGCATATCTCTTGATCGGGCAGTAGTCGGCAACGAGCTTCAAAGCGACTATCGTACTGCTGCGGCAACTTTTTATTTGGAACCCACTCAGCCCTTACCTTACTTCAACAGCCTTGACTATTCGCTGCGTCCGCTACCTGGGGGCTTTGTTTTCTGTTCACTTTTTTCAAGGTTCAATGGTGAGCGCCGCTTTATTTTTCTGGGAGGCTGGCGCTTTTTTCCTCCGCTATATTTATAATTTACTAGCTACACTTATAAATGTCAAGTGTCACTTATAAATTAATGGGAAATAATTTTAGGAACACCAAAAATCTCTTGTACATCACGTTCAAGCACTTGACAAATATATCTAAGCAGTTGAAAAGAGACGTTTTGAGGAGCTTTTGGCATAGCTGGATTTTCTAAAAGCTGAATATATTGCTGAGAAACCTTGTAATCAAATCTTGATTGGATTTCATCGGCAAGTGAGCGCCTAGAAACTTTTCCACGCATCTGCTTCAGCTTCTCCCCAAAAGCTTGTTTCCACGCCACAGTGGTAATTAAATCTAGTTCTAACATAATATATTCTTTACTAGTGTCACTTGACGTATCCATAATATAATTGATAAAGTGATGCTAGTAAAGAGTAAATCACTCACAGCCAAAAGCGATCGCTTTAGCTTTGCAATGCGATGATTTCAGCCTAGTCACTCGGAAAATCATGACTATGTTTTTACGCTAGAGATGGTGTGGCTTACAAGCCGCTTAACACTAAATAAGGCGATCGCAGTTCTCATAAAAATGAGATCGCCCTGAATCTGAGGGAATGAAGTTTTTACAACCAGTTTTCAGACTTGGTGGGTCATCGGAATCATCTTTGAGGAAATCTAGAACGCTTGATAGAGTCAACTGGCTTAGTTATCTGTTTGTTTTAAAGACTCTCGGTGTCCCAAGCTGAGTTCTCAACGCACAACTAAAAATTACCAATTGCCTACCTTCATTTGTTTGGCATGAACCAGTAGTGTATAAGTTGACGTTGTTAATTGCTAAATAGGACTAATTTCAATTGATTTTAATTATCCGTGAGCCTGCTACGAGTGAAGAAATAGAAGAAATGCTGAAAACTTGGGAGGTATTTATTAAAATAGCAGTAGACATCGAACGCAAAGTTATTGCAGGTGGTGGCGTTCGCCATTACGAATGTGAACAAGAGTTACTCAAAGACGGAAGCAGACAACGAGATATTTGGGGTGCTGATTGGTCTCCTTCGACTCAGGAAATTGTCTTTGAGTCAATCATCAACATCCGCCCCAGCCAAAATAACCGTAGTATGGTAATTAGATCCCCCGAAATTCGAGAACGCGTCACCCAGATTACCCAGCAATTGCTAGGAGGATTATAATGCCCAACTGGAGTACAATTGAAGCTAGTTTTCTAAGCCTATCCCACGCACAACAATTGGGAGAGTTGGCCGTTAGTTTGGCACGTCTTAACTCTTGGTCACAAAAAAGTGCAAGCCTTGAAGTAGTTCCCGTATTGTTAGACGAAATTTTACTGTATTTGTCTTTGATCCGGCGAGAAAGCCAAATTAATATTGAATTAGATCAACTTCTTGGCTTGTTGCAAGGCTGGAAACAAAACTGGCTCAATATTTGGAATAACTCAAGCGAAACTGCAAATATTGCAGATATTGCGTCTACTTGGTCACAACGAATATTGGCTATGTCTGGTTTGCTGACTTCTGAATCTATGAGTGCATAGTCTCAAGTAGTGCGATCGCCCTACAACCCTTCTGTTCTCAATTACTTTTTACTAAATTTTGAGAATTGCACTATTGTTTTCGTTTTTACCGTTCACACCCAATTCCATCCCTATCTCGGTCAAACCCATGAGGATCGGGTGGCAGCACTTTAAACCTTCGTTGGCTAATATCTTGGCAATTTAAGTCTGGTGAATTCTTTGGAATGCAAAAATCTGGGTAAGAGGGATCACAGTTATTCTGTTGCTGCGGTTGAATCGCCTGAGAAGTTGTCTTTTGGGTAGCTCTGTGGCGGAAGTCCCAAGGCATCACAGGATTAGCCTGATTCCAAAATGCTAAACGCTGTTGTTTGGCAGTGTTTTCACCTTGCAACAAGCTATCTTTAGACTCCCGACAGCCTTTGAGATACTGACGATACACTACAGCCTGTCCCTCTTGCACCATACTCACGTTGACACTGCGATTCTCGACAAACACCTCTGCAACTAAGCGCTTATATTTGTCAGTTTCAACGGAGCGTAGAGTAATTGCTTGTCCTACTGGAAGTAATTGTTTGAGTCTTGTTGATGATTGCTGTCCCCAAGGGTTTTGCTTCATCTCCGGTGCATCAATGCAAGCGAGGCGAACAGTCACAGTTTTGTTACCAGTTCTCACCCGTATGGTGTCACCGTCACCTACGCTTACAACTGTAGCGGTAAGATTGTTGGCAAATACGGGTAACGACATTTGAGCTAGAAATAGAATGCTAATTGCAACAAAGGGAATTTTCTGAAGCATCTGTACTAATAATCACTATATAATACTTATGATGCCCAGACAACTAATTAAAAGTAGCTAATAAAACCAGTAACTTGAGATTAATAACCGAAATTGTTAGTTAACTTGGGGCTGCTCTTTTATCGTCATACACTAACATTGACTAAATCAACATCAGCAAGCCATATTGTTCTGCTTTGGGCAGACACTTCTTCTAAAATTGGAGAGCGCCACTCTACCCCATAAAGCCAATTATCTTTGAGGCTAACAATTCCTTGAATAATACGGCGTGTCGGCTGTTCACCGAAATCAACCTCAACTATATCCCCCAATTTAAAAGCTGGAGTAAAAACAGTGGACTTTTCTAGTCGATTTGTTCTATGAAATTCTTGTTCAGCTAAGTAGAGAGTTTCATTCTGGCAAACAATTGCATAAATCCATTGCTGTCTTTCCCACTGAACACCACAGCAGTAGCCTGACAAATCTGAGATTGGCAACACAACTTTTTCTAACATTTTCACTGCTAAGGGAGGCATGGACTGACCCCATTCAGGAGAAATATGCCAACAGGATTCTAAGGCGGTAATTTGGTTAATCATCTGGGAATGTAGTTCTCTTTTTTATACATACACTCACTTGCATCAGTCTGATCCGGAATATAATTCAAAATAAATATAGAAATGATTGACTGGTATCTGATGTTTATTAGCAGCTGTCCCTAATAGAGATGATCCATCCCTAACCTCTAACTATTGAAAAACAAAGAAAAAAATGACTGAATATTTAACTGGTAAAAAAACAACTATAGAGCAACTAAATGAATGGATTGAGTTTTTTCATACTCATGGTTTTCTTGTAATTAACAATGTGTTGACACCTGAACAATGTCAGCTTCTAAAGAATGATTTAGATGAAACTCTCAAAAAAATTGAAGGTGAAAATTATCACGAATCAAAAAAAATGATGATGAAGCGAATGTTCGAGCATTCAAAGCAAAATCTAAATCTTTTTGCTTTAGAACCCATAGTTACATTTGCAGAACATTTAATTGGTGGAGCAAATGGAATAGGTTACTCAATACAGGATGGTGTTCCCAACGCTAATATAATTCATGTTATCCACAATAACTCATTTAAGATTCCTCCAAACACTGATGGTTTGGCTAAAAATGCTTGGCATCAAGACGATACACCGCACGTAATTTCCCTTGATGGGGAACCCTTAACCAACATTCGCCTGAATGTTCTAGCATTCACAGTAAATTATTACTTGACAGATGTACTATCTGAAAGAAATGGGCCAACTCAGGTGATTCCAGGATCTCATCTGTTTGGCAAGTTCTGCAATGGTGATATTTCTGGATATGAAGACCGGGTTTATAACTGCTTGGGAGCAATGGGTTCTGCTGTTTGTTTTAACAATCAGGTATGGCATAGAGGGTCTAGAAATTCGTCATCTATAACTCGCTACATTACGCAGATTACCTATGCAAAAAGACTGGTTGGGCATAAGTACGAACCCTTTATGAATTATCAAATGCCTAGTCACTGCTATGAAGAAGCAGACCAGAGATTGAAGCAACTCTTAGGATTTCTTCCCAACGGCGCTTATGGTTAATCTGATGATTATGAGGCTCTAAATTCAAACTAAAACTTAGCTTTAATTTAGAGATAAAAGGGCAAAAGGCGCTAGTTATTGGTTGTGGCTTAGGAGATGATGCCAAACAACCAACATTGCTATCGCAGTGGTGGGGAGAGCAAAATGGCCCCTTTTACAGATTTGTTGGTACGGGAGTAATACCAGAATTGCAGTAACGTTACTCCCTAAGAAGCAGTCAAAGTTTCACAGTCGATTTAATACTTGAATTAATCGATTATGGCTTTGCAGTAATTGGATTGATAGTAGTAAAGTAAATACATTTGTATTGATTAGGGTGCTACTTTTTCTTTAAACTGCTTTCCAGCAGAAAACGCAGGCACTTTGGTCGCTGGGATAGTCATTGGCTCATTGGTTTTGGGATTACGCCCCTCACGTTCGGAGCGATCGCGCCGCTCGAATGACCCAAATCCGACGAGCGTTACCTTTTCACCATTGGCTACAGCCTCGGTAACAACTGACAAAAAAGCACTGATGACTTCATCAGCTTGCTTTTTTGTGATGTTGGTCTTTGCTGCTACAGCATCCACTAGTTCGCCTTTGTTCATAAATCACCCTGAAACATTGCAAGTAAACGAAATCTAGCATTATTACCTCTTATTCAGAAAGGGGAAAAGGAGTAATTTTATAGCAACACGCGAAAATTAATAATACACGGCTACTCCTGTATCGATTTGGTGCGATAGATAATTACCTTTTCGTTTCCCTAAATGTTTGACTGTTGTAACTGTTGCACTTTCGGTTAGGTAAATCTGTCTTCATATTCAGTCAAAAGAGATAGGATATCTATCCATAGGTACTACAAAACAGCCAGGAAACGTTCAATAGGCAATCAACATTTGGTTCCTCTGGCAGCGATCGCAGTATATAAGCGCTATGCTTCAATTCACCACGGTTTTATACCAAGCTATATAGTCTTTACCGTCCTGTTTCACCTATCTGATCTACATCGTCTGCTACTCCATTGCGAAAGCGTACTTCTAAGCCGTGTTCTGGCTCCCAGTCACACTCAGCTATCAACTTAAAGGTAGCAATATCTAGGTCATACTCCACATAGATATATGAGAAAGTGACCTGCTCCCAGACCTGAATCGGATTAGCCAACACAGGCATTGACTCATCTCCAATCATGTCACGATATACATCATAATTTTGCAGCACCAGAGGAGCAGTGATGCGTAACACATCGGGTGGCAAAGCTAGAGCCTGCCGAATAGCTTCACGCTGAAGCAATGAAAGTTCCCCAATCTGCCCCTGTTCAAAATCCACACAAATCGGTACACGGCGATCGCCCAAAACAGCACATTGTGCTAAAGTCCAATAGTTATCTTCCAATGTCATCTGTCCAAACTCAGCATCGTAATAACTTCTTGGGGATTCCATCATCTTCAGATATTACCTTTATTCTGGGTTTCCCTAGCAACTCCAAAAACTAGTGAAAATTTTACTTTGAAATTAGTCGTACTTTTTGAGCGAGAATATCGATAGTTAAAGTTAAGTTCTGTATCCCTAACCAGCTTCTCCTTTTAGGAGTTCCCATTCACCCAAAATAGCGCAAATGCAGTTATTTAATTTGCCAAATATGTATAATGCTATCCTCATTGCTACTAACGAGGGTTTTACCATCCAAACTCAAAGCAAGCCCTAAAACAGAACTGGAACCATCTTGAAAGGTATGCAACGGCTTTAAAGTCTCTAAGCTCCACAGTTTAATACTGCCATCATAATTGCCGCAAATCAGAATTTTTCCATCGGGGCTAATGGCAAGAGATTCAACTGAACTAAAATTATCAGTAAACTCATGCAGCAGTTTTCCAGTTTGAAGATTCCATAACTTTAGGGTACTAATCGCACGATTTCGAGAAACTAGCTGACCAAAACTACCACTAACAAGCTTTTTACTATCTGGAGTAATGGCAATAGCATCAATTCCGGTTTTGTGCCCTTTAAGAATATGGCGTGTTTTTTTTGTTTGTAAATCAATCAGCCTAATTGTATTATCATCGCCACCCCCAGCACTTACAAAGGTTTGCATATCAGGGCTAAATGCAACTTTACTCACAAATCCTGAGTGTGCAGTCATGGTATCAAGCAGCTTAAGCGTGTGTAAATCCCAAAGCTTGATTGTACGATCGTCACTCCCACTAGCAATCAATTTACCATCTGAACTAATCGCAACGGTTTCTACCGGTTGGGTATGTCCACTGTCGCCCTTTAGCATAAGCAAAGTGCGTAAATCCCAAACCTTCATTGTTGGGGTAGTTATCCCACCAGTTACAATCCTCTTGCCATCTGGACTAATCGCAATTGAAGTAACACCGTCTGAGTGAGCGTCTAAACTACGCAACAATTTTCCAGTACGTAAATTCCAGAATTTAATTGTATCATCTCTTCCTGCACTAATCAGGGTTTCCCCATCTGAGCTAATCGCAACGGCTCGAACACCAAAAGTCACTTTTTTATGCCCAGTCAGTGTGTGAACAAGTTGAATCTGTAGTTGGGACTGAGTAATTGTACTCTTGCCTATGGGAAGATTTGAACTAGAAGAATGTACATCAATACCAGTGATGTTTACTGCAATTGCTAAAACTATAATGACTGGTCTGGATTTGAGAAAATGCAATAATTTCATGGTGCCAAGGAACGCAATTACATAACATAGTTCCCATTGGATGGGACGCGATCGCTTATAAATAGAGCAAATTAAATCTTAGTTAATCAATTGGTTCTTCCACTCTCATAACTTTTCAAACATTCTTTTACGGGTGGCTTGGTGCAGGAATTTTCCACTCCGTAATTCCGTCCTGTGTTGCACTAAACAAAGTCTTGCCATCCCTACTAAATACCATTGCCCCCGACCAGTTGCTAACATCGGGCAGAGTTGCTTCCATATTTCCTGTTACCAGATTCCAAACCCGGTATGGTTTATATCCTCCACCAGCAATTAAAGATTGCCCATCAGGACTAAAAGCGATGGTGATCTGCGGAAAATAGAAGCCCCCAAAATCCTGCAACAATTTTTCTGTTGTCAGGTTCCACACTTTTACCTGCTTGGCACTACCACTAGCGAGCAACTGACCGTCACGACTAATGGCTAAAGCAGATACTGCACCATAATGTCCAGTCAAAGTGGTGCGCTTTCGTCCAGTTCCCAGATCCCATACAGTGATGTGATTGTTCAAATCGCCACTAACCAAAGTCTTGCCATCTGGAGTCAGCGCCAAAGTTATTACAGCATCCGGTGTTTGTGCCAATGTGCTTGTTAATTGTCCAGTCGCCAAATTCCATATCTTAATGGTATTGTCGGAACTCGCACTCACAATTGTTTGCTGATTGGGTGTGATCACCAGTGCATTTACAACTTCAGAATGCCCTTTGAGAGTAAATTTGAGTTTTCCCGTCGCTAAATTCCACACCTTAATGGTCTTGCCTAAACTCCCACTCACCAAAGTCTGACCATCAGCAGAAAGCGCAAGGTCATAAATATCATTCGCGTCTCCTTTGAGGGTTAATTGAGGCTGCTGACTTGGCAAATGCCAGATGCTAAAGCTTTTGCCACCGCCGCCCACTAGGGTGTGACCATCAGAAGAAAGGGCGATTGCTTCTGCTACTCCACTTAACTTCCGCACTACTGTCAAATCGCAATACTGGGAATGAGGCTGCGACAACTTGCAGATATTCGTTACTCGGTAACTGCTCCACAAATATGCTCCGACTTGTATCAAAAAAATTATAATCGCTACACCACGCAGCAACCATATCTGTTTTTTGCTCAACCAGTTGTCTAACATTAGCTCTGTTCTCTTTTCGGTAGGTAGTTGAATTGATCGCAAACAGGTTATGGGGTATAGGGGAATGGCACTAAGATAAGCGCAAACCTATGATTTAACTGGCTTTTGAGTGTGGGAAGTGTGGGGAGAGGGGGGAGTGTGGGGGGTAAGACTTCTTCCCCGTCCTCCCACACCTCCCACACCTCCCACACCTCCCACACCCTGCCCTGACGAAGTTTCAGCTTTTCTTAGTGCCATTCGGGTATAGGGTGTGGGATGTAGCGAAAGACTCTTCAAGTCACAAGCTGCATTAGTTGCTGCTGTATCTTCCCCACCGGAGCTGTGCGGTTTTGTCAGATCCGCTAAACAACGTGCGATCGCTTCCAAAATTTTCTCGCACAGTCCGATCAGTACCAACGCTAATAATCTCACTTTCATAATGCTCTTTCTCTATCTGACATCACCTATTACCAGGGTTTTGATGCTTCTGAGTTTGAGCGTAGAAACAAATTTACTTGTTTATGCAAAATATTTAATCTGATTTTAACTAGGGAGAGTTGACGTTTAAAAGGAAATAACAAAGCATTCAGGCTGATTCAGGATCTTTCTAGAACCAATTACTGCTCAAGAGAAATATTGTCCGAGTAGATATGCCATCTACGTTGGTTTGGAGTTGAGCCAGAAACGTTATTAACTCGTCGCAGCTTATAGCTACCACGGAAACGCTGTGGAGTTCCATTGCTAGTAACACTCGTAACAGTAACGGGAATTTCAATATATAGCGAACCTGCTGCCCCTTCTAAAGAACCCGGTTTTCCGACTTCTTCAACAATGGATACGATGTTAGCAAAACCCTGCTGAAATTCCTCAAATGATTGCTTACTGGCACTACCATCTCCATCCCAAGCTAAGTAAGCTTGTTTATAGTCTTGACGAGCGATCGCATCGTAATAATCATGAATGAGTTGGACTGCCTGTTGTTCTTGGGACTGGTTTTTTACAGGATTTTGTGTGCTAGAGGTGGGTGGAGAAGATGGATTAGACGTATCCGAAAGATTTGCCAATGTTGGGCGATTGGCAGATGCTAGTTGTGATGTAGCAGAGTTATTGCAAGCTGTAATAGACATAGCAAGCAATAAAACTCCAATGACTTTATAACGCTGTTTTAACCAGATACAAAAAGAAAAGTTGATATTCAACAAAGCTATCTCCTGTGGAATCTGCACTAGTAGCCTGATAAATTCAGCATACTTGAATTTATTGGTTACAGTCATTGACAAATTAAGATGAATAGTAATACTTTCAGCCAATAAGCCCCTAGTGTGGGCGACGCTATTTTTACCCCAATCGATGAACCTTCAAGAAGTCAAAAATCAATTTCCAGAAGCAGTAGGTGAAATCGAGACACTTGAAAGACTAGGATTCGCTTCCCGTAGTGGTGATTGGATTGATACCCTTGACTTTGAGAAAGCACAGACAGCTTGTTGGTTAGTCGGAAGAGTCGGTGATGAGCGAGACGCTGATGCCCTTATTCGTACTTTGTCTGGTCAACGTCGTGAATTATGGATACAAGCAGCAACTTCCCTCAGTCTCATCGCTACTGCTTAGTGGTGCAGAAAACTTTCCGAAGTCTCAAGTTGAGAACACAGTGACACGGGAGAACTCAATTTGTTGCTCTATCTGCGTTCGTTTTTTAAGTGAAGCAGTGGC
>NZ_JACJSF010000118.1 GCF_014698035.1 Desmonostoc muscorum FACHB-395
CTCCTGTATCAGGCAGGGTTACGGGCAAGTGAAATCTGTGATCTGACTTGGGGAGATTTGACACCCCGTGGTGAGAGTGGTCAAGTGTACGTGCGAAAAGCCAAGGGGAGCAAAAATCGCACAATTCTCATTAAGCCGAAGCTGTGGGCAGAACTAATGGAGTTCAAAGGTCAAGCTTTACCTACAGACGCAGTTTTCCGAAGTCAAAAAGGGGGACATCTCGACCGTCAAAACTTGCACCCGATTGTCAAA
This sequence comes from Desmonostoc muscorum FACHB-395, assembly GCF_014698035.1. Taxonomy (GTDB): domain Bacteria; phylum Cyanobacteriota; class Cyanobacteriia; order Cyanobacteriales; family Nostocaceae; genus Nostoc; species Nostoc muscorum_A. The sequence goes on from NZ_JACJSF010000118.1 coordinate 253, forward strand.
GCAATTGCACAAGAAGCTGGATTAAGCGAACTGGTTTCTGCTCACTGGTTACGTCATGCCCACGGTTCTCACGCGATTGAGCGCGGGACTAATCCAGTGCTGGTGAAAGAAACTTTGGGTCATGCCAATTTAGCCATCACCGATCGCTATCTCAAGGCTAGACCTAATGACAGTAGCGCTTTAAACTTGATGGATCTTTAACATTTATCTTGCATGGCTTGTGAAAATGCAGCACAAATTGGAACCAGTGGCATCAATTGCTACCGGGAACGAAACAAAAAACAGCTTTCAAATGCCAAAGAGATTTTTCTCTAGCCAGCCCACTCCATAGGCAACACTTCTTCCAAGAGCCATTCATAAAATTCAGGAACTTGAGATTCCACAAGTCGCAGTTCATTTGCCGCGATCGCCTCAAGTTCCAGTACCGTCTCCCAGCGCAAATCCCCAGTCCATCGTTTAAGAATGCCTTTGATTGCGTCCACTCCACGAGAAATACCAGAGCGAAGTATTTCTACACAGTGGAGTAGCGTAACGCGATCGGTTGGGGGCGACTCAAATTCGGTAGTATCCTCCCCTTGGCAATGGGAGTTCCCTATAGCATTAGGGGGGGGCGTGGATACGGGCTGCTGATTGGGGCTTACACTATACACAGCAGGGGTTTGAGCAGCGTAATAGGTTCGATTTTCTTTTTGATTACGCTTTTCCACGCGATGAGCAATCACCTGGAGAGCAAATTCTAATTCCTCTTTAGATAAAGAGAAAAGTTTCACCTGTTGACCCCGTTTACCTTGCTTGCGGAAAGTCAGCTTTAGCCCCAGCTGCTCTAGTAAAGTCGCCAGCAACCAAATAGGTTTACAGTCACTGGGAATAGTAAACCCAAGAATTGCTTTGACGTGAGCAGCACAATGTATAGCGATCTCCGTCATCTTGAGCAAAGTGGGGTCATCGGCGGTAACTTCATCACCCTTCATTAAATAAGTGAGAATTTGATGCAGTCCCAGGTTAAATCTAGCCAGCCACCGTGCGGAATAATTGCCCCAATCGATGCACAAAGGTAGATTGTCGCGCTCGGTGCGGTCTTTTTGGGTGACAATTGTTGGTGGTGTAGGATAACTTTGCCCGGTTTTGGGGTCAGTAAACGATTCTTCGGGTGGGGCTAAAATTGCCTCAAGTCCAGCAATTGCTCTAATTAATCGACCACCTTTATCCATTTCTACGAGTGATTCGGTTACTTCGATGCCGTAAGAATCAGAAATGCGAAACTTTTCACATTCAAAAATTTCATTAGGGTCAAGGTAATCTTTGCTCTGACGGGCGCGGTACTCGCTCAAAGTAATATTCTTGGCCTTGGCAACAGCCGAATTGTGGGCACTATCCAAAGCTTGTGCTGCTGCTTTTAGACTTTCAAGAGATTGAGGATCTGAATCACTGCCCACATATATAAATGTATTGCCCATTTCGGTGAGGAGCGATCGCAAGTCATCACGCAGATTATTCAGAGAATAGTGGCGGTTAGCCATAATTTGGCAGTAAGCCTCAAGCGCCCAATCTTTCTCTGCGCCCCGCTTACCCGTTTCTCTGTCAATTCGCAACAGAAAAGCGGTCATTTCATTGGTTTGGAGCAAGCGCTCTTTAATCTTAGTAGCATTGGTATCCTTGTAACCAAAGGGAGGACGCTTTGCCACCCAAATATGAAACGGGACTTTTGGACGATAACGGTAAAGCTGTTGGGCGCATTCAGTAGCAGTTTGGGAAACGCCGTGAAACACACCAAATACTAAGTCAAAATGATACTCAGAAATATCGACACCAGTACCGAGACTGGGAGAGGCGAACAAGGCATCAAAGTTTTTGACGGCGTTGGTGATATCTTTGATGAAAGCGACATTCTCATCACTGCCAGAATTGTCAGAGTGAACCGACCAGATACGCCATGAAGTCCTACGGACTGGGCAAGGGGTAAGGGGTAAGGGGGAAAGGGTGGAGGAATCTGTTAATTCTTCCTTTACCCCTTCCCCTTTAACCTTTTCCCCGCCAAGTTCACTTGGCGAACTACTAGATTCTTCGTAGTTGATAGTAAAGGATTTGTCGAGTTTTTTGATGAAACGCTTACTGTCACTAGCAACCATAACTTTTTCTCCAAGCATCAACGCTGCCGAGATTTGGGCGACTAGGGCGCTTGAATTATCCCCCTCGTACCAATAAATTGTGCGTGAACCGTTTCGCCATTCGTTTTTAATGATGTAAGGTACTTCACCTTTTGGTCGCATTGCAAGAAAGAAGTTTACCGTTAAATCGTCCATGTGTGCATCGGCAATCACCACTAACGGCGCGTTGTATACTATATATTCCAGTACTTCTAGGATTGCTGCACGGTGTTGTTTGCAAGTATTACTATGTAGTAAGTGGGTGAGATACTGGCAAGCTTCATCTATAAATATGCAGCCGTAAGTGAGAGACTGGGTATTGAGTTTGTGCAAGCTGTCGATAGTAATGGAGAGAGCTTGAGCCTGGGCTAAACCTGTGTAACCCAAGTCTGAATACATCGCTGTCCGCAAGCGTTCGGCAAGATTTTTCAGCAAATTTACACGATGCCCATTGTTGAGGAACCGTGCGTCGGGATTTTGGTCACGCCACCAGCGCATAAGTTCAGTTTTACCAGTACCCATGTCGCTCCAGAGTACGACCAGTCCTGATTTTGGGAAATTGAAGCTAGGGGATTTCTTCGATTTGTCTGAATCAACTCCGCCAGAATCCGTAGACTCCTTCTTTCTCCAATGTCCTTTTATAGATGGTGTGAAAAATTGTTCCTTTTCAAGTTCATAAAGCTCAGGCAAATTGCATTTTTCTTCAAGTTCAGGAATGCACAAAGCCTCAGAGAGATACTTGACATTAACAGTGACATCTGGTTTGTATTTGCTAAGTCCCCATTTCTTAGCCCGATATGAGCGCTGGTAATCTTTGAGTGATTTAGCATCGTCTATAATTGCAGTTAGTAGTGCATTGGCATCTTCACTGCGACTAACTACAAAATCATCAACGCCTTTTTCTGGCCCCGGCAGTAATGCAACTTCACATTCAGAACCTGCCGATTCGATTGCTTTTGCAGTGCGAACAGTGGCTTGGTAAACTGACCACCTGGTTTTAGAAGAAGTTTCGTAATCAAATAATATAATGAACTTGCGCCCCGCCTGAGCCATTGGTACTAAGTCAGGATGCAACCGTTCATCAAAATCCCGTCTTCCGACCCGCCCGTTCCAAATTCCCGGAAGTGCGATCGCTACAAACCCCAGACTCAGCAAGCAAGCAGCCTTTTTTTCGCCCTCGCATAAGATAATCGGAATCTCTGGGTGTTGCTTTATCCACTCCCAAAATATTAGTGGATTGAGTTGATCCAGCAAGCGCAATGCTAAAAGCGAATGATAGCGCTTAATTAAATAACGCTTTGCAACTCTGTCCCAGATAGGGTTAGCGACATCAAAGTAGGTAACGCGGTTGGGAGTTTTGGGGGGTGACTCGTATTTGACGGGTTTCCCTTTTTGCCAATCAATGCGAGGAAAGTTGGGCTTGATCCTTCCCCACTCCATTGGTTGCCAGTTTTTGAATGGGTCAAGTGATTGAATCCACGTCCCACCCAGTAATAGATGCTGATACAGCTTTAAGTATCCATCTGTTACCCGACCCGCATTCTTACGTGGGATTTTATCAGATATGAACAGGAAATCATAAACTGATTCTCCCTCTACATGGAAAAAGTTGCGCTCAATCAACGCCGGATGAATGGCGCTACCAGCTAACAACTCATGGTATTCCGCTGCCGTGAGATTGTTTGGATATTCAGTTGTCGCTGAATTCATCGGTTCTCTCCTCGGAATCCCTTGGAGAGAACTCTTTCAAGCTGCGAAACGCAAGGTTTAGTAGTCTGCCAACCCAAAATTGCTGGGTGGAGGTCGGCGCTTGTGCAGGGGAGCAGGGGAGCAGAGGAGAGGCTTATACAAGTTCTTTCCCCTCTGCCCAAGAGCCCCTCTGCCCCTCTGCTAACCACCATGCAAAGTTGACTTGCCAGACTACTAGCCTGAATATTCCGAAAATTTCCCTTCGTCACAGCACAAAATTGCCATGCGAAAGCTGCACTCGACCCCATGCGCTCTAACACTGCGCTCTTGGGGCATTCTCTGTTTTCCACGATATTTTCCCTGATAACTCGGTTTACAAGCTTCAGAGGGGGTTGCATCAGTTATCAGTCAACAGTTATCAAAGACTTTGACTGATAACTGGTAGCTGTTATTCGCGCTACTACTGCTTTTTGCTATAAAATTCGCAATTTTTCTTCATCAGACTTAACTTTATAAAAACTTATGAATTTCGACAGCCAAAAGTTACCGCAAGGAATGGACTTTCCAAGCGGCAGACCCTATAATGGATCTGGTAGCGCGGATTATACTCTCGGACAAATTTAGTAGTCGTCTTGGTCGCCAAACTTCAACGACAATTTATTTTGTTCCTTCGAGATCAGCCCCGCTCTTTTAAACGATGAATTTTACAAACAGACAAAGCGCCTACTCCTTAGTGGCGCTTTGTGCTTTAGGTTTTTTGATGGTTTCATATTTTCCTCCATATTTTTCTCCAATTAGCTTGATCTTACAGAAGTTCTAGTCACTTGGTATCGACGCTATCTTCTTTTTTTTGTTTTGAGTTTTCAATATCTACCGTAGTCCATAAGTGTTTTTGGAGTATCTAAGGACTTGTGATAACCTTAGATAATGTTTAATAGAAAAAGACTTTTGCTCAGACGGTACTTACCGCAGATTTTGCCTCTACTATTACCTTCCAAAATTTGCATCTGATCGTCTGCCTCCTTGAGTTGTTGTACTTAAAGGTCAAATGTAGCTTTAGAGACAGTTTTAGAGAGCGTGTTATTATTTATGCAATGTAACACTCTAAACTTATATCCTGTAAAAGTAACGATAGCAAGTAGCTTTTTATTAAAAATTGTAAAAAAGCTATATAAAAGTTTTAGGTGGAATTTGAATAGGTATTATGGTAATGCTAGTAACGTAGTATTGTAGGTAAGTATGTCTTCAAATAAAAATTTAGACCTAGAAGCAGTACTAGAGATTTTGGAAGAGCGCGTGCTTCAGCACACCGGAAGATATTTGTTGCCCTCTGAAATGGTTTTAATCAAAGGGTCTTGGGATGGTAAAGACTATAAGGAAATAGCAAACGATTCGGGATACAATGTGCATTATTTGCAGACTGGTGTAGGTACTCCGTTATGGACAATGCTTACACAAGTTGTTGGAGAAGGAGTGCAAGTAAAAAAATTAACTTTAAGAAATATTTTGCTTAAACTAGCAAAAAAAGAATATTTGAAAAAGCTAGAAGCGTCATACCAAAATGTTGATCGTTTAATAGGCACAGCTAGGTTATATGGGGAAATTCCAAAAATAACATCCTTTTATGGACGACAAGATGAAATAAGATTTTTAAAAAGGGAAGTCAATATTTTTAAAAAAAGGTGTATAGCATTAATTGGAATTGCTGGAATTGGAAAAAGTATACTAGTGTCAAAGTTAATTGAAGAAATACTATTAGAAGATTCAAGCAATTATGAGTATGTTATTTGGAAAACAATAAAGCGTTCTTCAACGATTGATAATTTAGTTACTGATCTAATTAATACTTTTAATATAGAACAAGCAGAATATATAACTCTTCAGACCAAGCTATCTCTATTGTTAAATCATTTGCAATTACATCGTTGCCTATTAGTTTTAGATGGTTTTGAAGCCATAGCACCAATAAATATTTTTGAAAAAAGATTAGAATACGAAGATTTTTTTGTTGGAATCACACAAGAAAAACATCAGAGTTGTGTAATTGTAACAAGTCAAGTGCCTTTAAAAGAAATTGCTTATGTGAATTTAAACTCATCTATTGTCTCTATTCAAATAGAAGGTTTAGAAGAAGATGCAGCAATCCAGTTAATGCGTGAAAAGGGTATAGCTGGAGAAAAATGTAAAGAGTTGATTGAAACATATCGTGGAAATCCGTCAGAACTAGAGGCTGTTTCTGACCGAATAAATCGCATTTTTGGGGGGAACCTAGAAAAATTTTTCGATTATAGGACTACTGTAATTGGGCCACGAGTTGAGGCAATGTTAAATCTTCAATTTGGACAAAATGGGCTTTTAACTGATCTTCAAAAGCAAGTAATGGTTTACTTAGCTGAGGAAATGGCAAAAAGTTCTGCTTTAATCCCTTTCTCAAAGCTTATTAATGATTTAAAAGAACGATTAAAATTAGAAGTAATGTCAATTTCAAAGGTAATATCAGCTTTAGAAGGTTTAGAGCAACGCTCGTTAATTGAAGCCAGTAAAAAATCAAGTAAGCATGAACTCAGCTATGGTATGGAACCAGTTATTAAAAAATATATTTTAGTAGATCCATACGGTTTAGTATATAAATCATCAGATAAGAAAGAATTAACCAGTTATGTACAGGGGCAAAACTCTCTGTGAGCTACTGTATAAATCCCTTGTGTAGTAGGCGGCATAATCCTGAAGATACTGAAAATTGTTTAGCTTGTGGTAATCCTTTACTAATAGATGGGCGCATTCGTTTACTGCGCCCATTGCGTTCTTTGGATGAAGATCGATCTACCTATACAGATGTTTTTGAGGTTGAAGACGTTGATCCGTCATGGGGGACAAAATCTAGAATCAGAGTATTGAAAGTACTTAGGTGGAGTGATCCTAAATTAGTTCGTCTGGTTCAGAGAGAATCACTTATATTACAGACGTTATACCATCCAGGAGTTCCTAAGTGTGGTGTGGATGACTATTTCACTTTTGTACTGAAGGACGGTCGTTTAGTATTGCACTGTTTAGTAATGGAAAAAATTGAAGGAGAAAATTTACAACAGTGGTTAATATCTTATGGAAGAATTTCTCAAAAACTAGCACTAGATTGGTTAGCACAACTAGTTGATATTCTTGAATCTGTACACCGCTCTGGCTTTTTTCATAGAGATATTAAACCAGAGAATATTATTTATAAACCTGGTGGTCAACTGGCACTTGTTGATTTTGGAGCAGCCAGACAGATTACCACAACATATTTAGCAAAAGTTGGCGCTAGTGGAGTAAATAAAAGAACACGCTTCAGTAGTGGATATGAAGTAACAGTTGTTAGAACGATTCGATTTTCTCCACTTGAACAACTTAACGGTCAAGCATTGCCTCAATCAGACTTTTATGCTTTGGGGCGAACTTTTGTGAATTTGTTAACAGGGATATCACTATTGGAATTACCAATAGATCAAAATACAGGAAGATTAATCTGGAGAGATAAAGCACCACATATTGATAAGCCTCTTGCTGATTTACTTGATGACATGATGGCTCCTTTTCCAGGACAACGCCCACAGACAACTCAAGTAATATTGGAACGTTTGCAGCATTTACCATTTAAATTAAAACTTAATCGTTTTTTGGTATCCAATATATTTAAATGCTTTTTGGTAAGCTCATTAATAGTAAGCATTAATAGTAGTTATACTCAAATTAATCTTGCTGTATCTGCTTACTATTTTAATCAAGCTGGACATTATATGAATGAGCCTGAAATAGCTAAGAAATATTATAAATTAGCATTAATTTATAATTCAAAAGATGATGAAATATATAATAACTTGGCAGTAGCTTGCCAGGTAACTCAGGACTTAAACTGTGCGATTGAAAACTACCAAAAAGCTTTCAAACTCAAGCCTAACGCTTGGGAACTACACTATAATCTTGGCAATTTTTATGATGAACAAGGTCAATATGACCAAGCAGAGCAGCAATACAAGTTATCGATTAAGCACGGGAAGAATCAACCGATGAATGCTGTCAACAATTTATCACGGCTCAAAAATATACAAAAAAAATACTCTGAGGCAGCACAACTAGCACTTGAAGGATTGAAAGGCACTTCAGATCCAGTATGGCAAGCAGCCTTGTACAAAAATTTAGGCTGGGCAAGATTCAAACAACAGCGTTATGCAGAGGCCAAAGATTACTTGCAAAAATCGGTAGATTTAGATTCTCGAAGAGTAGATGCTCACTGCTTGCTAGCAAAAACACAAGAAGCCTTAGGTGACTTGGATAATGCTAGAACACATTGGGAAGTTTGCTTAATATCAAATAATTCTGGTCTACCAGAAATCTCAGATTGGAAACAACAAATTCTACAGCGCATTTTTCCAACGAATTGACTAAGGTGCGTCAATTTCGATAAGCTATCAAATATATAACAAATTACTAAATAATAGGAATGCTGATTGTAGCAAAGTCAACAGCCAAAATAAAAAAAGTTTCAAAGTCTCAATTCGTAGCCATTGCATTAATACTGTTGTTTTCAAGCTTTAGCAGTGCAGGGGGACAAGCTCAATCAGTAAGTAGAAGCGATTCACATGAGCGAGACTGTGAAGTTGTAGCAAAAGTTATTAGTGGCGATATCAATTGGACACCCCAGAGTAAGCTTTGTAAAGATGACAAAATTCATCCAGTTCGTGGGCGTAAGGTTGAGATTTTTTGTTATTCACATGGAAAGCTTTTATACCTCACAGATAGTACTGTAAGTGAACATTGTTTACCGCTTTCCCAGCGCCGATTTGAGAATTGTACTTTGAAAAATGGGTATACCTGTGTGACACCCAAAGGCCCAGGGTCAGATGAAAATATACCTACATTAATCACTCCCTACGGTGTCGTCATTTTAAATACCAATCCAATACTATCTTGGTCTGCCACTCCTTCAGCTACTAGCTATATGGTGCAAATCGAAGGCAAAGGAGTTAACTGGTCAGTTGAAGTTAAGGCAACTCAACTGCCATACCCGAAAGATCAGCCAGCTATGGAGCCGGGGAATGTTTACAATGTAAACGTCATTGCTAATCGTGGAGATGAGCCTATTGCTGCTAGTGCCTCTATTCTTTTGATAGTCCCTATTGATAAGGCACAAGAGATAGCGACGACAATCAATCGTCTTCAAAGTCTCAATCAGTTCCAAGATGAATTAGCTATTGATGTAGATAGTGTATACGAAGCAGAGAACTTGTTGAACGAATCGATTCTGGTGTTAAAGGCAAGAGCCAAAGCAGGTAGTAAAAATCCCACTATCTATCGATTATTAGGCGATCGCTACCTAGAGGCATACTTGCCATCTGCGGCTATATCTGCATATGCAACTGCAACCAAATTAGCTCGAAAAGAGAATAATGCCGATGAATTAGTCAAAGCAGAAGCCGGAGCGAAAATTGCAGATCAGAGCCAGAAAAGACGAGAAAGAGCAAGGGGCGGTTAGATTTAACCAGTGCTGACTCGTTGCAGACGACACCATAAGTTGTTGCACAGTCCTTTGTTGGTGAGACGATAACTGGTCTATAAATGGAAGCAGTAGACAACTTATCCTTCCACTGACATGCTTTTTAACTCAGTTGCCAACAAGAATAAAGCCAGCCCAGTAATAGGGATGGAAATATTTTTCACTAGACAACAAACTCAGTTTTGCAAGTCTTAGTGCTTCTGGTAAAACAAGTCCATTTTTCAATCCTTTGTAGAACTCCTCCATCAATAGAGCAGTAGAATCAGCATCAACTAGCCACAAACTAGCTAATGTACTGCGTGTTCCGGCTTGTACAGCTATTCCAGCAATTCCAAGGGCAGAGCGTTTATCACCCTTTGCAGTTTGACAAGCACTTAAAACAAGTAAATTAATTGTGTCGCCTTCATTTTTGAGCAAAAATTTCAAGTCTTTGACATTTAAAGGTTTGTCCCAAGTCAAGACAAAGGTTTGTTCAGGGTCAGAACTGAATTGAGCGTGAGTACTCAAATGAACTAAAGAAAATGAATTTTTTTCAATTTTTTGTTGAAAGCTGCGACTATTAAAATCACTATCAATTAAAGTTAAAACAGAAGTAGTATTTTTTTTGATATTTTCGATTTCTGCTTTTACTTCTGGCAAAGCTAGTAAATTTTTAGGAACTGAGGGGTCGTTAAGACTAGGACTAGGTTGAGAAATCCCGCCAATTAAAATATTAGAATTTTGGAATTTAGCTGAATGATTGTGCAATTGTTGAAAGCTTGAAGCTGTGACAATGCTATATGAATCAGTCAAATATTTTTTTCCATCATATAACATATCGATAGGTAAATTCTGGAAATAGCTATCTAGAACAAATCCTAAACTTCCTGAACTAGGAAGATACTGCTTAATCGGAGAAAACAAGAGGTTATAAAGAGTTTTAGAATAGATAAAATAGTTAACATCTTCAGTTCTAACAAACTGCTTTTTTTGAACAATTTTAAGTAAATTATCAATGGGGTCAGCTATTTGGTTAAAGTCTACTGTATGGCGATAAAATTTTTGGGGTGTTCTAACAACTACTTCTACTTTCTCTCTCAACTTAATTAAATAAATAATTGGAAATAATTCTTTTAGAGTTTGTTCATTCCTTAAAGAAGATAAATTCAATCTACCACATTGTAAAAAATTCTCTATTTCAGCGAGTCTTAGCTTCTCTTGAATTTCAACTGCTCGTTTTGACTTTACCTCATCTTGGGAAAATAATAACTCCATATATTCATGGTAAATAGGTTCAACTTTATCCTTGAAATTAAATTGAATTTCCGGGTTTACCCCTAGAAGATTACCTCGAACTTGTTCAAGACTGTTAATAGCAGATTCATATACTTGATTGGCTTTATCAACTTTTCCTAAGACTCGATATAAATGTCCTAATTGCCATTGCCACTCATAAGCAATATCCCAAGCTTGTACTGATTGAGCTAGTCCCATAGCTTTTTCAAAATATTGTGTTGCTTCAAGTGTTTTACCTAAAGAGTTGTAGATGGTAGCAATCGTTCCTAATGCATAAGATTCGGCTCGGTTATTATTCAGCTTTTGGGCTAAAGTGTTAGCTTTATTCGCTAATAGTAATGAAATTGATAACGGATTATCTTTTCTAGAGAAAACAAGTTGCTTTAACTGGATATCTTGGTCAATTTGCACTAAAGTCTGAGCGATATTAAGTTGAGCATAGATAGATTCGATTGCAGGGAATGATTCAAATCTTTCTGGGCGACTTAATAAGCTATTAACTAATGTTTGAAGGTATTCATTTTTAGTTGGATTTTCTAAAATTACTATGCTCTTCCACTTTTCTATCTCTAAGATTAAACTTAACTGGTTGATTTTTGCTTGCAGGGGAAGTACATTTTGTTTTCTGCCTGCTAACTCTTGATAAAATTTCAGAGCATTTTGAGCTTTTGACTTAAGTTTTTTAAGTGATTTCTGTTTAGTAAATACATCATCAGTTAGCTGATATTTCCCTTTAGCTTGGATGTAAAGGGCACGTTCTGTATTACCTAAACTCAATAAAATTTGATTATAAATATCTGATTGTTTTGAATCTAGAGTTTCAGCCATTGCCATAGCATTGAATAATATAATCGAAGATGCTTCTGGATTACCAATCAGCCGCAGCACATCACCTAGATTACGGAGTCCAATAATTCTGACTCTTGAAAAAGGCTGTTTTTCCAAAGCAAACTTTAACGCCTCTAGATAGGCTTGTTGAGAAATTTCCCGTAATTCAATCGGGCTAGAGCAAATCCAATCCTCTAGCTCTAGAATCTTGCTTAGAGTTTGACAAGCACTAAGATATGAACCACTTGCTTGTAGTGCTAAACTTTGATTAATTAAGCTACCAGCAATGCCATCAGAATCTTTTAATTTGTAGTAAATATTGTAAGCTGCTTTCCATGTTTGTAGTGCGGCTTGAGGCTGTCCTTTATTTAACTCCTCAAATCCTTGTTGATTGAGAAGTTGTGCTTGAGACTGTTCTAAATTTGCAGAAGTTTGGGATTTGGCTTGGACTTGACATAAAACTATCACTACCGTTAAAGATAGTCCCAAGATTAGATATTTTAAAGCAGTCGGTAATTGATAGAAAAATAAAATCCGTTTTCTTGCCATGTTTCTAAATTTGAGTTAGTGTCAGCAGGGATCAAAGGAACGCCCCAATCAAGACGAGCATTAAGGCGATCTTCTAACTGGTACTGTATACCAAGCCCTATAGATGCCAGTGTTCCTGAAAATACTGTTATTCCAGTATCTTTACCAGTAGTATTATTCCAGGAAGTTCCTACATCAAAAAAGGGAATGACCTGTAATTGTTCAGTGTCTGTTCTCCAAGCGGGAATACGTGCTTCAATTGATAGTAAAGCTCCGTTATCAGACAAAAATGTATCCTGTCTGTAACCCCTGACCGAATTTATACCACCATTAGCAAATTGTTCTAATGGCACAAGAGGGCGAGAAGCTAGCTGAATATCTGCTCTGACAACCAAGGATGTACCATTCGCTGCTAAACGCTGTAGCCATGAAGCTTGTCCTCGCCAAGAGAAGAAGCGACTGTCAGGAGCGGAATCGTTAACTGTGGCATCAATTGCACCAACTCCCAAATTGAACTGGGAGCGTGCCAATAATGCTCCTTGTCTTGTGCGTTGTGTCCATTCTTGAAAAAATCTGAGAGCGAAAATTCGCGTTCGCCCTTTAGAATCTGCGCCAGCACTTAAAGGAAAAGGAGTGTTGAGTAATGATGACTCGCTCTCTAGTCGGGAAGCTGTCAATCCTAAAGCAAATTCTTGAGTTGAATTAGGGCTGGCTTGTCGTAGTATTGGCTGACGCAAAGTCACTTCGTAAGCACGAGCATCAGAAAGAATATCTAGTCTGCTAAAAGGACGCTCAATAACATTGGCAGAAGAATTTGCATAAAAAAACTGCACAGTCCCGTTTTGGGAATTGAGAGGAATAGAATAATCAGCTGTTAGAGTATTACTGCCCTCAGTGTTTCTATACCCCAGACTCAACCGATCTCCTAGTCCCAAGAGGTTAGCATTGCTTAACTCAACTCGTCTCTGAAAACTGCCAATGGCAGGTGAGCGAGAGTTATCTAAGAAAGCTTCAATTCTAAAGGGTTGACGTGCTTGGACTGTAACGTTTAAAACAGAAGTACTTAATTGAGAGCCTTTATCTATAACTGTAGAAATTTTCTCAACCAAAGGATCTGTTTGCAATAATTGCAAAGCTGTGAGCAAATGTTTGCTATTAAATACTTCAGTAGTGTTTGTCCGTAAGCGTTCACGAATATAATTTTGTAATCGTGCGCTACCCATAACATTGATTTTCTCTAACTTGCCTTCAACAATTTGTATAGTGACTACTCCTCCAATGGCTGTAATCGCTTGATTCTCTTTAACAGGAAAGAAGGCTCCAGAAGTTAGATATCCTTGTTCAGTGTACAGCCTCGTGACTGCTGTACGAGCTTCGAGCAATTCTGAAAATGCAATTTCTCTGCCTGTGTAAGAAGCAACTACTGATTCTAGTTGTTGAGTTGATAAGACAGTATTGCCTTTGAATATGAACCTTTCAACTTTAATTTTTTCTCGGTTTATTTTGGGAATTTCAGGCATAGGCACTGAAGCAGGAGGTATTTGCAGTTCTTCTCTTCTTTCTATTGGAGAAGGAACTTGTGGTCTCTGAGGAATTGTTGGTATTTGCTGTGTAAAGAGTCTTGGAGGTGCTGTTTTTGCTAAAAGCGGGTTAGTTGTTGATATCGGAATTACTAGAAAAAAAGTTGCTCCGAACACATTTAAGTATCGATATTTGGACGACATAGCATTTTCTTAACATAGAAGCAACTTTTTAAACTTTTTCATTATCTAATAGAAGCAGCTAAGTAGATGAACAAAAATATTTACAGCCCTCGCGTTTGCCCTGATAGAAATCGCAAGGACTGGGATTGCTACCCTTCGAGAATGCTTCGCCTACATTAGGCTTCGCTGCATTCGCAATGAAATTATGTCATTAATTATGTTTAGCTACATAAAGCTGCTGTTTTATTTCAATGCTCTCTGTATCCTTCTATTTATATTTCTGAGAATTGTGACAAGGTGAGTCTGATAAAGAACCATAAGAAATCACTTCTTTTGGTTTAGTTGTAAAACTTACTGTACCATTTCCATTGTCTTTCCATCCTTGTGCTTCTACATATTCTTGATCTACTTCGATCTGTATTGGCTGTTGTGATTGTTTAGTGGAAATAGGTTGTCGCTCATCTCTCCAGCCATAAGTGCTGTTGAGGGGATCGCTTGGGCTTTGTGGAATACCTCCAGATCCTCTGTCCACAAACTCATTAGGTGCTTTACCCGATTGCGTAGCGCAAATCTGAGCAACTGTAGGAATATTAATTGCTGGTGGAACGAACGCTGCTTTAATGAAATCAAATTGTAAAGTATTTATTTGAACTATACCGTCAATTCCTCTGTCTGAAGTAGCTGTAATTTTACTATCAGAAGAAGGGAAGATTCCTTGAGTATTGATAGTGACATTACCACCCCGCCCCTCAAAGGCATTCGCTGTAATCTTGCTATTCTCTAAGAGAAGCAATAGTTCCGTATTAATATTAATGTTTCCACCGTTCCCTTTGGTTTCTTGCTGTCCAGCAGTTGTAGAGATATTGCTATTGCGTAATAGAACATTGTTCGCATTGAAGATAATGTCACCTCCCTCACCTACGGCAGTGGTCGCGGTAACGCCGCCGTTGTTTGTGATGTTAATGTCTTTAGCTTTAATTTCAAGGATTCCTGCATTGCCTGAGCCATTATTTCTAACACTAACTTGAGCATTGTTATCAATATTAACTTGTTCAGCATTAATAATTAATTTGCCTGCGTCTCCAGTAGGAGTAGGAGGCACTCTATTAAATCTAATCCTCAAACTATTATCTAAAATAGCTCCTGATGAATCTATAAAACTAGGAAGTTTTGAATTTGAATCTACTCCTGAAATATCTACTGAACCAGAAGCGTTAATATTAATATTCCCAGCACTTCCAAACGATACGGTACTTGTAGATATACCCGCACCATCTCTGATCATTAGCTTTGAAGTATTAATTTCTAAATTCCCAGCATTACCACTACCAAAAGTAGCAGCATTAATTGTACTAGGTCCGACAATAGACGACCTACCTATAATGTTTATGGTATTATTCGCATTTATTAAAACATTACCTCCTTTCCCACTATTAAAAGTTGTAGCTCCTAAACTGCTTCCATTCTTGAGTGTAATATTTTGTGTACTTAATTTTAAATTCCCAGCATTACCAAAAGAACTAGAAGCTGTAGTAATATTACCCCCATCTTCTAATATCAAATTCTTGATTGCTCCAGTAATATTTCCACTATCTCCATAATTAAGATAACTGAAACTATTAATAGCACCATATCCAAATTGATTAACATCAGATGGAGTAGAGCCAGTAATTTTTAAATAATCGTTAGCATTTACTATTATTTCACCACCTGGAGCATTACTAAAAGTAGTAGTAGCTATTTGCGCTCCCCCAATAGTTATTTTATTTGAATTGAGTTCAATATTTTCTCCAGGCGTGTTTCCAAAGTTGCTAGTATAGATACCGCTAATACCAAATTCTGATGCATCTTTAACTTCCAAAACTTCAGAGTTAACACTAATTTCTCCATTTTGCTTAAATCCTTGATTTTGGCTCATAATTAGCGCACCACTTAATACTTTTACATCGCTTCCCCGAATATTAATAGTATTTCCTTTACCTTCTGTGCTATTAACATAAATTAAAGCATTTTTTAAAAAACTTATATCTCTAAAACTCATGTTTTTTTCATAGGTTAAGAATAACCTGTTATCTTCTGACTGAATATTAACTTCTCCTTGCTGTATACTTGCTAAATCAATTCTTCCATTTTTGGCACTAAGGACTCCTCCATCCAATAATATCTTTCCTCCTATTAAAGCTAAAGTATTTCCAGGCTTTACTTGTAAACCCGTAGAAATTACACTTGCATCTATAGGGGATCTCAAGATAGAGTTCTGAATGGGAAAACCATTACCTTGCACATTAATTTCTCCGAGGGTATCATAAAACTGTAAGCCAACAGGTACATTTAATGTTAGCAAAGGAGGATATTGAGGTTCTGTAGCACTAAATCCTGTACTATCAATAAATTTAATACTATTTGCTGTAGTTGCTAAAAAAGAACCGCCAATGTCTAATCGAGCATTTGCTCCAAAAGTGATTCCACTTGGATTCATCAAATATAAGTTAGCTGTTCCATTGGCTTTTATCAGTCCATCAATATTAGAAATTAATCCACCAGTAACTCTAGTAATAATATTTTGAATATTTAAAGTGTTATTAAATATAACTGTGTTTCCGGTTGGTATAGAAAAGTATTGAAAACTATGAAAAAGGTTGTTTCCTACCTGAGTGCCCTCTTCAATAATTCGATTATTTCCTTCTATTTTGATATCAGTGTTATTAGGTAAACTAATATCTGGAGTAATTTGAGCCTCAGAAGGAAAGATGCTTGCAAAAGAAAGAAAAACTGTAATTAGAAACGTATTGATGATAGTCTTCATAAAGTTTTCGTCTTTTTAAATAAGGAAGCAAATTTTAGTTGATAGATAAAAATAGCGGCTCTCCTAGACTAGTTATAGAAAATTAATACTTGATACCAGGTTAAGTCCTTATATAGTAAGGAATTTAAGAATCAGAAAGCATATTTTTATTAAATCCTTGATTTTGTTTTAGCGAAACTTAGTTACATCAGGTGTTTTTACCGTTTTTTAGTATTAACTTATCAAATGAAGTCTGGGAGAGCCAAAATAGCTTTTAGATACCTATTAGGAAAATTCTTAAAACGATTCAGGAATAAACTTTGAAGAACTTCTGCTTAGAGATTCAATTAGCTTAATAATGACTGCTAAGTAGGTAGGTACAAATAAACCTAATTATGTAACAAAATGTAAAAAAATTTGTGATTACTTTACTTCGATTCTGCAATGACATAGTTATAAGTTTTCTCGCCTACCTACTTATTTTATTTAAAGATGTTATGCTGCTTCTATCGTGTCGGTGTCTTTAAGGACATAATCAATTACTTTAAATACTGCCTTAACTTTACGGGTGCGCCATTCATCAACTAATTTTTGCACTTGACTCGCAGGCATTCGCCGCATCATTGCTTCATAAAGGTAGGCAGCATGACCTGTTTCATCTTTAGCTATGCTTAACATCCCCAACTTTAAGTTATGAGTGGCACGCTCATCATCAGGCAATACATTCGCCATTCGCATATAGTCTTTACCAGCATCCAACTCCATAATATAAGTACTCGCCATAAAGATATCCCAGTCAATCACGGCAGGGCTAAGTTGTTCTTTGCTATAACCCTCATAGTAGGCGGCAAAGAGAGGACTACGCCCCTGTTTTGATTGACCTTTAGGTGCAATTTTCGGCTCTGAATCTATGAAATTTTTATCTATTTGCTTTAACGCATGAGCAAAAATTTGGCTATGCTTAGTTTCATCCAATGCATGTTTTTTTAAGTTTTCTGCTAGCCATGTATCGCCTTCATTAGCTGCACGCTCACTAAGTGCAGACAGAAATCCAACGGAACCAGCCTCTGATAAATGTAAACCCTTAAGTACAATAGGGCGAGTTTTAGAGTCACGGATTTGAGAAGCAGTATAGTAAGCAACAGCTCCTGAACTTGCTAGATGCATGAGATAAGTCAGAAAATTCATAAGGTATTTATGCTAAGTTTGGTAAGCTACATTTTTTATGGTAGTACTCGAAATACATTTTAAAAGCCTTTTAGAACAACTTTTCTCATGCTATTGGTAATAGCAAAAATTATCTCAATCTTGAACTTGGGCATCTGTTGCATCTTCTAGTAAGTTATCTAGATTAATTTAACTCAGTTTTTATACTATGTTGCTAGTTACTGATAATTACAGTTTTTTACATTAAACCTTTCTTTTAGGATTGCTAATTTAAGACTATTTTTACAAGTTAAAATCATGATTTTAATCTTGAACTTAAGCTAGCAACATTTATATGCTTGATATTAGATGGTTAAAAGCCAAGAAAACTTTTGAGATTGCGATCGCGCTCCAAGAGTTCAATAAATACTATGCAGATCCAAAGGGAGTAGCTGGCAGCAAGGTAGAAGACCGCGCTTGCCTCTTTGTCTCAATGAGATTTTGGCTACTATCAAGTCCCTTGGCTACACAAAAATTCTCCTTTACTACTATAGAAGGATAAAAGCCAGGGTAATTTTGTGCTTTGGATTCATTTTAGCCTGGCACTTTAGCGTGTAAATTGATACTCAAATATTATTATTCATCATCTTCATCCTCATAATCGTAATCATCATCACCATGTTCTTCGTACCACTTTTTCTCTTCAGCTAAGGCCATTTCTCTCTCAATCATTTTTCTTTCTAGGGCTTCCCTTTCAAGCTTTTCCGTCTCAAGCTTTTTTCTTGAAAGTATTTCTCTTTCTATTCTTTGTCTATCTCTGGTTTCTCTTGCTATCCTGTCTCTCTCAAGTTGAATTAAGCGCCGCTCTACTCGCTCACAGTATAAATCCAAACCTTTACCAGTGGCTGCTCCGTTAATCGCACCACCAGCTAAAAATATTATTACAGTTTTCCAGCCTTGAATGAGATTACCGCTCCACTCCAAACTACCCTCATTGAGCCACACCAGTAGGAAGTAAACGAGAATTCCAATAACAGTATTGATCAGTGCAAAGACTCTTGGTGTCATCTCGGATTGACGGAGTATCAGCCATTGCGCTAGGGTGAGAATCACACTAAAGATTACCGCAGCAATTCCTGAGAGAATCACATTACCTGGGAAAGTGAATGGATTTATTGTCAAGTTAATGATTAGTGACACAATAACCAGAGCCGAGAGGAAAAAGCTCAGAAGTAAGCTAGCACTAATCGCAATAAACCAGTAACGACCGAGATAACCCAGGCGAAATTCTAACAACGACTCTTGTACTCCAAACAAAGTCATCCAAAATGCAATACCCGCCGTTAAATAATCAAGCATTAGCCGTTGTTTTACCCATGTGCTGAAGAGGGTATTTTCTAGAATAAGCTGAAATTGAATTCAGTTGTCAGAAGTCCGAATCGAATTAAGGCTTCTGACTTCTGAAGTCTTTCTTGTTAACTGTGGTATTGGACTGATTTTCGTCAAAGTATTCTTTCATCAGTGCAAAATATAAAAAGCAATGAAAAACCCCAACCTGTTTAAAGGATGGGGGCATAAATAAAAACTCTATATTTCCATGATGACACAATTCAATATTTGTTCAACTGCTGTCAGCCTGGAGGTTGGGCAATGAACAAACCACCATCCAGACGCAAGAAATTACCCCTGTGACATCTGGTGAACCAAAGCCAGCAAGCAACTCTGCACAGGAAAATACTTCTGGGCAGGATAACCCAGCCTCAGCAACAATTACGGTGACGGCTGTTGAAGTAAGAGAGTTGACCGACCAAGAACAAAGCTTACGCTTGCAATTGGAACACCGTGTAGAACGTGCATTTTTAGAAGCGGGTCAGGCGCTGATGGAGTTGCGGGACAGACGATTGTACCGTTCCACGCACCGTACTTTTGAAGAATACTGCCGAGATCGCTTCAATTATAGTCGTGACGCGGCGTACTTGAAGATTTCGGCAACTGTTGTATATGAAAATCTTCAAAAGTTTTTGCCGACCAATGGTCGGCAAATTCCAATGCCGACCAACGAACGACAATTGCGTTTTTTGGCGAAAGCCGAGTTGGAACCGGCTGTGCAAGCGAATGTCTGGCAGCAGGCAGTAGAGCAAGCTGGCAATAAGATTCCATCTGGTCGCATAGTGAAAGACGTAGTGGATAGGATACGCGAAAGTCCGAAAGTACCCAATCCTTACCACGTTGGGGAGATATGCGTTCTTCTGCCCAAAGATAATCCAGACTTGAGAGGTAAAGGGGGTTATTGGGGCGTGGTAACTCATGTTGGCGAATATAGTTGTACAGTCCAGACATGGGACGGCGACTACACTGTAAAAATCGAACACCTGAAATCACTGGAATTGCTTGATGAAGATTGCCAATTCATGCAGCAGCTATGTGTGAGGTTACAGCAGTTGCATCAAGTGGCCAGGCGTGACGAGGCTGTGGATTGGCTGTTGCAGGGGTTGGGGAAACAAGCTAAACCTTATTTATCTTCGTTGCAGGCAAAGCTGCTGGCGGCTATGGAACGGGAGTACAAAATCGAGTGGAGGCAACAGAAATGATTGTGTAGCGAGGAAACAATAATTTAATGCAACAAAGTTTACTAAACTCGTTCACTTTCAAATATTTCTCGCCACAATTCAAATTCTGGACAATTACACCAAAGGGTAACGAACCCATCAAAAAGTTTAGTTCCTGAATTTTGAACTCCCCTTGGGAGAACTTGGATCAAGATAGGAATATCCAAATCACATTTCCAATTTTCTATTTCTTTTTGAATTTGGGCAATAGTGTCTTGATGGAATCCTCGGTCGTTGTTAGAACATTGAACAAGTAAACATCCACTATCAGAATCTTTGACTCGCTTGAGCGAGAAATTAATCTGCGTCCACATTGATTGGACTTCATTGAAAATATTAGGCAAGCCATAGTGATTGCCTAATATTGCTTTTCGGCGTTTCGATTCACCCATAAGTCCCCCTTAGCAATACAAATTTTGACAAGGATGACGAAGAAAATAAGAAATCTTCTGACAACGAATAAGCTCAATAGCGCTCAGACTAACCCTCTGGGGGTTGTTAACTACTAATACTATTGTAACAATAAATCAAGGGTTTCAAATATTTTGTAGTTGCAAGGATTGGGGATTTTGCTTTCACCGTATTTGTCATCCTTGCAGTCAAAGCTGCTGGCGTTTGTTGAAAGAGAATACAATCTGGTTGGTCAGCAGCAGAAGGGATAAATTTATTGGGTGTCAAAGCAGCTTGAAAGTTCAAAATTTCAAATCAAATCGGCTAGGTGTTAGTAATTGGAGAACTTTTCACCCAAATATTCCGACTGTTATAAAAATCACCACGCTGTTCTAATGTAAACCCACCCAGCAATAGTCCTAACCACACCTCCACCATCGGCATTTGCAACACACATTGCAGTTTAACTAAAGAAATCTCATCTTTGACATTTATCAGATGGTTAGCGATTGCACTTTGCCATTTTTCCACATCCTCATCTGATGCCAAATTGCGGACATCTTCTAAAGTTGTCACCTCATCAAGCATTGCCAAAACATTCGCTTTCTCAACAGGTGCTGCTACAGAATCGCCCTCTTCAGTAGAATGTGAAAATTGGTGTGGGCCGTGTGGTTTAAAGGTTTGTGGTGTTTGCGGTTCAATCAAATCATCTAAATCTAGGTGCATTGTTGTCCGCACTAGACCAGCAAAGAGATCGGTGCTAACAACTGGCCCCAAAAGACTATTGCGATCGCGGGTATCTTGCAACAGCACTTCGGCACGAGACTTGAGAATATCCGCAATTTGAC
>NZ_JACJSF010000119.1 GCF_014698035.1 Desmonostoc muscorum FACHB-395
AAACGATAGAAAGGTGATTGGAGTTTGGCGTAGCAGTGATGGTTTGGACAAGAACGCCTACAAATTCGGTAGGCGGTATATGGTGATTTTCGTCGATGCCCAAAATCTACCTCTTCATATCGCACCAGTACAAATAACTGCTTGGGGAGTGTTCCAAGTTTCGTTTGATCAACAACTAATGGCATTCCGTGAAACCTGCGAACAAGCTTATGCAAGTTTTCAAGGCAAACATCACCAACCGAAAAATTTACTTTGGCATTCAATGTGGGTATTTTGTCCCACATTGAAAACAGAGAAACGTGAGAAAGGGGGGCAAACTTCCAATGCCTGTGTATGTACCGGACACGAAAAGCCAACTGCGCTCAACTGGGAAAGTTATTGTATTGGCAAGAAACCAATAGCTCAGGAAATTGCCCTTGTGCATAATTCCATCTGCGATTGGTGGAAAAAAGGATTGCCTAACAATAACTTACCAAAGCATACGTCTCATGCACTTGATCGTAATCAATTGATGATGGAGTCGCAACGATTGATTGAAGCTTTAGGCTGGAAAGAGGAGAAGGGCAAACAGTTTCTCATAGATAACTATGGGAAAAAAGGAAGGCAGTTACTAACTAATGAAGAATTTGCTAACTTCGTCAACAAATTGCAGTCTATGCAAGCAAATTATGATGATGAAGTTGGTTACTGGGAAGATGTGCCTTCTTAATAGCCAAATACTTGTTGAGGTGATTGCAGCAATTGTGTTCGCCTTTATGCTTTCTTATTTATCTTCAATTAGGGAAGCATATTTTATAAGTTCTCAAGTCTTGTTTACAGCTAATGAAGAAGGGGAAAGTGGAAGGGGTAAAGGTAAAACCTTACTATTCTACAGACGGTTTAATTCATGAATCCATTTAACCTTTTTCCCCCCTCTTTTTGCTGTGTACTCACTACTACCAATAGCAACAAATGACTACAACAATCGTTCCCCCTAGCCTCGAAAACTTACAACAGTTTTCTGACTTGTTCGACATCGAGAAACTATTGCAATCTGAAGGTTTTTTACCGTGGCTTTTAGCAAATGGCTGGAAGTACGACGACGAATCTTGTTTGATTGCAAATATCGTTGATGAGTCAACAAGTCTTGATGAAGTTTGGGACTCTGAAGAGTTTGATTTTAATGCTCTGCCTGATGAATCAAAGGAAAAATTGAATCAGATTTTTGAGCATTTCTATCTGTAGTATTTGTCACTTTTAATCAATAATTAATGTAAAGGGAACGAAAATGCAACCAACAATCACACTTCCACGCGGTTATGGAATCCCAAAGTTTAATGTTGGACAACGTACTCAACAAGGCAAAGTCATTGGTATCGAAGTATTACCACACGATAGCGTATTAGCTGAGAATTGCGGTCATGGCTATCGCTATATTGTCATGACTTCTCGCCATACCGAAGAAGTTAAATATCTGGAATCAGATCAGATTACGCCGCTCTCACGGTCAGAAGTAGAAGCTGAGATTCTAGAAGAGGTTGATTACTATTTGACTCAGCTTGTATTGCTGCAATCAGAGTTAAAAGCTGACCTAAAAATTCAGACTCCATTCGGTCAAGTTAACCCACCGATTTTAACAACTAAACGTACTTCTGGGAGCGCTTCTAGATTGTCTAAACCGAAACAAGAAAAAGTTGCTGCTTGAGAAGAAGTGGATCGTCTATCTACATTAAAAACTCTACAGTCAGATTCAATCAGTCTGACTGTAGAGAAAAATCGATTCCACAAAAGATTATCACACACTCTAGTTTAATACTAATCAGATGGAAACAAATTTGATTAAAGTGTATGACGCGACACTGTTAAGTTCATCGAAAGTTTACCAAATCGACGGTACGCTTTCTCGATACCTGGGTGATGAAGGTACTATCCAACATCCACAGTATCTATTTCTACCTCTGCCAAATCAAAGAAAAAAAGTCAGCTTTCGACTAAACCGAAACAAACTCATGACTCGCTGTTATGAGGTCGAAGGCATGGTTTATCAAAAGCCTGTGGTACAGGATAATTCGCAGCAACTTCAACTATTTTAAGCCATGTCAATACATAAACCACCAGTCATTAAAAGGCATATTCGGCTACAAAAAAGCTCTAAGAAAGTAATCTATAGAGCTACTACAGACATCCAAATAGTCACAAAGAAAGCTTCGCTGAATTGAAATTGAAAAATAATGATTGAGGTGAATAATCATGGTACAGGCAATTGACAACCCTATCGTTGCAAATTTCCTAACTGATGCAGTAGTTGAGCGCCATAATTTCTCACAGTTAAATAAAACCCGTATTCGGTTTCGCATTCAGCTAAAGAAAAGTACAAAGTCTGCCGCACCTAAATGGGCGGATGTGCTAAAAGCTGAAGTCTCTGAAATTGAATCAGACCTTGTGAAAGTTACAAATTCCGAAGTTGGTTTGCGGGGTATCAAGGTATTCAAAAAGCTAGATGAAGCTGCTGCCCAACTGAGGCAAGAGATTGCTTCAGTTCAAGAATGGATGTCTGCTGATACTGGTGATTGGGTTTGTCCGATTGATTTAGCTCCACTCGTTTGGAACCAGTTAATCAATATCAGAGATAATATCGCCCCTGGATTGCGTAATCAATTAAAAGCTGATTACGAAGCAGGACTTGTTGATTATCAAGAGCGCATTGATCAGTTCCTTTCACTTAACACTTGGGAATTACCCCACGATAAGCAAGAATCAGTCAAAGCCAACTTGCTAAGAGCATTTCCGATTCTGATCGACCTTGAAGACTATTTGCAAGTTGTTATTGGTCGTCCGGTGATTATCCCGGCACTTTCTGAGCAACTCAATCAGCAGCAAGCCGAATGCTTAGACCAAATCACGCGATTCATCCAACAGTATGATCAAAATCTGGAGCAAAGGCTACGGGAATCTGCGATCGCTGGCGGTGAACAACTGGCAGCGCAACTCCTTGAAGAATTGAGCGACTGGGAGCCGGGACGTAAGCCAGTCCAGTTCAAAAAGAAGATGGAAAAACACCTGATGAAAGTGCGGGTGTTACTGGCAAATGCCTCACCTGAAGCTGGCAGCAGTTTACAGCAGATGATGGCGCACTTAGATTCTATCGTTAACGATCCAGCGATTGAGTCCAAAAATCTTGGTTCTGATACGCGCAGTCAATTGCAGCAAAAGATGGAAGAAATTCGGATCAAGTTGTTAGACGAACAGCGCAATCTACAATCACTTGCGACTGACGACGTGGGCTTGTCAAAGGCTACCGTAATGTCGTTCAAGTTTAGGTAAAAAACAGTCTTGGGCGAAGGTGCATCGCTCAAGACTAAAGACCTTAAACGAAAAATGCATATACACCTCAAAAAGAATACCGCACTTTTACTATAGGGACAAAATTCTCATGTCGCATTTCTCAACAGTTAAAACTAAACTTGCTAACCGTGAATGTCTTATTTTTGCACTCACGGATCTAAACCTATCACCACAAGTTCACGAAACAGCACAGCCACTAAAAGGATACTACGGTGATTCTCAAGGACAAAGCGCTGAAATTATCGTATCTGGTCGCACCATAAAAGCCCGTGCAGACATCGGATTCAAGTGGAGTCAGTCAAGCGGCGTGTACGACGTAATACACGACAGTTACGAAACAGTTCCGAAGCTGGGACAAGACTTTTTCAGTAATAAACTAATGCTGGCTTATGGTAAGCATTTGGTTCGTAATAAGGCTGCTGAGTTACAAGAGCAGTTTGGTGAATGTGCGATCGCTGAATCAACCAACGGCACCGTGCAAACCCTACGGCTGACTTTTGCCGGACATCAAGAAGTTAAACAATTTGCACGGAGATAAATATGGAACGTTCAATACTGATTCATTTCGACAACGCTACAGGTGAAGTTCGTGTAGAGGCTGAGGGGTTCGAGGGGCTGAGTTGTTTATCAGCTACGCAACCATTTGAAGAAGCACTTGGAGTTGTGGAAGGCGATCGCATTTTCAAAGAAGAATCAGCACCACAGCTTCGCACTACGAACAGTAGTCAAACACGCCTACGTCAGTAATCAACACGGGGGAATCAACAAGTTCCCCCCTCAAAAACAATCATGAACGAATTAGCTAAAGAATACCCATTTGTTCACGTTTATGCCCAGCAAAAACTAAGACAACCCGTGATCATCAAAGCTAGTACAGAGGGTTTGTGCGTGCTTTTGAATGCAATAGTAACAGCGATTGCCTACCAAGAGAACAACGGTACAGCAGAAGTTTTTGACGGCGATGCCGAAGCCTATGAGGTGATCGTAAAAGTCGTAAACACACACGACGAATTATCTCCAGTTCCTTATCAAATTGAAAAACAATGAACCTCTCAAATCTTCTCTCCACACTAGATTCACAAATTCCCATCGCTGCGGTTGATGTTCTATCTCCTGATGAAGCGACGATTATTCAGTGGCTGACTGCTGAAGCTAACAATAAGCTTTCAAGTCCTGTGTTCTTCTGGAATCTGGGAGTATCAACCTTGGAGCAATGTTTAATTGCAGCAGATGGGGGATTGATGTTTAAGCCAGTACCAGAGTATAAGAAACCACAACACGCTGACCCATTGTTATATGTCTTTGATTACATTGCTAACTTTAGCGGAAATGGTGTATTTATCCTCGGAGATATTCACCCCTTTATTGCTAAGAATTCACCCCAATTATCATGGGAGATTTTATCCAAAGTTAAAAACCTTTACCACAGGTTAAAACCCACAGATAAACGCATTGTCTTGTTGGGTCAGAATATACAATTACACGAATCACTAGTCAGATTGATTCCTTATTGTGAAGTCACTTTACCTAGTATTGACCAAATACTTGAGCATATCACTTCTTATTTGCATGACTTACAACAGTCTGCTATTGAACAGGAATTGACTTTTACTGTAACGCTAGAAAATGCTGAATTTGAAACTCTTTCTCGTGCTGCCCTGGGATTAACCCTGGAGGAGATTAGCGACTTCCTTCGGTTAACAGTCAAAGAAAACTTAACTAATGATGGTGTCGTCGTTGGCGCTGATTTCATCCCCAAAGCCGTCGAGTACAAAACTCGGCTACTGTCTCAAATGGGTATCGAGTTAGGTAAACCTGCAACTATCCCGTTCGGCGGTTTGGATTTACTGCGGGAATGGCTGACTCGTCGCCGCCGTCTGTTTACACAAGAGGCACGAAGTCTTAGCTTACCCCAACCAAAAGGTGTGTTGCTGGCTGGCCCACCCGGAACAGGAAAATCTCACTGTGCCAAAAACATCGCTAGCATACTTAATCTACCACTTCTACAACTCGACATTGCGTCCCTTTTAGGTTCACTTGTTGGCGAGTCTGAGGGCAATGTTAAACGTGCATTGAAAACAGCAGAAGCGATCGCACCTTGTGTCTTGTTTATAGATGAAGTAGAAAAAGCACTTTCTGGTATTGGCGATACGAGCGGTGTTTCCCAACGCATTCTCGGTACTTTGCTTACGTTCATGGCTGAATGCACAAGCGGCGTATTTATAGTTGCGACCTGCAATGACCCATCAGCACTACCAAGTGAATTCAAGAGGAAGGGAAGGTTTGATAAATCTTTCTTTGTTGATCTTCCCACGGAGCCTGAGCGAGTCCAGATTCTGGGGATTCATCTACAACGCTTTGGCATTCATCTGGAATCCGAATATCTCGAAGCGATCGCAGCCTCGACCGCAAAGTTTTCAGGAGCAGAATTGGAAACCCTTGCTTCGGAAGCTGCTCTGCTGGCATTCGATGAGGGTAGACCGCAGCAGGTAACGCTTGCTGATCTCGAAACCTGCCGTCAAAACATCACCCCGCTTGCAATTCAGGACGCTGCGGCAGTTGAGCGGATGCAAGGTTGGGCATCAACCGCACGACGAGCTAGTAGTCCTGTGGTTGCAGCGAAAACTCAGTCTTTGCGTGCTGCTAAGTTTCGGAATATGAACTGATGAAAAAGCGATTGTCTCCTGATTCTATGGGGGCAATCACTCTTTTTTTTAGTAATTGAGAGCAATCAATTAACATACTTAATAAGGCGAATAAACATGACGACAGACTTAGTTACTTATTACGGGCAGACTCCAACTATTGACCAACTGGTTGATAAATATGGTGTGTATTTAGAGAAGTTAGACAGAGAAACTAAGCTTATGCTCCGAATGGCATTAGCAACTTACATTTTTACGTTAGAAAAAGACAGTTCTACTAAGCATACTGTTGCCGAGGCACTTGAGGATGCATTGTCTAATCTGGGTTTATTAGTTTCATATCCATTGTATAAAAACTTGTTTGAGGATGTCTGCTCTGTTTTAAATGGACTAACAACTCTGGAAGCAGAAACAATACTTGAAGCACTACAACATCAAATTAGATGGGGCAATGCCCAGAAGTTAGCGAGTTGACTGGGTTAAAAACATGGAAATTTATTTAGTTTTTGTTGATGCTATCCGAAACAGCAATAAATTCTGGGCGGCCATTGTCGAAGATGGTAACTTGACAGTGCAGTGGGGCAGAGTCGGTTATCAAGCACAAACCAAAGTTCACACATTAGGCAATCATCAGAGAGCCGTTAGCAAATTCAACAATCTAGTAGCCGAAAAGATGATGAAAGGCTACAGAAGAAGTCAGTCACAAATCGACAGTAATTGTGAAGTTTCTGAAATCAATAGAGCGATTGGATTACTAGAAATTATTCGTTCTTATGTAGAGCAGAAAAACTTTTCAGTTGCTTATATCAATGCCCTAAATCAATATCTGAAGATTGTACCAACACCTTTGGGGATGCAAATTGAACCATACAGAGTATATCGCTCAGTAGAAGATGTTGATTATCAAATGGGATTGCTTAATTCTTTGTTAACCACACCCGCACCACAAGTTGCTGCGGTGGCTGTTGGTCATGCCCCTGAAGCGACAGCAGAACCCAAGGTAGTCAGTCTCAAGACTATCAGTAAGAACTTCTGGCGACATTTGTAAATGAATTACCATCAAACTTTTTGATGACTTTGGTGGTAATCATTATTAAGAACATGAAAGTTACTAGCTTTTCAATTCAAACTTATGTTTTGTGAGAATTTATATAATCTATAGCTGCTTGTACTGTAGAAATTTTTTTAGCTTCTTCATCAGTAATTTCGATGTCGAACTCCTCCTCAAGTGCCATTCTCAATTCTACAGTATCCAGAGAGTCAGCACCTAAATCTTCAACAAAACTTGCATTTGGGGTAATTTCCTCCTCTTTTATACCTAGTTGTTCACTAATGAGCTTCCTGGTTCTTTCCTCAATAGTATACATGAATTTTTACACCCTATTTGTCATTTAAATTGTACCATTTTTATAGTAATAAAAGCTGCCTGTATTTGATTAGTGATCGCTCAAGTTAAAGAAAATTCATTCTGTACGACGGGCACGGCAAAATCAGTGTCTTTAAGACAATCTTTCGACTCATTAATTAAACTATAAAAAAGTGCAAATAATAGCATTACAAGCACAGGATAAACCTACCTGTGCGCTTGTATTTTGTTTCGTAACAACAGTTAAATTTAGATTTTTTGTAAATCCTGATTTTTCAATAGTAAACTTAAAGTAGATATTGTCAATAAACCCAAGATTATTGAGGGTTCAACAACAGCTTGAGATTTCGGTTGACCTTGAAAGGAGACAGTAATTTTTACTGGCACATTACCTGTTCTAGTGAACAGAGCAGTTGCTCCAGATAAAAATGCTCCATCACTAAAAGTTAGCACTTTCCCATCAAGAGAAATTTCTTGTTTTTGAAAAAAGCTAAACTTAGAAGCTGGATTCCAAAATACATCTTGGTCAGATAAAATGGTATAAGTAGCCTTAGTTACATTAAAAGTAGTATCATTCTTAACATATCGAGAACTAGTGCCTTCAGGAACAGAAACGGTAATTACATCCTCTGGCTGGCATTGCTGTAAATTGCTACAAAGACCAGAAATGCTAGTATCTGGTGGAGGAGTTACCAACTCTCCAAGACTCAGAGCAAAATCAGCAGCTTGTACGCGATAATTACTGATCAGCAGTGTTGTTAGTGTTGTGGCAGACAGGAGTATTAACTTTATCCGTTTCATTGGCATAATTATAAAAAAGTAATGGTTAAGGTTATTTTGTAACAAGCTCTAAAGCAGAGATTAAGTTTTGTCGTTCTAAATAATCAATCAAAAAGTTACAACTCCTTGATGATTAAGCTGAATTGACTTGGACGCAGGTTATTGATAAAGAATGTAATCTGGATCTAATCAGATTACCACTAGCTCCTTGCTGTATCGGATTATGACTTTATAATCCCAGTCATACCAAGCCACAGGAATACTATCACTCACTTGATCAGCACTAACAGAATATGACCGCGTTCCGTAAGTAAACTTGCTCTCGTATATTACTTTGCTTTTAACAATGAGTTCTTGGTTGAATGGAAAGATTTGCACTGAAACTCCATAATTTTGAAGTTTAGGGAGGTAGTTCTCAAGTAAGGAAGGCTCCACAGGGTTGCCTCTGCAAAGGTCAACAATTGAGTAAACTGTAACTTTCATCTTACCGTCAATGTATGTCCATCCAGCTTCATATAAACTGCTTAAGTTGAGACAGTCTCTGAAGCAGTTGAGCGTTCCCCGTCGAGGATGATACACGGGGACTAACCATTCAGGAGCGCTGCTGAGTGGTTGTGCTTTTCCAGTACTATCGTGATAATGGGCTTCGGCAACTGCTAACCAACTTTGGCAGCCACGTCTAATCTCAATCAGTTCGCTAAGTATCTGACTAACCGCAGGATCAGAGAAAAAACTCTTATGTAGAACCATATAGTTTACCCATAACAGATTAAGAAGAGTAAGATTGTTATCTTTTTTAGATGCACAAAAATATATTATTTTAATCAAATTATTGATAATTTCTCGAAATAATATCTTCAACTAACGATGTTTTACCAAATGAGATGGAGTCTCTATAGGAGTAATTTTATACACAAAATTGTAACAGTTTTTATGATAATCAGATTCTGAATTGTAGATAGTTGTTTTCATCTGTCTTAGTTCCTCATTTCTATAATCCTCTAAAGGTTTTAGTCGTTCATCCCTTACCCGATTTTCTCTTTTAATTACCAATCTCTTCTCATAATCTGTGCTTTGAGCAATCTCTTGTGCAATTAACCAGATACGCTGATCAAAACCAAATTGCACCTTTGCTATATCATCGCCAATTTCACCTTTGAGATTGAGAAATAGTATCTCAAACACTTGTACTCTACTTAATTTCTCCATAAGAAGCTTTTTTCAATGCCAAATATTGTATCGATTTTATTGGTTTCATGGATAATAGCATTGGGGCTAAATATCTGTGCTGCGATTGCGACATTCACCTCTACTTGATGGGAAAAAATAGCTTTTTGTCGCTCAAATCGATTCCCGATTTGAGCCATCGTTTCTTTTGTAACTGGATGAATCCAATCAGGCACCAAAAACCCTAGTGGTACAGCGACATGAGCATAGCGTAAGATGTCTGGTGCAGGCAATTGCAGGTTGGGAACTGACACAACCTCTTTGCCGTAAAGTACAAGATCCAAGTCGATACTACATTGGGCTTTGCCTGACTCTCCCCGGATTCTACCTAGTGAATTTTCTATAGAGCGCAACACCTGCTCATGCAGTTCCAGTGCTGGCCAGTGTGTCTCTATTAAGCAGACACCGTTAAGATAAGGTGGGGTTGTCATTTCACCAATTGCTGGGTTTTCGTATACTGGAGATACAGCCAATATTCTTACTTGTTGATTTAGAGCTTTTAATCCTTTAACTAGGTTAGACTTAGCCTCATAGTTAGAACCAAAAGCAATTAAAGCAAGTGCAGACAAAATGCGTTCTGTGCCTCGTGATCCAAAAATAGAAGTGGGTAAATCTGATTATATAATTTCAATATCTTAGTATTATAGTGTGTTTATAAAATCAATTCTAAGAAGCAGAATAACTAGAATTGCAAGCTATTTTTCGTAGTATGGTATATGTCACCCTATAGAAATAATTGTTTGACGAATACAGCACAGCATAAATAAAATTTGCCGCTAGTCCCAAACATATTTTATACAATTTGTAGTTTGAAATCATGATGCTTTAGGAAGTTGTATGATTCATAATCAGTAATATTTGTATCGCTGAGTTGCAAATTGTAAAAATCAATGAATTCGTCCTCGAAATGGGGGCCAGCGTGCCAAGTACCAGCTTCTAATTTAATAAAGCAATTACCAGGAATCCGAAAAGCACAAAGTAGGTTTAAATTTGGTTGAGATATGTCAGAAGGCGGTGCAACGGCAATGAACCACTCTTTTCCTCCCAGAGAGCCTAAACATTGTGTACATTGAACGTGACGGGTAATATTATAAAATTTTCGCCCTTGACGAGCAAGACGCATGATATAGAAGCAGGGAGTACCTTTAGAAAGTAGCAGTTGAGCGTATGTTGAATCATAAGGTTTCTCTTCTTGCATGGGATAGATTACTTGACCATAAGGCTGAAAGTTTTCTGGAGAAATTAATTGTGCTGGTAACGGTTTAACTTGTTTGGGTTTGCTAATAGGATAATTCATAATTTTTGCCAAGCCATGTTGGATAACCATGCTATTTATTCTAGTTAATCACGGCATAAAGGGAGAGGCTTTGCTTTCCGGGGTTTCATCAACTGCTGGGTATTTTATTACAGGGAAGGGTCTTAAAGTAAAACTCTTATTTTCAAGATGTCAAAATTGTAATGTTAATGCAAGGACAGTTAAGACAGTTAAGACAGTTAACTATCAAGCATAAAAATATTAAATAACATTTTAATTGCCCGATACTAAATTACTATGTATTTCTCAGTATGCAGGGAGTTGACATAACGACTCCAACTTATCACTGCACCGTCAACCGCCGCATTATTTGGACCAACACCACAGCCTCACCCAAGGAGCGTATATAGTAGTCCTAAATGAGTCGTGAAAAATATAGATAAGGAAACGAACCGCCTTCGCGCAGCGTCTCGTCAGAGAAGGACGCAAAGGGAAGAAAGAAGAGAGAGATATGTAATTTTCACAAATGATTTAGGATTGCTATATCTCCTTTCGACATCCCCAGCACAATCTGCTGTTGCCTCGCCCACTCAAACCAAGCCTTTATCTCAAATTTAGCCTGTGCAGACTCCGGTTTCCTCCTTTCCTTGCAAGCAGCGACTTTCTACG
Source organism: Desmonostoc muscorum FACHB-395 (assembly GCF_014698035.1). Classification (GTDB taxonomy): domain Bacteria; phylum Cyanobacteriota; class Cyanobacteriia; order Cyanobacteriales; family Nostocaceae; genus Nostoc; species Nostoc muscorum_A. Next base: position 11,267 of record NZ_JACJSF010000119.1, read on the forward strand.
GCTAAGGCGTGACTTAACACCGATCCTCGTTCGCAGTGCTTCTTTCAAGTAAGCGATGGAAAGCGACAAGCCGCTAGGACTTACGTACTGGGTACATTAGCCCAACAACACTTAATTGTGCGTTGAATCTCAGCATTTAGCCGAAACTGTAGGGTGCAACGTATTTGTGATAATTGTTTCAAAACGAATTGTACTTCTTGGGCGATTACTGTTAACAAACACCAATTAAAGCACAAGCTAGGCTTGGATCACCTTCTTCCACTAAAACACTAATTAACTCGTTACTATATTGTTCTACAAATGCGTCGGCTTGACTCCGATCTTCTTTTGGAAACAATTGAGTTACGTTTTCTAATGCAGTAATAATGTTTTCTTCTGTTCGGTTATCTTTTAACTCGTCAACAATCATTTGAACGATTCTTTTACATATTACACATTCTATATCTGACTTTTCACGTTATGTGGAAAAGCGCACGAAAAACCTAACCTTCTTACCCCCTTTCCGATGCGGGAAGGGGGAAAATTCAAAGTTTCCCTCCTTTTAGAAGAGAGATTTACAAAGAGGTTTTCCAGATACCGTGAAAAGTCAGGTTAATTAACAGATTTATTTAAAGGAAAAACGAGGATATTACTTCTTGACACGCATAACTACATCTCCTACAGTTACAGTACCGGTCAGCTTGTGAAGTTCTTTGATTTCATCCATATTTGAAATCACAACAGGAGTCAGGATACTCTTGGCTTTCTCTTCTAGGAAAGACAAATCAAGCTCAATAATAAGGTCGCCTTTTTTGACGTTCTGTCCTTCCTCAGCGATACGTTTAAAGCCTTCTCCTCTCAACTCTTGAGTGTCAACACCTATGTGAACAAATATCTCGATACCTGTGTTGGATTCTATAGTGAACGCATGATTTGTCTCAAAGATTTTTCCAATAGTACCATCACAAGGTGCAACCACCTCGTTACCGCTTGGTTTGATAGCGATACCGTCACCTACTATTTTATCGGCGAATACGACATCAGGTACATCTTCGATAGGCACAATCTCGCCATATAGTGGAGCAAATATTTCTGTCTCGACAGATAATATTGGAGCAGATAACTTAGCAAATATCCCCATTTAATTTGTTAAAACGATAAATGTATACTTCATCTGTCAAGTTACAGCCTATTGACAGCATAATCAAGGGTTATTACAAAATGTCCTACTTAACCCACTTTTCCCACTTGTCCAAACAAGTAATTCTCTAGCTAAATCAATACCTTAGCCAAAAGAAGAGGGTGAAGAGATAGGGCGCTCTGTAGTAGAGTTATTGTCTACCACAACGACAACTCAAACGCTACAATTCGCCCATGCCCGATATTTTATCACTGTTGCAATGCCTGCTACCGCAGATTAACGCTACGACGATGCGCCGAATGAACCAGATAATTCTGGCCATGTTAGCAATGAGCGGACGAGTCACGATGCCCTTGAATATCTCGTTGGACAGGCACTGGTGGTAGTTATAGGACTTGGCTACGGTATTGTTGAGGGAGAGAATTTACCGGAATTTACCAGAATCCTCAGTAGCTGAGTAGGCTTTGTGATCTGATGCAATATTACCCCACCCAGGAGGAGTCTGGTTCCGTATAACTCTCCTTGGACGCTAGATATTTATTAGAATCCTCAGTAGTTGTGTAGGCTTTGTGAGCTGATGCAGCACCCTCCACCCCGGAGGAGTCTGGTTCTGTATAACTCTCCTTGGACGCTAGATATTTATTAGAATCCTCAGTAGTTGTGTAGGCTTTGTGAGCTGATGCAGCACCCTCCACCCCGGTAGAACCGTTTGAACCATCCTGAATAATGCTGGTTTCAGAGTCTGATACTTCCTCGAATAGAGGATCTTGCAGGTTTTCTTGTTCGTTGGTTTCCATGAGCTTGCATATAAATGACAGCATAGTAAATGTATCAAGCTGAAGACAGGATATCAAGGGTTCATACAAAACATCTTACAAAACCCACTTTTCCTACTTTTTAATGGGGATAATGTGCGTCAATTTCAAGCTTTTGCTTAGTTTCTAGCTCTACACTATTACTAGCTATAGGTGACAACATCGACAACGCTGCCGCTCCCAGTACTTGATTGTCAGACACTTCTAGATATCTCTGTAAATGTTTTAAGTTCCGATGCCCTGAGATTTCCTGAATAACTCTCAGTGGTATGCCAGCATTACTGATTTGGGTGAGCGCGGTACACCTGAGCGTACTTCTCTGAGACGTATTCATCCCGTTTCCACAGGTGTTGAACCCTCGTAAATTGGCTAAGGTATTGTTTCAGCAATGCCTTCAATCTTTTAGAAATTCGAGATGCTTAAGCGTATTACAGGTCTTTAGGGATTATGAATCGAGAGAACCAAGCAGCCAATAGCCAGGAGAATCGAGTGAGTCGTCAAAGTAATAGGCGCGGATGGCTTCGAGCAAGTTATGGGTGGTAATGAAGCCATCTTCGTCCTTGTCAAGGTGGCGGAATGCTTCGCGGGCATCTTGCTCACAGAGGTGCATCAAAGCACCAGTCCATCGGATCTCATCAGTGACAGTCAGCCGACCGTCACGATCCTGGTCAACGATATCCATAATGGACTCAAGGAAGGGCATATAAACTTGGTCAAATGCTTCGGGGGTTTCTAGCAGTCCCAATGCGAACGCTCTTTTGTACTCAGCCTCACTGATGCGCTCATCGGTATTTGTATCGGCTACTTGCAACAAGTGCTGCCACAAGCCTAAGCAAACATCGAGCAGCCGTTGTCGAGCAGGGGATTCTTCATCATGACCGAACTCTTGAGCCAGACGCGCAACTGACATCTCGAAGTCGCTCTGCTCAATAAAGCCATTGTGATCGTCATCTAAGGTGCGAAAGCGTTTGGAGAGTTTTCGATCCAGGAAATCGTTCATTTTTGCTGTGCCTTTGGGTTAATGCTGAATTCTTAACTTTTTTGTTTAGTTGATTTTTTCGATTTAGAGCCATTTAAAGAGTCAAACAGTTCTGTATCACTTTGGGGTGCTAGAGGAATTTGTGGTTGGGCAACAATCACGTTTGCTAAACTACTGCTAGTCGGAGTCTCCCAGAAAGATAAACTCTCATATTGAGCGAATAAATCAGGGGGTAAAACGGTTGCACGAGGTTGAAACTCGACTTTGGAGCGCACGTGATGTAGTCCATCTGTATTCAAGCGGCGGTCAAATTCGTTGGCTTCGTACTTCACATTAGTAAAGTCATGCTCGAAGGGTGACTCTCCCAGAAATTGATAAATCAGGGATAAGGTTTTATCAGGTGCTTGGCTTAAAATATCGTAGTCTATCAAGAGTAAAGATTCGCTATATTCACTGTAAAATGCTTCCTTGAGAGCGTTATAAGCAAACCCGACTAACCTGCCCGACTGACTTAAAGCTTCGGTGCGGGTGTAAACGGTAGAACGTTCGCCAGGATTATTAAATAAACGCGACACATCAAAGGCATTTTTCCGAATCAATCGTTCGACACTATCCATAATCCAAGCAACATTCCGCACGCAGCAAATCACTTTCGCGTCGGGGAATAACTGGTGGATTAAAGGCAATTTGCTACACCACAAGCGATTGGTATCAAAGATAACTGCTTTGTCTGCTTGCGGCTGATAGTAAGTTGAAAAAATCGTTCTAGTTAAAGCTTGTTTTTGTTCAGGTGTAATAAAAACTGAAAACTCATTATCTGCACTCATGGCTTCGAGCATACTGGTGACTAGACCCCCGACAGGACTGCTCATACTGGCGTGAAAGCGGGGATTTTGTCGCAGCAAAGCTCCGAGTAAGGTGGAACCCGAACGGGGTAATCCAGAGATAAAGTGTAATTTCGGCTGTGTCATTTTTTAAGATAATGGTAAAGGGTAAAGGTAAAGGTTTTTAATCCTTTCCCCTTTCCCCTCTAATTAGATAGGGAAAGCCTCTTGCTCAGGCGATAATCTGAAAATCGCTGGCAGTCAGCGCGGGAGCGCCTTGAATGGTGGCAATTCGAGTGAAGTTCAGACTCAGAGGATTATCAGAGATGTAGTTCAACCCTCCGGTCTCTAAGTTGTAAACTATATTGACTGCTCCGAGATTCTGGAGAAGGTTGCTTAGGGCATTTTGATTGGCGACAACTCGAAACTCATTAGTTTGATTGAATCCATTACCCACCACACTATCAATTCCGGTGAAAGTGGTTTTGGATAGAACTATTTTGTCAGTACCTTGCACGAAATCGCTGATGGTATCTAGTCCCACGAGTTCGGCGTTAGCTTGGGTGAACTGTTGTCCAGAGTTGAAAATAAAGCGATCGCTCCCAGCACCGCCAATCAGGGAGTCATTACCTGCCCCACCATTGAGATTGTCACTGCCGAGTCCACCGTAGAGGATGTCACTACCAGCACCACCGTTTATTGCGTCGTTGCCCTGACCTCCAAGCAAGATGTCATTGCTGCCGAGTCCATTGATAGTGTCGTTGCCAGCACCGCCATCTAGAATATCGCTGTTGTTAGTGCCATTGATAGTATCACTACCAGCCTTGGAGTCAGTCACGGTGTTGACAGTGCCAAACACATTGTTGTTATTATTGCTGGCGGAATTACCTGAGTAGGTTGGCTGCGTTCCCTCAGAGACAACAGTAGGCAAAGTGGTGGGCATCCCTTGATTGTTACCGTTGGTATTGCTAGTGCGTTGCATGATGAACAATGCACCCCCTAAGCCTTTACCGTTCAAGGGGATATTTTTTCCACTACCTCCACTCGCTGAGTTGTTATTGAGATTGACCGAATTGAGGGCGAGACTACCACTACGGATGAAAATAGCACCTCCCATCCCTGCGCCAGCTGTGCTGCCAGACCTGAGAATGTTGGTACTGGTGCCGTAGCCGCCGTTGCCGTTGCTGCCGTCGGTACCTCGGTAGCCGCCGCCACCGCCGTAGCCGCCGTAGCCGCCGTTCCCGCGTCGGCCACCGCCGCCGCCACCACCACCAAAACCGCCGTTCCCGCCATTCCCGCCGCTCACCCCCCTGTCGGCTTGTCCGCCACCACCACCGAAACCGCCGTTTCCGCCGCTGACACGGTAGCCGCCGTTTCCGCCGTTCCCAAAGTCGCCGCTGTCATTGCGGTAGTTTCCATTGCCACCATAAGCACCATCAGACCCAGTGCTAGAAGCAAATAATCCGCCGCCGCCGCCGCCGCCGAAGCCGCCGCTGTCGCCGCTACCGTTGCCGAACATACCACCACCGCCACCACCGGAGTTTTGGTTTTGGCTGGAGCCACCTTGCGCTCGGTTGTTGCTAAAAGTTACATTGCTCAGAGAAACATCCCCACCATAGATGAACATCCCTCCTCCCATTCCCGCACCGCCGCCGCCTAAGCGACTATCCCCTCCTTTAGCAGTGCTGTTGGTAATAGTCAGGTCGTAGAATTTCACGTTTCCAGACTTAATGAAAAACGGACGCAAATCTCCATTGTCAGTCTGTCCATTGTTGTTGGCATCGCCACTGACGGTCTTGCCGTTGCCGATGATGACCATATCACTATCAGGCAGCGTTTTCATCACGCTAATTATTCTGACGTTCGTTTTCAATTCGATCGCGTCAGTCCCTGTATTGCGATTGGCTTGGAGGATAGCATAGCTGAGAGTGCCTACTGTGTCTCCGTTTCCGTTGTCGGTGGTTTGAGTAACTTGATACAGTGTCATGGATTTAACCTCAAGTTTGTTCTTTGTTTAACGATTTAATAACTGCGATTATTCATTGGGCATTAAGTACCGCATTTGTGATTTCGGCGAACTCATTTGCTATTTCGGCGATCGCATTTATTATTTCGGCGAACTCAAAAGTTATTTTGGGGACTACAAAAGCTATTTTGGTGTATGCATGAGGTTCTTCTCCCTGTTAAGAAGCCCCTTGCCCTCTTGCCTCTTGCTCAGGCGATAATCTGAAAATCGCTGGCAGTCAGCGCGGGAGCGCCTTGAATAGTGGCAATTCGAGTGAAGTTCGGACTCAGAGGATTATCAGCGATGTAGTTTAAGCCTCCAGTCTCTAAGTTGTAAACTATATTGACTGTTCCGAGATTCAGGAGAAGGTTGCTTAGGACATTTTGATTGGCGACAACTCGAAACTCATTAGTTTGATTGAATCCATCACCCACCCCACTATCAATTCCGGTAAAAGTGGTTTTGGATAGAACTATCTTGTCAGTACCTTGCACGAAATCGCTGATGGTATCTAGTCCCACGAGTTCCGCGTTAGCTTGGGTGAACTGTTGTCCAGAGTTGAAAATAAAGCGATCGCTCCCAGCACCACCAATCAGGGAGTCATTACCTGCCCCACCATTGAGATTATCACTGCCGAGTCCACCGTAGAGGATGTCACTACCAGCACCACCGTTTAGGTTGTCGTTGCCCTGGCCTCCAACCAAAATGTCGTTGCTGCCGAGTCCATTGATAGTGTCGTTGCCTGCACCACCGTCAAGATTATCGCTGTTATTAGTACCATTGATACTATCATTACCAGCCTTGGAGTCAGTCACGGTGTTGACAGTGCCAAACACGTTGTCGTTATTATTGGTGGCTCCTGTATCATCGCTGGCGGAATTGCCTGAGTAGGTTGGCTGCGCCCCCTCAGAGACAACAGTCGGCAAAGTCGTGGGCATCCCTTGGTTGTTATTGTTGGTATTGGTAGTGCGCTGCATTATGAACAATGCCCCTCCCAAGCCTTTACCGTTCTGGGCTTTACTGCCTCCACTGCCTCCACTAGCTAAATTGTTATTCAGATTGACTCCGTTGAGGCTGAGGCTACCACTACGGATAAAAATCGCACCTCCCATCCCTGCGCCAGCGCTGCCGTCGCGGCTGCGGGAGCTGCTGCCGCCGCCGTAGCCGCCGTAGCCGCCGCCGCCGAAGCCGCCGCCGCCGCCGTAGCCGCCGCTGCCGCCGAAGCGGTAGCCGTAGCCGCCGCCGCCGCCAAAGCCGCCAAAGCCGCCCCTGTAGCCGCCGCCGCCGCCGCCGCCGAAGCCGCCCTTGCCTCCGTTGGACTCAGGATCGAATTTGGCTTTGCCACCATAGCCGCCGTAGTTCCCATTGCCACCATAGCCACCATCGCGACCAGGACTAGAACCAAACAATCCGCCGCCGCCAGTGCCGCCACTAATATTTTTGCCGCCGTCACCGAACATACCACCGCCAGCTCTGCCGGAGACTTCGTTTAGCCTGGAGCCTCCTTGCGCTCGGTTGTTGCTAAAAGTTACATTGCTCAAAGAGACATCCCCACCGTAGATGAACATCCCTCCTCCCATTCCCGCACCGCCTCCGCCTTGGCCAGAATCCCCTCCTTTAGCAGTGCTGTTGGTAATCGTCAGGTCGTAGAATTTCACGTTTCCTGACTTAATGAAAAACGGACGCAAATCTCCATTATCAGTCTGTCCATTGTTGTTGGCATCGCCACTGACGGTCTTGCCGTTGCCGATGATGACCATATCACTATCAGGCAGCGTCTTCATCACGCTAATTATTCTGACATTCGTTTTCAATTCGATCGCGTCAGTTCCTGCATTGCGGTTGGCTTGGAGGATAGCATAGCTGAGGCTTCCTACTACATCGCCATTTCCGTTGTCGGTGGTTTGAGTGACTTGATACAGTGTCATAGATTTATCTTCTTTGTTTAATGATTCGATAACAAATAGATAAGAATTCAGAAGACAGAAGTCAGGAGTCAGAATAGTAGAAGAATCAGGAATTAAATTGATTTGTGAATGTACTTCTAATCTTAAACCTCTTATAAATTCTGACTTCTGACTCCTGAATCCTGAATTCTTACCAAATAGTTGAATTTCTCTTGGACTGATCGAAACAGCAATATTGGCATCAAAAGCCAAAATTTATTCCCAATTCTGATTTCTAAATAAGTGGTGGAATCTCGTGCAAAATCTATAATTTAATAGTTTTCAAGATTATGCATTTCCCATTTAGAGCTTTCTAATTCTGACAACTGATTTTTTCAAAAATGATTCGTTTAGGTTAATAGTTACTATGTACTAGCTACTAAGTTACAGGTTATCAGCAGCATAATCAAGGGTTATTAGAAAATTACCTACTAAACCTACTTTTCCTACTTCACTGAAACAGAAATAGTGTTTTTGTAGCTGATTTTCTCTTAGAATCTCTGCCATCTTCAGCTTGAACATCCGTCAGGGCTTGCTTTTGACTGAGCAGCGACGGCGGAACGTCCACGCCCCAGCGATCGCCAGTTTCCTTGTAGTGCTATTCCTGCATCGAATACCGCCGCATTATTGAGAGCAACGCCACAGTTTCCCTTGACAGTAGTTAGTTCTACAGCCATTCATGACAGTAATATTTTTTTCATTAAATGTGCAATTTTATGTTATTTGTATAGCACTCATTAATTTATAGCTTATACATTGACGATGCAAGGACAGTTAAGACAGTTAAGACAATTCCGAAAAATAATTCATTCATGACTAATTTATTGTTCAGTTCGCTTGAAAATTACTTTTGTTGATTTGTCTGTTCATTGACAACGGCATCAAATACCGCCGGATCATTTCCTCAATCGCCACCAGATCATGGCGGGTATGCCATCGCTACTCATTCCACTTCACCAACTCCCCATCCACAATCGCAATCCCCCATTGCGGAAACTTCGCCAAAAGCTTTTTGATCAAAATCTGCAAAGCAGGGTCATCATTCCAGCATTGTTGGAGGAAGTCAAAACCAGGATTTTCCCCAAGCAGAGAAGCCATCTTCAGTTTCTCCATTCGCAATAGTCTAACTTTGGATCTAATGACAATATCTTCTCTACGAGACGCTCCGCGAACGGTGGTAAACAACGCCTCACTAGATTTTTGCACTTGATAATTGACCACAGATAAATTCCACTGCTTCTCAAACTTGCTGATTGTTGCCCTCATGCTGGCGTAATACTTGCTGTCTAGCAAATATTGAATTACCCACAATGGGGGGCATTCTCCAACGTTTGCTCTATCCAACCATTCAAATATCTCACTTTGATTTAATGACACGGGCGCGGCGGAACAAATACCCGCATGACAGTCCCTCACCTCATCACCACAATCTTGGTTTTCAGCCAACAACGGAGCGGAATTACTTTGTTCTGCTTGCCCCTGTGTTTGATTAGCGATCGCTGAATCTAAAGATTTTTCATTTTGTGCAACAGGCGCGGCGGAACAAGTACCTCCATGACAGTCTCTCGGCTCAACGCCACAAGAGAGGTTTTCAGCCAACAACGAAGTAGGTTGACTTGGTGCATCATCCACAAGCGCTAGCGATGTACAGTCATTCGCCGTAGGCGAGTCTTTCTCATTCTCTGACACGCTTTGAACAAACTGAGGCGAAGCGACCCTCAAGGGAGCGAGCGCCGTCTCATCTCCATGCGAAATTTCTGTAAGCGTGTCAGAGATACATCTCACAATCTCTTTTGAAGAGATTGTGAGATGTTCTTGAGTAGTTCGTGAGGGTTCACAGAACCCTTGCTCTGAGTGACTTTGGCTAGAGATAGATGCTTTATACGAAGCACGCATTTCTTCACAGCCAGCATCTTTTTCTGAATCCCCAGCATTTGGTTCTCGTTTTTCAGCACTGGCTTTCTCCCAGAACTCCTTCATCCGACTGCCATGCAAATTCTTCACCATCCAGCTTGCAGTTTCCCGGCCATCCTGAATCGACTTGTCGGGTTTGAAAATGAACAACCCGCTTTCAGAAAGAATTTTCTTCGCAGAGATAAAAGTACTGTACCCCAAAGCAGAAGTCAAAGGCATCCACCGAGAACCGTAGGGGTCAGCCGTCCAACAGGTAGAGTCGATGGGAGGTATTATCCTCCGCACCTCTCTTTTAAATCTGTACGTGCGTATTTCTACGCATACAGCTTCCGATATTCTTAGGGGTTGACTCTATAG